>NZ_CP035291.1:0-314702 GCF_006094395.1 Staphylococcus haemolyticus | reverse complement strand
AGTTTTGCTTTAGAGAATTAGTATGGAATGGTGCTCCTTTTTTAGATAAATCTAATGAGCCGCCTGTTATACTATCTAAGTCCTCTTTCATCAAGAAAATAACTACTGAATTTTCCCATTCTCCTTTTTGCAAAGATACTTTATTTCTTATAGTCACTAAAAAATCATTGGTAACGCCATCGTGCGCGAAAACAAAGATTACTTTTTTATCGTTTATCATATAATAAATAGTTTCAAAGCTGAATTCATTTGATCTGAAGCTGTTAACTTTCTTATCCTTTGAATTTTCAATTGCTGTTTTTAAGCTACTTATTTCATCGTCATTATTTAATATCAAAAAGAACCTATCCCCTGCGTTTAAAGAAGTGCTATTTAAATAAGCTCTTAATTCTTTATCTAAAAAATTATAAAACTGGTTTGACATACTTTACCTCCCCACTATCACTTTTCTTATCAAGAATATTCATTTTCTCGTAGAAATTAACTACATCTTCTTTTGTATATCGATCAAAAAAGACTCCTCGTTTTTCAAACTCTACAAAAACTTCTTTAATTAATTTCTTTTCATCCTTAACAATTATTGAAGTTAATAATATTAATAAGTCGTTCCTGATTGTCAATGTTTTCCCTAAACTACCACGACTTTTTAGAAAATATAAGTCTCCAATTTCGTCTATTGATTTTGAATATCGCGAACTAGTAGCAGCATCCAAATCAGTGTATAACCATTTTTTGAAGACCTTTAAATTCTCCATGAAATCATCTGATATTTCATCTTCCTTAGACAATTTTTCTTTATAAATCCTCATCATTTTAGATAATTCATAGTTTATATTTTTTATCATATTATTATCAAAATTCAGTATCTCTGTTAATGAATAAAATTTATCGTCATTTTTTATATCCTTAATTATAATATTTAAATACCCTGTTAAATTGTCATTTGTTAAAGTATATTTTTTTCTCTCTTTAATATAATTGAATCCTTTTTTGTATGTAATCCTAGATGAGGATAACTTTTCACTATCTAATGTGAAATACAATGGCTCTAACTCTACTCCATTTTTAATTTTATTTAAATTATCAGTATTGATAACTGTCTGTGTAATATACTGAAAATAATAAAAAGCAAAGAATTTATCTAAATTTTTTAAAGCAAAATCTTTATGTTTCAATAAAAAATCTAAGTCTTCTTTTCGCGTAGTAAATAAATCATCTGGTAATGTGACAAAACTATTCTTTATTTCTTTAGTACCAATTTTTTTTATTGAATCAAAAAACATTTTTTCCATTAAATTATGAGATTTGGTTGTACTAATAAAGTTTTTCCAAGTTAAATTATTATTTAAATCAAAAGCTTTACTTATATATAAAGCTATATTGATTTCTCCTTTTTTATCAGAACCTTCACTTAATGGTTGAAAATTAAGTATCCGAGGATGATTAATTGAAGATATCTTATCAAAATCAAAGAGTCTTTTTAGTAACATGTTTTTTTCATTTTCATCAAGATGTCCTACACTCTCCACATTTTCATAGATATTGCTTATATCATAGTCTTCATGATTATATTCAATTTTTAAACCTAAACTGTATCTAGCCATAGCCCCAATAATCGGCATGAATCCATTTTTAAATTTTGCTCTTTCGTTTTGTCGAGTAAAAAAGGGAAGTATATTATAATCAAAGCTTCTGTTATATTTAGGAGAACCTTCATCTAATTTTAAATGTTTTATTAATGCATTAGTGCCGTTAAAATCCATTAGTCAACCTCCTCAAGTTGATAACCTAGAAAACCATCATGAATTATATATGTCTCGTTACTAGAAGGTAACTTAATAATTGTATTTTCATTGGATTCAAGATTATTTATTATACTATCTACAAATTCAGTGAATACTATTGCTTCAATTTTATCTTTTTCTTTAACAACGTAACCAGCTTCTATTTTTTCCAATAAATTAAATAGATTATAGTCCATTTCAATTTCAGCTATATATTCTTGAACCTTAAGTTGAACTATCAAATTATTTTTTTCATTTACACACACTAAATGGACCTTAGGTTTAAACTCTAAACCAATTTGAATGCTTGTCTCAGGTTTTAGACTTTCATTGTATATATAATTTTTCTTAGGAGAACCTTTCCATCTATAAATTGCTAATATTACTTTATTTAAAATATCTTTTTTTAAAGCATTATTTGTATTTAAATCACTTATCATATTTATAAAACTTATAAAAGTAGTAGGTTCATATTCTGTATAGTCGAACAAATAGTGTAACCTTACTATCATTTCAAATCGTCGTTTATGATCTAAACCATCCAACAAATATAAATAACTCATCACCTTTTTATAATTATCTTCTCCAAAAAGTTGTTCGCACTTTGCTTGCAAATCGAGAGTATTAAATAATTCAATATTAAGTTTATCTAATTTAGCACTTTGGAATAGCACTGGATCTTGAAAGTGCATTGAAGTTAATAACGAAGATTTACCGTTACTATTAAATAGCATGTTAACTAAAAATGAATCATTACTTCTTTGATTTATTTCTGGGACTATAATGTCATATAAAAAATTTAGTAATGCTCTAGTCGAGATGATTCTTTTATTTACTATTTGTGTTTTAATAATTAAATATTTGATAGTAGTTTGAACATTTTTATCTAACATTAATAAATAATTTTGATAAATCGGTTCTTTTCTATTAAAACCATCATCTTCAATAAAAGCTTTATAAAAAGGATTACCCATATCTTCAGAAAAAATCTTATTAAAAATTGCATCATAAAATTCACTTTTAACTTCACTTTGTTCAATATTAAATACTTTTTCATTTAAAAATGAAACTATTGAAATATTATCTAATCCAAAGTACAAATTGTTCATACCTTTATTTGAAAAAATATTACTTTGCTCAATAGTTTTTATAATTTCTAAGCTTATGTTATTCGCTCTCAAGTATTCGTTTAAATTATTGAGCATACCAACATTAATAGCTATTACTATCTTATTTATCTCATTTTTTTCAAACTGTGTTAATTTTTCTACCAGGGTTTCAATTGCTGTTTTATAAGGATTATTGCTTTCAGTAGCATCATTATATATAAATACATCTTTAAATAATTCAGGTTGATATTTATTTAAATATGATAGTAAATGTGACTTCCCATCACCTACAGACCCAACTAAAAAAATAATTCCTCTATCTTTACTTTTTAAATTCAACAAAGATTCTTTTAATTCATTTTCAATTTTTCTATGTACATGTAGATATTCATTAAATTTATTAAATTCTTCAGTATTAACTATTGATTCTCTTGAAGAGGTGCTTAAGTTATTCATCAAATCAATAAGATTGCTACTGGTAATATTACTTTGTTTTTCAATATAACTTTTCAAATGTTTTAAATACTCGTTTAACTTGATATAGCTATTTTCATCCCCATATTGTTGAACTTCTTTTAATTGATTTTTTATATTCCTTAATAGCTCATAAGTAGTATTGTCGACAAGTTGTTGTGTTCGTAGTTTAAATATATGCGAATTAAAAACATTAATATTGACTTTTTCTAGATTATAAATATCAAATGAGATATCTATCATTTTTAAGGTTTTAAAAAAATTATCTTTAATTATATTTTTTATCTCCATATTATCCCCCTAAGATTTTTGCATCACTATCATGATACCTAATAATATTACAAAAATATATAATTCAAACTATTTTTATAGTTTAAAATATTTATAACAATTATTTTTTAGTTTCTCTCCACTTTTAAAAAACACTTTTATAAAAAAATAGTTCTAGCATGATAACTTCACACTAAAACTATCTTTTATACTTCTTATTAAATTAATTCAATTTTCTTATACACTTAGTTAAACAGACAGTAAAATAACTTATTCAAGACCCTTTTTATATTAGAGATACTATAGTCTATTCCGTTACTTTACTTTCATCCACGCGTTTAGAAATTTTACGCATAATTGGATCAAGAACTGGTTTGACTAAGATGCCTAAAATAAAGAATCCTAGTCCAAATAGTATTAAGATAATCATTTTCGTAATTAAAATTTCTGGTACAATGCCACCTACCGTTTCACGTAAGGAATCTATCACATACGTGAATGGTAAATATGGTGAAATCGTTTGGAAGAACTTAGGTGCAGTTACAACTGGGAATGTTCCTCCACCACCAGCGATTTGTAATACTAGTAAAATGATTGCAATAGCTTTACCTGGATTTCCAAGTAATGACACGCATGTGTACACAATCGTATTAAAGACAATAGCACCACACAGTGCGACTAAGATAAATAAGGTCGGCGATTCAACCTGCGCTTTCAAAATAACCAAGTCACCAATCGTTACAATCAACGTTTGAATGATACCCATCATTATAAAGAAAGCACCTTTACCTAAATAAATTTGACGTTTCGTCAACTCATCTGTCAAGGCTTCATGTTTATTATCTACAGACAATAAACTTACTAGTAATAATGCCCCTACCCATATAGATAAAGAGGTATAGAATGGTGTCATACCTGAACCATAATCTTTAACTGGAAAGACATCTACTTGCTTCTTATGAATAGGATTCGCAATCACGTCGGCTTGTTTCTTCAAGTCATTCTTCAACGCATCAATCACTTTATCTACCGCATCATCTTCGTCTAATTTTTTAAATATTTTATTCGCTTTGTTTAAATCTTTTTCAATATCTGGCAAACGGTTTTCAGAGAAATTAGCTAAGTTTGCTAACGCTTCTTTCGCACGTGGTTGATTTTGATTTAATAAATCAACGGCATTGTCATACTTATTGAACAATGTCGGCAAGTTTGTATTTACTGTTGCTGTCGCATTCGCAAGTTGTTGCTCTAAATCTGGCAAATCATTACGAACAAAGTCAGCTGCATTCGCTACGTCTTTTTTCACTGTAGGGAAATATTTCTGAGCAGTTTGCATCGCATTAATATAGGTTTGTTCTAAAGCAGGTAATTCGCTTTGAATGTTAGCTATACGATTCTGTCCATCTGTAACTATATCCTGACCAGCAATGATAACACGATTAATCGTATTTAATTTAGATTGAACGTCTGATAACGTATTCTGACCTTTGTTTAATTCTTGTGTAATTTGATTAGATACAACTAACAAACGATTGTTTAAGTCATTTTTAATGAAATCACGATAGTTACCTAACGCTTTATTTAAATCTGGTAACGAACGTAATACGTTAACTGCTTCTGCTTTACCTGAACTACCATTTTTCAGTGCATCAATGAGTTGATTCGTTGAACGTAATGAATCGCTGATACGATTATTGGCACTCTCAACTTGTTTAATTTGAGACGATAAATCGACATGTTCTCTTTTTTCTAATTCTTTTAACACGTCTATCAATTGTTGATTACTTTTCGAGCTATTTTCAAGACGTGTTTTTAAGTTACGTAACATGTCATTAAATTCCGTTGGTCGATTAGAACCAATAACACCATAAGATATATCTTTCAAGGCTTTAATGTCTGACTGTGTTGCTTTCGCTTGATTATCAGAATTACTTGAAAGTGTTAATAATGCTTCTGCAAGCGCACTATTCATAGACTTCACGTCATTGTTTGAGACGATTTGATTATCATTTACCGTGTCCTGGCTATTATCTGTGCTCAACTTCTGAATTTGATATTGAGGAAGTCCCGATGTACTTTGTTGACGCAATGCACTATTGGCTTGGTTATTTACTTCTTGAGCACGCCCTGCCGCTTCTTGATAATCACCTACACGTTGCTGAGCAGATGTAAGATAACCTTGTGCATCATTTAAACGCGTATTCGCTAGATCAAACCCCTCACTAGCAATATCCACGCCTCTATTAATCTTAGGAAATTGTGCCGGTATATCATTAGAAGCTACATCTAATAATTTCTCAATGTTCGGCATATATTCATTAAGTGCTAAGATGAGTTTTGCCTTTTCGTTAAGTGACGGAATGGCCGCATTCACATCATTAAGCTTTTGTTGCGCATCTAAAATATCACCTTTGTAGTTACCTAACGCACGGAATTGATTTGCATATTTATCAAGATCATCCTGATGATCATTCAAATATTCAATTCGATCCGCAATTTTATTGATTTGTGGTAATGAGTCATGTGCTGCATAAACTGCATTTTTAATTTTATTAATTGTAGGTACTTCATCCTCGAGTTGAATACCCACTTTATTCGCTTCTTGTAGTAACGCTTTCGTGACGGTTTCATTGAACTGTTTATTCGCTTCGTCTACGATGACCGTTGACCCTGTATCGGTCATTTTCGGTGCGACGGCATTGATTTTTTGATTAACTTTATATTCGATATCGGCTTTTTGTGGTTTCTTTCTTAATGTGCCAGTAATTTGATGCGAGAATTCTTTAGGTATGTATATGCCAGCATAGTATTTACCCATTTTAATTTCATGGTCTGCCTTTTCCCGGCTAACAAATTGCCAATCAAATTTATCGTTTTTCTTAAGATTGTCTTCTAATGTATTACCAACATTAATTTTCTTGCCACGAACTTTGTCACCCTTGTCCTCGTTTACAACGGCAACCTTGATATGACCTGTATGACTATAAGGATCCCACATAGCCCATAAGTTGAACCAAGCATAGAAAGACGGTAATATCGCAAGTCCTGCTAGTATAACCCAAACTGCTGGCGTCTTAGCAACTCGCTTCAAGTCCGTTATAAATAATTTTAGTGCGTTTTTCATTTTCACACTCCTAAAAATGAAATATTAAGATTTTATCTCAAAATGATATTAAGCATTGTTTTTTTCTTTATAGAGTTAGTATAATACTTTTATTAAGCAAAGTAATAATTAGTTGATACTTATCAACTAAAAATCATAATAAATATTATATCAAATTCTGATATATTCGCATACCACCATAGTTAATTTGATAGGAGGAAAAGAGCGTAATGTCGAAGCATAAATTCATGATTTACTTTTTAACAACAACGCTAGTATTGCCAACATTTACGACTAGCATTGCACATGCTGAAGACACAAACGAAGATGCTAAGGTGAAATCATCTAGCACACAAGAAGAACAGACTGAACATAATAAAGATGCAAATGACAATAATACTAATGAAGCATCTCAACCAGACGATACTCAGTCCGATAACACATCTTCTGAAGCACCTACTAAGGAAGATTCGAAGAACAAGATAAAACGAGAAAAGTCTAAGACATCAGATACGTCATCAGAGGAGAAAGATGATGACAACACAAGCGTATCTCGCAGTCATCAAAAGCGTTATAAAGATACAAATAGCACTTACCGTACACCCCTTTCTCCAATCTTTGACGCAACACATTCTAGTGGTTTACCTGCTTCTAACTTTTTAAATCCTGATTTATATCAAAATGGATTTAGCCTAACTCATTTAATTGCATCATTATTTAATTTCGATAGTGATATTTCAGATTATGAGCAACCCACAAGCGCTAGTGAAACAGCTGATGACACGCACTCTACAAATGAGCAAGATAGTGATGCACAAGACCAAGATCAAACAGAACATAGCGCTTCATCTTCTGACATAACGGATCGCGACAAAAATGACATAAAGCAAAGTAGTGAGCAAGCTAACCAATCAGATAAGACTTCACAACAAGATGAGACAGATACAAATCAACAATCAACTGCCAATCAAGATAAGGACGATGCAAGTGTTAGTAAAGCGTTAGATGCCATTGATGATTTAGTCTCAGATGAAACAGATGATGATAAAGATAACCAAGGAAGTAATAATACAGATGACACTGATCATCAATCAAATAATGACGACACAAGCACCGACTCAAACAATGATTCTAGTAAAACATCATCTTCTAATAGTAATAGTCTGTCTGAATCTGCCTTAGACACTGTGCTCGATAAATACAGTGAAGATGCTAAAAAGACGCATCAAGATTTCGAATCATCTAAAAAGGATAACGCATCAGACACATCTAAAGATGAAAAATCAAAAGAGAGCACTAATAAAGCAAGTAACCCTCAGTTGCCAACTAAGAAGGAGCTTGAACATAAAACTACACCTGCACAGTCATTTGAAGATGACTTTAAGCAAAATAATACGCGTTCAACTAGTCTGTTCCAAACATTACCTCAACTTAATGGTAGTGACGTAACGGATGGCGATATAACAGTTGTTGAAAATAAAGGTACGCGTGACTTTATTAAGTCTATCGCTAAAGATGCACATAAGATTGGTCAAGATAAAGATCTTTATGCCTCAGTAATGATTGCTCAAGCTATTCTTGAATCTAGTTCAGGAAACAGTACCTTAGCACAAGCACCTAATTATAATTTATTTGGTATTAAAGGTAGTTATAAAGGACAATCTGTAAACTTTAATACGCTAGAAGCTGGTAGTGACAACAGTATGTTTAGTATTAATGCTGGGTTCCGTAAATATCCAAGTACTAAAGCATCATTGGAAGATTATGCTGATTTAATTAAAAATGGTATCGACGGTAATCCAACAATTTATAAACCTACTTGGAAGCATGAAGCTATAGATTATCGTGACGCGACACGACATTTAAGCCGTACGTATGCTACAGACCCTAACTATGCTACTAAATTAAATAGCTTAATCAAGCACTATCACTTAACTGATTTTGATAAGAAAAAAATGCCAGATTTAGATCGCTATGCTAAACAAACATCTAGTGGAGAAGATGCTTCAGGTAGTAAGTTTAAATCATTTGAAATCACAGATTCATCTTCACCTTATCCTCAAGGTCAATGTACATGGTATGTATACGAACGTGTTCAACAATTTGGTAAGAAAGTAGGTAGCGACTGGGGAGATGCCCATAACTGGGATAACCGTGCAGAAAGTGATAACTATGATGTCAGTCAAACACCGTCTACACATAGCGCAGTCGTCTTTGAAGCAGGACAAGCTGGTGCGCATGATGTATATGGTCATGTTGCCTTTGTTGAAAAGGTAAATAAAGATGGCTCTATCGTCATCTCAGAATCTAATGTCAAAGGTTTAGGCATTGTGTCATATCGTACAATTGATGCTAGCACAGCTGAAGACTTACACTATATTGAACCTAAATAAAGCTGATGTGAGCTAGATTAATTAAAGTAATTTAAATAATAGATCAAAAAGGCAATTTCTATTTTATTACAATAGAAATTGCCTATTTTTATTAGATTAAGCGTTTATCCGATTTATCTTTTATGATTTTTGCTCTAAAACTTCTTCGACTTCATTTTTAATTGTTGTAACATGTGGTCCGTAGACAATTTGGGCACCATTACCTCGAATAATGACACCTTTAGCATCTGTTGTCATTAAAGTATCTTTACTTAATAATGATCCATCTTTTAAAGTTACTCTAAGTCTAGTAGCACAACAGTCTACTTCCTCAATATTAGTAGCACCACCTAAACCTTTGATAATAGTATCAGCACGTTCCGTAGCTTCAACACTTTCAATTTGTTCTTTATCTTCACGTCCAGGTGTTTTGAAATTAAATTTAATAATTAAGAATCTAAAAATAATGTAATATAAGCAGAACCAAACGATTCCAATTGGTATAACCCATAAGTAATTCGTTTTAGAATTACCTTGTAGTACACCGAATAATATATAGTCAATGAATCCACCACTAAATGTTTGTCCTACTGTAATATTAAATATATCCGCCATCATAAATGCTAATCCATCTAAGAAAGCATGAATTAAATATAAAACAGGTGCAACAAATAAAAATGAAAATTCTAATGGTTCAGTTATACCTGTTAGGAATGATGTCAATGCAGCTGATAACATTAATCCTCCAACTACTTTTTTATGCTCTGGCTTAGCTGTATGGTAAATAGCTAATGCTGCACCGCACAACCCAAACATCATCGTAATAAATCGACCAGACATATATCTAGATATACCAGAGAAGTAATGTGTTACACTCGGATCACCTAATTGGGCTAAAAAGATATTTTGAGTACCTCGTACCATATGTCCATTTACTTCTAATGAGCCCCCAAGTCCTGTTTGCCAAAATGGTAAGTAAAAAATATGATGCAATCCAAAAGGACCTAATAGACGTAATATAAATCCAAAGAAGAATGTTCCAATAGCTCCAGTCTTTTCAACTAATCCTCCGGCATTAAAAATCCAACTCTGTACTGTTGGCCAAACAAAAAACATAATTACGCCTAGAAATATTGAGCTAACTGCAGTAATAATAGGTACAAAACGAGAACCACTGAAGAAGCCCAAATAGGCAGGTAATTCAATTTTATTAAACTTATTATGTAAATATGCTGTTAAAATACCTGTTACGATACCACCAAACACACCCGTCTCAATTGTTTGGATGCCTAATACCATACTTTGTCCTTTTTGAGCTAATTCTGTTGTTTTTGCTAAATCATCTGTAATTTGTAGCATTCCATTCATAGTTGCATTCATTATCAAAAAGCCAATTAGTGCTGCTAATCCTGCTGTTCCTTTGTCACTACGTGCTAATCCTATAGCTACACCAATAGCAAATATTACTGGTAAATTTTGAAAAACAATGTTTCCAGCAGAAGACATTAGCGTAAATATGTTTTGTAGTAATGTAATATCTAAAAATGGATATGCTTTTACAGTATTAGGATTACTCAATGCTCCACCAATCCCAAGTAATAGACCTACTGCTGGTAAAATGGCAATTGGTAACATGAATGATTTCCCAAATTGTTGTGCTTTCTCAAATAATTTATTCATTTTTATTACCTCCTTTGAAATAAAATCACTCTATATTCGTACTGACAACGCTTTCTTAAATAGAAATATAATACTAAAGAAAATTTTAATCAATATCATTACCTAAAATGAAAAACATTTTCAAAATAATATACATAAATTTTTCTAATTTAAAGACCATACCTATTAAAAAACTGCCAACAGCGTCGTAGACACCGTTGACAGTTCTAATATTTAATTCTTCTATTATGAATAAATTAATACTTGAGTGACAAGCATGCCACCACCGAAGATGAATACGAAGGCAACGACTGGCCATACGAATTTCAACCAGTGAGAGTACTTCATGTCTAGCATTTGTAATGTTGCCATTATCAATCCTGTTGGTGCTAAGAATAACATTGCATATTGACCAAATTGATATGCTGTTACGATAACAAATCTAGGAATACCTACTGTATCAGCAAGTGGTGCAAAGATTGGCATTGCAAGCACTGCTAAACCAGAAGATGATGGAATAATGAAACCTAGGAAGAAGAAGATAATCAACAATATTACAATGAAGATCGGTCCACTTACACCTTGTACAAGTGATGAACTGAAGTTCAAGATTGTATCTGAGATTAATCCATCATTCATAATCATATTGATACCACGTGCCAAACCAATGATTAGTGATACCCCTACCAAACTTGATGCACCTTCTACAAATGCATCGACGACCACTTTCTCGCCAAGTCCATCTTTACCTAATGCTACCATCAACATAATTACAATTGTAAATGCTAGGAACATTGAGGCCATGATTGGGAACCACCAACCTTGTGTCATAACGCCCCACACCATGATTGGGAATGGTAAGATGAATAAAATTAAAATGATTTTTTTGCGTAGTGTAAATGGTTTTTCTCCGCCATCATCGTTAATAACTGACCATTGATTTTCAAATTTAGTTTTATCTTCATATGTGTAAGATGTTTTAGGATCTTTTTTAATTTTTTTAGCGTACCAGTATAAATAACCCACTGTGAATATTGTTGCCACAATTAAGCCAACAATTCTCCAATATAAACCATCTACGAATGTTGTACCTGCTGCATTTGATGCGATAACAACTGAGAATGGGTTAACTGTTGAGAATGTACTACCTACAGAACTTGCTAGGAAGATTGCCCCAACACAGATAATTGAGTCATATCCCATGGCGATAAAGATAGGTACGAGTATTGGATAAAATGCTACCGCTTCTTCTTCAATACCACAAAGCGTACCACCTAGTACCATGAATACTGATACCATGAATACAAGTAAAAATTCATGACCTTTAGTTTTTTTAGTAAGTGCTAAAAGTCCTGATTCAAATGAACCACTCTTTTGTACAACACCAATGAGTCCACCTAATACTAAAATAAATACCATTACATCGACTGCTTCAATTGTACCGTTAACCATGCTTGATGTAATTTGATCTGGTCCAGCAGGTTTTTGTTCTAATCGTTCGTATGTTCCAGGAATTGAGATAGGTTTATTGATGGCACCTGATTTAAATTGGTCTACATCAATTTTTACACCTAATTTATCTAATTGTTCTTGTGTTCCAGGGACTGTTTTTGATTTATTATGAGCATCGACAATTTTAAATTCATGAGCACCGCCATCATAAGATAACTTAGAGTATGCACCAGCCGGTATCATCCACGTTGCCATAACAGCGATTACAGTTAAAATAAATAAAATTGTAAATGCGCCAGGCATCTTAAGCGAGAATCGTTTTTTTCGTCCTTTGCTAGTGCTATTAGTAACTTCGTTAGTGTGTGTCATCCTTTTCAACCCCTTCAAGTATTTTTTTATCTATGAAAATGCTATACACCTTTAAAACGTATACTTTGTGAAAATTTGTTAATTAAGCAACTTTGTGAAAAATTTCTCAATTTCTTTTTCCACTATTAGTGTATGTCTAATGCACTTTACAATCAATATGAATATTAAATAAAGTGTAAATATTTTTGAGTATTCCATAATTATTTCACATAACTTTACCAATAATTTCTCAAAATTCACTTGCTATTTTCAGGAAATTGTGCAAGCGCTTTCTTAACCGACGTTGAGCCTCTTTTCCAAAAAATAAGCGTAGATAACATAAGTAAGTAATGATTACTCAATTATCCACGCTTTAAGTTTGTATTTATTGTTTTGTTTTTTGTTGTTTACGACGACCTAACCCTATTAATGTGCCCCCAGCAATCACTAATAACACTGTTACTGGTAGCCAAGACTTTTTAACTACTTCCCCAGTATTTGGTAAAGATAGATTCCCTTCATCATCAAATAAACCACTTAAAAATCCATCATCATCGCCTAATTGTCCTAATGATAATCCTTGTACAGGATTAGGAATATCTTCAATATTGTCTAACAGACTTCCTCCTGAATTAAGACCATCTAATAAACTACTACCAGTTAGTCCATCTAGTAAATGAGACCCTTGATTAAGAGAGTTAGAACTTGATGCACTACCATTAATGCGATCAAATAGCGAAGGTCTATTTGTAATAGGATCTAAGATATAACTCAAATTATTTTTTGCAGTGTCGAGTTTATTTTGCAACTGTAATAAATCACTAGCAGTACCGTTTAATGCGTTTTTCACTAAATCTAACGCATTAGCTTTATCGTTTTGCGCTCTAGCAATAAGATCTGCCAACGCCTTCGCTTGTGTTTGATTTAACTTTGTAGCTAATAACGTTTCGATGGTTTGTTTAGGGTCTGACGATTTGTCAAGTACGTCTTTAAGAATATCATCAGCTGTTATTTTTTGATTTGCGTTAATTTTTTGCTTCACTTGATTTACTAATTCTGAGCTAGATAAGTTCTCTTTAGCAAGCTGTTTAGCTATTTGTGATGCCTCATTATTTCCTAAACGTGTTGAAAGCAATGTTTTGATTAAAGCCTCTTTATCAGGCGCTTGATCAAACATGGATGCCAAAATATCATCACTTGTTGTCGTTTTGAGGTTGTCGATATGTTTCATCATTTGATCTGTTATTTGCTTATCTGACTGACCGTTAGTTTTAATCTTCTTGGCTATCTTTTGAGCTTCGTTTTTACTAAAGACACTTCCTAAGATTTGTTCGACTGTTGCTTGCTTATTTGAAGATTGTTCTAAGCGACCACTTATTTCATCTCGGTTCGCTTTAACATTTTGTCGAACAATTTTAATATCTTTTTCAACATTTTGCTTTTGCTCATTAGTCAAATTGTTGTTTTGCTTTACTTGTTGTTCTAACTGTCTCAATTGCTCAAGTTTATGGTCACTATAACGTTTCGATGTGTTATCTTGTTGATTTTCAACTTTTGTAATGGCTTGGTCAATTTTTTGATTAGCAGATAATTCGTCAGTTAATGCATCAACATGACCCTCTTTTGAATCAATCTTGTTTGACTTATGGCTGTCTTCATCTTTATCTATCTGTTTGATACCACTTAGAATACTTTTATCTGATGCAGTATTAGTATTATTTTTTGATTGCGATTCTGTTGAATTGTCGTCTTGAATGGATGAGTCAGTTTGATCTCGAATATCTTCTACAGATGAATGTGCACTTTCTTTAGTTGATTCTATGTCATTTTTAACATTATCCATTTCATCCAATATTGAGGTATCATCATTTTTATCATTTATTTGATTCTTATTGTTTTGAGAAGACGCTGATTGTCCACTACTTATTTGGCTATTTTCATTATTATTTGTGGAATCTTGTTCCGACTTCATATCGCCATTTTGTTGATGGGTATCAACCTTTTCAGATAAAGAATCTAAATCGGCTATTACTTTATCTAATTCATCTAGCTTATTTTCTTCATTCGTTGATGATTGCTTAGCAGTTGAGAGTGAAGATTCATTTGAAGTGCTTGCTTTTTCACCAGTTTCTTTAGTACTTTCCTCATTTGATATACGGTCTTCTTCCTGTGCATCCCTTAAAATTTGATCAATTTCAGACTGATTACGTGCATCTTCAATATCTTCTTTATAACTCTTAATATCAGTGGCTTGTAGGTACTTCAAACGGTCAATTTTTGCTTTCGCTTTATCTATCGCTTTATCAAGTTTATTTTGAACAGATGTCATTTCACTTGAAACGTTGTCAATGCGGTCATTTGATTGTGCAAATCCATCTTTGGTAAATCCATAACCCACTAATGTTCCACTCATTAACAACACTGAACATGACACTTTTAAATACGAATTAAATTTAGAATGTTGTCTAAGCTTCTTCATGCATGTCACCCTTTTTATTAATATTCCACTTCATTATATAACATTTAATTTAAAACTTATACTTCTATTTTTTGAAAATTAATTAAAGGTTCCAAACATTGACCAGTCTTAGATTTTTATAATTTTATACGTTTAGTGTTGATTTTTTTAGTATCTGTAACCTTAACAGAGTATTGGTACGCATTAGTTAAATCTATAAGAGATAAGAATTTATTATGACCAGCACCTGTATCAATATCTAGTAAATTTTTCTTTTTATATAATTCATCATTTTTTAACCCATAGCGATAATTTGGAATATGACCATGTATCAAATATTTATTTTTAGGGATGTTTCTATTTAAATTATGGTTATAATGACCAGTAGTATATTCCTTAATCTGTTTATTTAAAGGCTTAGACGTATCTATACCAGCATGCGCAAATATGTAATTATCTATGACCTCGATTGTCGACAATTCTCTTAAAAATTTGTGCCAGCGTTTGATTTTTTTATCTTTACTTTCTAACCAACGCATCTCATGATTGCCAGCCAAGGCAAGTGCACCTCGACGTTTTAAGCGTTTCACTAACTTCAAAGTCCCAAATGAATCGGGTCCATTATTAACATAATCTCCCATTAAAACGAGTTGATCTTTTCTCACATTAAAATTAACTGCCATTAAAAGAGTGACGAGTGCCTTCCGATGACCGTGAATATCAGAAACCACAAGTATCCTTTCTTTCATACTTCCTTCTCCCCTAACCTACGACTTATTGCATATTAATATAAAACCACTGTTTAACTAACTTTAAACAAATTATTAACGTGTCCTCAAAATTCTTTATTTATTATAGAAAATAGTATAAACAAAATATATATTTTGGGGAAATCAATTTATGAATACAAAGCAATTACTCATCTTTAAACATTTCGTTGAAGCACAAAACGAAAACGCCGTCGCTGAAAAACTTGGTATCACACAACCAACGGTAACATTTCATTTAAAAAACTTAAGCAAAGAATGTGGATTACCTCTATATTTCAAAAAAGGTAAACATTTCAACCTCACTGAAGCCGGTGAATTACTTTATCGGAATGCGAATAAAATGCTTAATTTAATAGAAGAAACAACAGATATGATGGAAGATTTCAAGCAATCTAAACGAGGAACTTTAAGAATTGGTGCGAGTCATGCTCCGATCTATAGCATTTTACCATCAACATTTAAAAACTATATGCATGAACATCCGAATATAGATATTAACTTAACAGTAGATACTGCGCCAATTATTATCGAGAAAGTTAAAAACCGTAAGATTGATATTGCTGTCATAGCTGAAAAAGGGTTTAACGAGGGGGAACTACAAGTTAAACGTCTTCATGAGAATCCATTAGTGCTTGCTATGGACAAACGTCACCCACTTGCTCAAAAAGATCATCTTACTTTAGAAGATATTAGTAGTTACCGTTTTATCATTCATAATAGCGGAGCAACTCGAGACAGTATAGACGAATGGCGTAACAAGAACTTTATCAACTTAGACGTTCACATGGAAACCAATAGTATTAGCAGTATCCTTACAACAATAAAAGATTCAAATTACTTAAGTTTAGTCAGTGAAAATGCTATAAGTCATCATTCAAGCATTATTAGTAAGACTTTGCCTAATGCCCCAACCACAAGTTACATCTCACTCATATACCGTAATGATAGACATCTCACTTCTATTATCCAAGATTTCATCACATTAATATATAACACTAAATAGTTCCTGCAAATTTGAGCAATCACGTTGATTAAATATTTATTAACATGATTGCTCTTTAATACTATCCGCCCTTCTACAGTTGCTTTCTGTTTCTTTTCTCAAAATAATTCAAATACGTATAGTTTGAAAAGTCAGTTTATTATTACCTTTATAAAATATTAAGAATGTATAAATTTTGTTAATAAACATTCCAAAAAGTTATAACAATTTTACAATATATTAATAAATCGCTATAAAAAAATACGCTTACATAATATAATAGATTTGAAAGAAAGATATACATATTAATCAATTTGCTATTGTACTTTTTTGATTAGGAGGTACGGTTAATGCTCGTTCTTTCCATCATTTTATTACTTTTAGGTCTAATTTTAATCGGTATTAGTAGATTTGTTGCATACCAACGTAACATTGACCTCAGAGAAAAAATTTATATTCCTGGCGTAATTTTTGTTTTAATAGGCGCATTACTTCTCCTGTTTTATTTAATGAACTAACTACATCGCAAGTCTACATACCAAATTATTTTCAGGTATACCATCATCACGAGGTTACCTGTTTTCTTATATATCCCCTTAATACACGCTATTTTCACCAACAATTTTTCCAAAGTGTTGCATTTTCCAACGACGTAAAACTTTTAATGGTACCGAACGTGGGTATAACTTGTTACATTCTCAAATGTAACATTTTAAATATGCTTAATTTGAGGTATCGATTTAATGTAATTGCTCACAAATCATCAACACACTACCCATACTTTAAGCGATATAAATTAATGAAATAGGGGGAAATGTCTTGGCAAAGCTATTATACAAACTAGGAAAATTTATAGCTAAGAACAAATGGCTAAGTGTTATAGGATGGCTTGTTATACTAGGTGTCATTATCACGCCATTAATGATAAACTCACCGAAGTTTGACAGTGACATAACTATGAATGGCCTTAAGTCATTAGACACAAACGATAAAATCAGTAAAGAATTTCATCAGGACAGTGAGAAAGCCTCGATGAAAATAGTCTTCCATTCTAATAAGAATGATGGGCTCAATAATAAAGATACGAAGAAAGATATTGAAGATGCTTTAGATAATATCAGACAAAATGATGATTATATCCAAAATATCTCTAATCCATATGACAGTGGACAAGTTAACGATGAAGGCGATACTGCTATCGCTAACGTAAGTTATGTAGTTCCACAAACTGGATTAAAAGATTCTTCTAAACATATCATCGACAAAGAATTAAAAGATATAACAGACAACCATAATGTGCAAATTGAAAAAACTCAAGGTGGCGCTATGAATGCTGAACCTGGTGGTACATCAGAAATTGTCGGTATCGTCGTAGCATTCGTAATCTTACTTATTACCTTTGGTTCACTTATCGCAGCTGGTATGCCAATTATTAGTGCAATCATCGGTTTAGGTTCAAGTGTTGGTATCATCGCATTATTAACATATATCTTTGATATTCCAAACTTCACTCTTACACTAGCTGTAATGATAGGTTTAGCTGTTGGTATTGACTACTCACTCTTTATTCTATTTAGATTTAAAGAACTTAAGAAAAAAGGTGTCGATACTGTAGAAGCTATCGCAACAGCAGTGGGTACAGCAGGTAGTGCTGTAATATTCGCTGGTCTTACAGTTATGATTGCTGTTTGTGGTTTATCACTTGTAGGAATCGACTTCTTAGCGGTTATGGGATTCGCTTCAGCGATTAGTGTATTATTTGCAGTATTAGCAGCATTAACACTATTACCAGCCCTAATCAGTATCTTCCATAAAAGTATTAAAATTAAAGATAAACCATCTAAAAGTAAAGACCCTAAAGATCATCCTTGGGCAAAATTTATTGTTGGTAAGCCAGTTATCGCTGTTATTGTAAGTTTAATTATTTTAATTTTAGCTGCTATACCAGTCAGTGGCATGCGTTTAGGTATTCCTGATGATAGTTTAAAACCAACTAACTCATCAGAATACAAAGCATATAAATTAATCTCAGATAATTTTGGCGAAGGTTATAACGGACAAATTGTCATGTTAGTTAATACAAAAGATGGTGGAAGTAAAAGTACTATCGAACGTGACTTAAATAATATGCGTAGCGATTTAGAAGACATTGATAATGTTGATACAGTTTCAAAAGCACAACTAACTGACAACAACAATTACGCATTATTCACAATCATTCCTGAAAAAGGACCAAACTCACAGTCAACAGAAAATCTAGTATATGACTTACGTGATTATCATAGTCAAGCGCAAGAAAAATATGACTATGGCACTGAAATTTCAGGACAAAGTGTTATTAACATTGATATGTCAGAAAAACTAAACAACGCAATTCCAGTATTTGCAGGCGTTATCGTTGTATTAGCATTCTTCTTATTAATGATTGTGTTCCGTTCAATCTTAGTTCCATTAAAAGCAGTATTAGGCTTTATTCTTTCATTAATGGCTACATTAGGTTTCACAACATTAGTCATTCAACATGGCTTTATGGGTAGCTTATTTGGTATTGAAAACACAGGACCTTTACTTGCATTCCTTCCAGTAATCACAATTGGATTGTTATTCGGACTTGCCATCGACTACGAGCTCTTCTTAATGACACGTGTACACGAAGAATACAGTAAGACTGGTGATAACGATCACTCAATCCGTGTTGGTATTAAAGAGAGTGGACCTGTTATTGTAGCTGCTGCACTTATTATGTTCAGTGTGTTCATCGCATTCGTCTTCCAAGATGACAGTGCAATTAAGTCAATGGGTATCGCATTAGGTTTCGGTGTGTTATTCGATGCATTCGTCGTACGTATGACATTAATTCCAGCATTGACGAAACTCTTTGGTAAAGCTTCATGGTACCTTCCTAAATGGTTAGGTGCAGTATTGCCAAACGTTGACGTTGAAGGTAAGGCTTTAGAAGAAGATAATCATCACGACACATCTTCTGAAAACGGTCATGCCAACGATAGAAATAATGACTACACTAGACAAGACAAAGATAACCATAGTTATCAAAATGACAATCGTAAACATAATCGCAATTATAATGACGAAGATTATAACCGTTCTGTGCATTTAGATAATCATCATGACCAGCATCATCGCCAACATCATTATGATAATCAACGTGATGATATAGACTATGAATCACTTTATACTCAAAATGGCGACCATACTCATTATGATGAACGTAATTATAATGATCGACACTATCAAGACAATTACGATAGAAACAATGATTATCGTCATAGCAATCATGTTCAACACAATGATAACCATGATTATCATGATTCAAATTTCGATAAAACAACAAACTTATACAAAGAATTAACTGATAGCAATATTGATCAAGATGTATTATTCAAAGCATTAATGTTATACGCTCGTGAAAACAACAAAGGTGTTTACGATAGATATAACCGATCATCTCAACATCGTCATGATGACGAACTTAGAGACTAATATTAAAAAGGAGGAAACACGTTATGTTAAAACGACGTAGTTCGAAATTCTTAGGACTACTAGCCACACTTGCCTTAGCCATAGTGCTAAGTGCTTGTGGTAATAGTGGTAGCGGTAGTGGTTCATCAGACGATAGTCAAACATCACTTGGTAATAAAGAAATCGAAATACCTTATATCGCGAGTGATAATTCAACACCACGTTCACTAGTTATAGCAGAAGTATTGAAAAAAGCAGGTTATGATGTAACAACTACACCAGTAACAGCAAGTGGCCCATTATACGCTGCTGTATCAGAGAACTCTGATTCATTCCATGCATCAGGTATCTTCCCTACTACTGATAAAAGTTACTACGATAAGTTCAAAAGTAAATTAACAATTTATGATGATAAACATTTAATTGATAACGCAAAAGTAGGTTTAGCCGTACCTAAGTACGTGCAAGATGTCGACTCAATTAGTGACTTAAAAAATAGTGACTTCGGAAAATCTGTAGATTGGACAATTCAAGGAACAGACGCACGTAATGGTGTTATGCAAGAAACTAAAGATGAACTTGATAGTGACAACTTGGATAAATATAGCTTGAAAGAAAGTTCTGACCAAGACCAATTCAAGAAAATTCAATCTGCTTTTAAACAACAAGAACCTATCGTCTTCACAGCAATGGAACCTAGCTGGTTCTCTAAAGAATTAGACGTTAAAATGTTGAAAGATCCAGACAACATTTATGGTAATAATAATCAACACATTGACTTAGTATTTAACAAAGACTTTAAAGAAGCACATCCAGCTGCATATACAATTGCAACACGTATGGCAGATGATTGGAGTAAATCTGACGAAGACAAATTAGCTAAAAAAATCTTTGTTGATAACAAAAATCCAGAACAAGTAGCTAAAGACTATGTTGATGATAATGATAATAAAGTAGATGAATGGTTAGAAGGTATTGAGACTAACTAATTGCATAGTTAGGAAAGACAAATAAAGAATATGCTCGTTTGGTGTAGCATATTTAAAACTCATAATGCAAATTTACAGTAGCAAACCGAGTTGAAAAGGCGCTTAACTCTTCTCAACCGTAGCTATTATTACGTGGGAGTGAAACTAAACTCAGTTTCGCTCCCACTTTTTTATATCGTTCTTATAGTATTAAACGTTTCAGATAACTTAATTACTCTTTTTTTGTAACTAAATTTAAACGTAGTATCAGTTGTTATGTTTGGAAAAATCAATTTTATTGTGATAAATTACTCTTATTACGTCAGGCTATCTGACTAGATTAAATATATAGGAGAATCAGATAATGCCGTCAGCAAATCAAAAACGTATGATTAAACATATTCATGAAACAGTGTTTATACTTTTACATGACTATCATTTTGATGAAATCACGGTTCAAAAAATATGTGATATTGCAGAAATCAACCGCAGTACGTTCTACAGATACTTCCAAGATAAATATGAATTACTCTACACTTTACCTGACTTTATTACACAACAAATTATAGCTAAAGGTGACACATCAGCAGACATTACAACCCCTGAATCATTTGAAGACTTTATTTATTACATTGGTAATAATAAAAAGATTTTCAAACATTTATTAGTTTCGTCTCGACAGGCGGATGTGTTTAGAAGTTTAACAAATGTGAGTCGCGAAATGATGTTAAATAACTCAACTCGTAAGCGTGACCCATTAGCGCAAAAGATTAGAGAAAGTAAGCATCCTGAAATTGTAGCTGATTTTTACAGTAGTGGCGTAATAGAAGTACTACGACGTTGGGTAGAAAATGACTATAACTATACCGTTGAAGAAGTGTTTGAAACATTAAATAATGTGCTTGAAACGTCATTATATTGTTATGATAAATAAAAGCAATCTCACATAAATTAAGAGTGAGATTGCTTTTTTGTCATTTGCGTTTTTTAGCGTCTACTGTTTTATAAACCATAAAAATACTATTAGCTACGATTAATAGTGCCAGAATGACCATTGGCCAAACACCTATATTAACCATATTAAATATAATGAGTACTATCATCAAAATAAGATTTAATGCATTTGAAATCATTAATGATTTATCCACTGATATCACCTTTTATTATGTTATAACCTAATTCACTAAATTTAATTAGAAATTGGTTACCTCAATTCATATTTTCTACGTGGCATGCATAGTGCAATCATAATAGCGATAATACCAATCACAGCTATAATGTTAAATTGTACTGTGAAACTTGAAATCGTATTTAGGACAATGCTTAGAATAGGTGCAATCGCAGTACCTAAGAATAAAACAAATGTGTTTACTGATAAGAAGAACCCTTGGTTACCTCGAACAGTTAAGCCTACTTTAGAAATTGTTGATGGAATTGCGAAGGCGATACCACTTACAAATAGCACACTCCAAATAATTAGTAACACGATGTTTGTTGTTACAGACATTAAGATAAGTGCTACTGTACTCACAACTAATGCACTTAAAATAAGATTTTTAACACCTATGAGATCACTGATTCGTCCTGCAATTAGAGACAACAACATACCAATAATACCAAACAGTTTAGCATTAATCGCAGTTGTTTCATCCCCACCAATGGTATCGGAAGTGACGTAATGATTAAACACTGTATACATACTAATAAACATAGTTAACAATGTGAGCGACACCCCATAGCACAAGAGCACGGCTTTATTCGTTTTAAAATCACTAAAATTATTAAAGAATTTAAGTAATTGAATGTCGGGATTCTTCACTGGACTTTCAGGAATTTGTCTATGAATTACGAAAGCTAAGATGATATATAGCACCGTTAAAGTGAAATAAACCATATGCCAATTTGAAAAACCTACTATGATCTCACTTAAATTTTGACCAATAATCCCTGATAACATGAAACTCGTACTAATGAAACTAATCGCAGTCATACGTTTGACCGGTGAATAAGTTTCTGTCACGTATGTGATAGATACTGGTGAAAAGGCAGCAGCAAATATACCTTGTATCGCTCTTAAAACGACCAGTATCGCGAAAGAATGTACAAAACCCATAACCATACAAATCATTACAAGCCCACATATCCCAAATAATATGGTGCGAATTCTCCCATATTTTTCTGAAATAGTCCCATAAAACAAACAACTTACTGAATATGTAACGGAAAATGCAACACCATTTAAAGTTGCAATTGATTGTGGAATTTTGAAGTCTTTAGCAAACTCTGCAGTTAATGGAATTGCCGTATATAAACTGCTCATTACTATAATTCCTGCAATAAAGAATATGGTTGTTATTTTGTTGTAATTCATTGTTTTTTGGATAGACATTTGCTTCTCCCTTCTTTCTATTTTCTACAACATTTCTATTATGACACTTTCACTTATTTTTCAAAAGACTACTTGAAATTGACAAAATACTTTTAAAGTTCTTTCATTTAAAAATCACATATTCGCTTTTTAAAATAAAAAAATCTCTAATTCGAAACATTTCTATTGACTAATCCTAAAATAAGGACTACAATTCTAGTATAAAATTTATACCAATGGAGGTGACGTGTTGAAAATAGAATTAGGATTGACTTCATTTGCAGATAATGGTGATATGGTTATGCCTGATGGTACACAAGCTGCTGTTTCAAATGCTCAGAGAATTCGCGATATTGTAGAAGAAATTGAACTAGCTGATCAATTAGGATTAGATATATATGGATTAGGTGAACATCATCGTCCTGATTATGCTGTATCAGATCCAGTGACCGTACTTGCTGCTGCAGCATCACGTACTGAGCATATTAAATTGTCATCTGCAGTAACTGTGTTATCATCAGATGACCCAGTACGTGTGTATCAACGATATGCGACATTAGACGCAGTATCTAATGGACGTGCTGAAATTATGATTGGACGAGCGTCATTCATCGAATCTTTCCCATTATTCGGTTATAATTTAAATGACTACGAAGAATTATTTAATGAAAAGCTGCAATTATTACTAAAAATCAACGAACATGAAGTTGTAAGTTGGGATGGTAAATTACGTCCAAGTTTCGACTCAACAGGTATTTATCCACGTGTCGAACATGGTAAGTTACCTATTTCCATTGCAACTGGTGGTACACCTGAATCATCATTAAGAGCAGGTGCCTTTGGGTTACCAATAACGTATGCGATTATTGGTGGTAATCCTAGACGATTTACACGCAATATTGAGATTTATAAATCTGTCGCAGAATCATACGGTCATAATCCAGACGAATTATCCGTATCGGTACACTCATGGGGGTACATTGCTGAAACAGACGAGGACGCTAAGAAAGAATTCTTCCCTTCTTTAAAAGCACACCATGATATTTTAGGTCGTGAACGTGGATGGCCTAGCTTTGACGAGAAGATGTTTGAAAGAGAAGTAGGAAGTCAAGGCGCAATCTATCTGGGTAGTCCTGAGACGGTTGCCCAAAAAATTATTGAAACTGTTGAAACGTTAGGTCTTAACCGTTTTATGATTCATACACCTGTAGGTTCAATGCCTCATGAGTATGTAATGAAATCAATCCGTCTATTTGGCGAGCGCGTTAAACCTATTGTTGATAAATACTTTGAAAACAAATAAAAAGGAGATTTTTAAATTATGATTTTACGTTATGCTGCAAACTTAAAACTTGCTAAAGAATTATATAGCTCTGCTAAACCAAAATTAAAAGGTGATCAAGGTATGATCGATACATTCCAAAATGTATTCGGTTTACCAGAAAGCTCAGTTAAATTAGCTGGTACTGTAGAAGCTGCTGCCGCTGCTTTTTATGCTGCTAGTTTCTTAAACAAAAACTTATCTCGTTTAGGTTCAATTGCTACTTTCGGTGTATTAGGCGTTGCTGCTTACAAACACTTTGAAGCTGGACATGGTAAAGAAGGCGCTCAACACGCTTTAGACTTATTAGGTTTAGCTGCATTAAGCTTTGCTGATACTTTCGATTGCGATAACAAATAATATAGTTAAACTTTATAATGTACAAGTAGGACGTGCGATGACTATCATCACACGTCCTATTTTTTATTGTTCACTTTTTTAAAAATTCTGGGAAAGTTTGTGGTTTATCATGCACTAGTTGTTCAAAATCATTTGAATGTTGATCAAGTAACCCTCTTGCACCTGCTTCGTACATTGATGCAAGCAATGCACCAAACCCTTTAGGTTCATCATACATTTCTGAGAACTTTTCCAAAGAAACAGGACTATATTCAATCTTAGAACCTGCTGCTTCAGACAAGATTGCTGCTAATTCTGTCATAGAATAACTATAGCCAGATAGTAAGTATCTGTGTCCAAATTTATCTGGTTGTTGTAATAATGCTACGATACCTCTAGCAATATCATCTCTAGAAATATAATTAATACGACCCTCACCCGCTGGATAAATGAGTTTCTGCATATCTGCAAGTTCTGGTAAATAAGGTTTCAATGGATCCATATACATCGCCATTCTGACATAAGTATATTTAAGACCACTAGATGCAAGTAAACGTTCAGCGTAGCCAAAGTATGGACTCATATGGAAAGGATTATTATGTTGATCTGCATAGTATCCAATAAACATAATGTGTGAGACATGTACTTTATGAGCTGCACTGACTAAATTCTCCACTTCTGGGAGTCGTTTAAATGACGGATGAATAATACTCGGAATAAATATAACCGTATCAATACCTTTGAAAGCACGAACCATACTTTCCTCATTAAAATAATCTAATTCTCTAACGCCTACTTTATCTTTCCAGTGTGATGGCATTTTATCTGGATTACGTATCCCAATATTAAAATCAGGCACCTGTTCTTTAATTGCATGTTCAGTGATATGTGACCCAAGATGTCCGGTCGCGCCTGTCAGTAAAACTGTCATTACTATCGTTTCTTTCTTTTATAATTTAATTACTTTCTATAGTACTGTATTGCCCAAATTTGTCTGGATATGCGTTTATGTGAGGATGATTTGAAATAACTATACAAAATAGTGATTATTGTATCAATGGAAATTTTCAAAGATACTTTTTCAACATGTCAGGCGTAACATGACAGTATGAGATATCTTCTGGATGTTTATCGAGTCTGTCTTGATGTTCCTCAGCACTTGCAACGTAATTATTTAAAGGTAACACTTCTACGGCAATTCGCTCTTTATCAGGTCGTTTTGAGATGAAGTCGCGTGCTTCTTCAAGATGCTTCTGTTCATCACTATAAATACCTGTACGATATTTGGGTCCTTCATCAACGCCTTGTTTGTTAATACTATATGGATCTATAATCTCAAAAAGATAATTCATTAAGTCAGTAATTGATGTCTGCATAGGGTCGAATGACGTTTTGACACATTCTGCATAGCCGTCATATTTGTCACTAAGTGTTTCAGATATTCCATTTGCACGTCCCGCTTCAGTCGATAAGACACCTGGCAATGTTTTTATAAACGCTTGAACACCCCATAAACATCCACCTGCAATGTATACAGTTTCCATCTCTAACAACTCATTTCAATTTATAATTAAAAAAATAGAAGGACTTTGTCATAGTTTCCTTCTATTCTATCAAATTATTTCCTAACTAATGCGATAATCCCAGCAACGAGGATTAAAATACCTGATAAATAACCAAAAAATCCTAATAAATATATATGAATTATTGCAGCAACAATAAGTATAATACCAATTAAGACACGTCTTTTATTAATTAAACAGCTTAATGTTAAAGTTATTGCTGATAAAATAATAGAGCTGGTTGCCACAATAGTCATTAATCCAACAAGTTCTGAACCATAACTTTTGTCATAGTTTGTTAGAATTAGCGCAATCAATCCACCAATAATTCCAAATATACTTCCTGTTATTCCAAGAATCATTTCAATAATTCTGTTAGTTGGCTTAGGTTCATTCATATAATTTTGTTCCATTGTTGTCTCCTTCTCTACGCTGCGTCATCTTCAGAAGAAGTATCTTCTGTTCCACTGTCTAATGATGGATCATCAGAACCAGGACCATTTGAATTGTCATCAGATTCAGATGCTTCATTTTCAGCTTGTTCTGCTTGTTGTTGTTCATATTCTTCTTGAGCCAATTGGTCTTCATAATCTTGCATTGCTTTTTCGTATTCTTTTTCCGCTTTAGCATTTTCTTTCTCATACAATGCTTCTACACGAGCTTCTAATTGATCATACTCAATTTCTAACACATCTTTAGATACATGGTTCATCTTTTCACCATCAGTGAGTGAATTATATTCATCTACTAAAGCATTGTACATATAAGCAGGGTATGTCACGCCCACGTCCGCTTGATCAGAATCATCATTTTCTTTTTTACTAGAAGATGTTGTATCTGATTCGTCCTCAACATCTGTAGTTGAGCTAGCCGAAGTATCTTTAGTGCCATTTGAATTCTTAATTTCTGATTTATTAATAATCCATTGTGCCCTAACTTTGTTGAAATTAGGTACGGTATCTAATTCTAAAGTATATTGATCACTTTCCGGTACATCATAAGTAATGTAGCCTGATGCAGTGTTATGCTGATTTAATTGGTGGCTAAATCCTTCATGCATATCTTCACTACCATACCATTCTTCATAATTCTCGTTATTTACTTTCATACTGAAATCAGTATTATCCATTAAAACTTGATCATCGTTATTATTTCTAAACTTTATGTATACTCTCAAAGCTTTGCCATTTACAGGCGCACTATACTCATCATAGTTATCTACGAATTCAGCTTTAACTACTTTAATATCTACACCGTCAGCATCCACGACTTGACCTATTTTTAAATTTTTTCATTTTGTCTGTAGCTTTAGCCTTGTTATTGGCTTCTTCACCTTCTGCTTTATCTTTGTTGTCACTGAAGGAACATCCTCCTAAAAATACTAAAAATATAATACTTATAAAAAATAATCTTTTCATATTAGCCTCCTCATCTTTTTTTGTAAATTGAAAAGATACTATTTACATATATTATTTTATATTTTAAAACTTAAAAAGTAATATATTTTTATATTTGATTTAAATTTTTTAGTGACATTAATAATTAATTGATATCCCAACCTTTCGAACTCTTTTATATGAATTTAAGAAGATAATACGAATTATTCATAACTTTTTCAGAATTAGTTTTTAAACTGGAATTACAAAATCAGATAAAGGAGTGCATATGAATGACTGGTATCATATCATCTGTATTATTACTCATTTCAATGGGGAGTTTAGCAATAGCTTTTTTAACAGGAATATACGAAATACTTTCATGGTTAAGAGATAAAGATTATTCTCCTACATTTAAAATTCCCGTATTATTCTTTGGTTTATACGTGCTATTCTATATACCAACATTTATATTAATTAATTAATAAAACATGGAGGTGAAATATATGGAGGGGTTTCATATTTTATTAGTAGAAGACGATGAAACCATCGCTAAAAATTTAAAACAAATATTACAACAAAAAGGTGCACAGGTGACATTAGATAGAACTGGAGATAGCGTTTTTAACGTATTGAATGACGTTCATATCATTATTATGGATATTATGTTACCCAATAATGATGGTTTGTCTATCACTGATGAAATAAGAAGCATTTCTACTATACCTATTATTTATTTATCAGCAAGAGTTGATATCGATTCTAAAGTTAAAGGTTTGAATAATGGCGATGATTACCTTACCAAACCTTTCAATCCGAGAGAACTTATTTCTAGAATTAATAATCTTTTAACTATCCATTATGCTGATAAAGAGGCTCAATTTTATGAGTTTAAAGTTAATGCTAAAGACAAGATAATCAAATCTAATGATGGGAACCAATTATCTTTAACTAAAACGGAACGTCGATTATTTTTCTATATGTATGAAAATAGAGATTTGATTTTAACTAAGGATCAAATTATTGATTACGTTTGGCAATTTGAATCCGCTTCTGAAAATACTTTGAACGCTTATGTAAAAAAATTAAGAACTAAGTTATTAGATTCTGGAACAATTATTGAGACTATTTATGGTATTGGTTATAGATTAAATGGGGGCTAATTTATGAGACTATTAAAAAAATACTATATGTTCATGGGATTGGGTTTATTATCGATACCTCTAGTTTTTTTAGCTATCAATAGCATGATACTACTATGTATTCTATTTATTGAAAAAGTCTTGGGTTATCCAATCGGTTTAAATTTTAAATCCAGTAGTCTTACAATAATTTTTTATATCTTTTTCTTCTTAATTCTAATTACTTTAGTTATTATTGCTTCACGCTATGTATATAAAATTGTGGATCGTTTACGTTTACTTAATGATAAATTATTAGACATTGCTAATAGTGACAAATTACCTAATAAATTAGACATACCTACTCATATAAATGACGAAATTGATGAAGTTGGCCAATCTATAAATATCTTAATAGACAGACTAAGATTTAGAGAGTTAGAAATTATCGAAAACAAAAAGCAAGAACAAAATTACATTAATCAACTTGCCCATGATATTAATACGCCTCTAACTGCATTAAATTTAGAGTTATACCAACTCGGATTTCAATACCAAATTAATGATAATGATATAGAATTATCTTATGAAAAGATAAACTATATTTCTAATTTAATTAAGGCATTACCTAACAAAGATGATATTTCTAAATTTTATACGTTTAACCACCAAGTTGATATACAAGCATGTATAAACACAACAATTGATAAATGGCACTATCTATTAGATTCAAAGAACATACTAACCATTCTAAATGTTGAAGGTAACCGTATTTATTGGCTTGGTGACCAATTATGGTATGAGCGCTTATTCGATAACATTATTTCTAATGTTTATAAACATTCTAATTCATCGCGCATTACCATTTATCTAAATGAGAATTATATTACTATTCAGGATAATGGCATTGGCTTTAATGATATGTCTACTAAATCTAAAGGGTTAACTATTATTAAAGATATTTGCGAAAGATTCTCTTTAAAATTAAATATTAAATCTGATTCTAACGGTACTATAATCACTATTGAAAACAACAGAGAGTAACTATTTATATAAATCATTTATTTGTTAAAACTAGATATACTTTCTTGAAAATTGTTTTAAATTAAAACCACATAAAAAAACATAAGCGTTCACATTCTTTAGTGTGTAGTTCTAAGATAGAATACGAAACATAATTGCGAAGACGCCTAGGGGAGCAGTGACGTAAATGAACGTAAGTGTTCACACACTTACGTAAGTAGTTCTAATGATTAAAATCAAAGAACTGCTATAGAGACGGCACCCCAGGAACGCGAAGCAGCTTATGCGAGTAATCATCTATCTAAGAACGCCTTTACAAAACAAAAAACCTTTTGAGATAAAAGTCGACTTTTTGTAAGTCTTCATTCATCTCAAAAGCTTTATTATCCTCATTTAATGATTTAACGCAGTCATAATGACATTTCTAAACGTAGATTCATCGATACAATTATTCTGTTCTTGTTGTGCAATGACTCGCTCTTTAAATACACGTGGTTCCTTAGCGATTTCATTCAATATATCAATTAATTGTTGAGGTTCGTCTTGCTTTGTAATATTCTTTTTAGCAATAAATGAACGACGATGCGCAGTTTCATCATAAGACAAAATTAATTGATTATGGAGCATTGCACGTTCAACAGCATTAACGATTTCTCCACCTTTATTGATATCTAAATAAATATCGCATGTTTGGAATAATTGATTAATCTTCGCTTGGGTGATTGTTGGATAAAGTTTAACGTTATCATATTTACCCAAGCCCATTAATGTGGCTGACATTTCGGTAATAGCACCAATATGCAATTCATAATCTTCACACTGTCGTATGATTTCTTCTAAATTTGGAAGATCATCAGAATTAGTTAAATTAAATACTTGCTTGTTATAATTATTAGACTTCTGATAATCGTACAAGTAGCCCAATTGACTGATTAAAGGACGATACTGCGCCTCAACATTTGATGTAATAGATTCAAATTCTGCACTATCTGGGATAATTACTTTTGAATTCAGCGTCTCTTTATCTAACAATAACTTCATATTTCCCGGGACATTACCATGACTTTGTTCTTGCCAGAATAACACTGCATTCGACACATGATTCGTTTGATATAACACGAAGAATGGTGTTGCCAATGAATTGATAAATACAGTTGAAGTATCAACATCTATTTGGTCTAAATAGAAGCTAATGAAGTCTTGTTTTGATGCAAAGAAATGCGATTGACCTTGCCAATCCAATATAATATCTTTTGTGACAAAGTTTTCATATAATACTTCTTTCCCTTGACGATCGACATAAGTCTTCAAGATGGGCTTTTTATTTAAATCATATACCGTTTCCGCAAATTTAAATCCATCTTTGTTATAAAAATCGACCGAACGCAAACGGTCCTTTGTATCAAACCACTCCACAAAACTCACAATTCGATTTTTAAAATGCTCGCGATAAAATATTCGCCCTCTTACATTGCCATTATCTATAATTTCTGCATGATTATGATTACCTTTAATTTCCCATAATGGTGGCACTTGAACCTCATTAAAAAATGCTGGTTTATCGTCATCATTTCGTTTATAATTTGCAAAAAATTGATACGGCGTCATGACGTTATCGGGTAAAAAACCGTCATCATCCATTACAATGGTCTCATGTTTGAATCCTGCAAATTGAAGTGATTGTTGAAGTCTTTGTGATGCTTCATCAAATATTTCAAATAAATTAATCATATAGCACCTCATCAATTAGATTTTGCCACTTTTGCGTAATATGCTCAGTTTTAAACGGTTCTGCAATTTTATAAGATTTCTCATGCGAATGCTTAGGCCCATTATTAAAATACTGAACAATTTTTTCAGCCATATGATTTGTAATGACTTCGACATCTTGGTCATCTTTATCGATTGGTATGAGATATCCATTCTCACCGTGACTAATAAATGTTGGATTACCGTAATTCACATCGAATCCTATCATGCCTAGTCCAGAACCTACCGCTTCCATTAAGGTCAAACCGAACCCTTCACTTGTTGAAGCCGATACAAATAAATCATAGTTCGCATAGATTTCATCTAACTTCTTATGACCTTTAAGTTGAATATAATCTTGTGCTTCATTTTCTTTAATGATTTCTTCAATTCTCGATCTTTCGTTACCATGACCATATATATCAAATGTTAATTGCGGCACTTTCTTTTTAGCTTTAATTACAGCTTTCGCTATCCAATCTACATGTTTTTCACTAGCTAACCTAGAAGCCGTAAGCATAGAATATCGCTTTCTTTCCCCAATTGGATAACTTAATTGATGTAGACTACCTACCGGGATAGTTCTGACACTAGGTTGATGTGATGTATATTTTTGGAATTGCTCGGATAAAACTTGATTTTGTAAATCCGTCGCAGTGATATAAAAATCGATATATGGTGCTTGTGCAAATACATATTCGTAATAGTTATTCCACAAAATATAGCTATCATTTGTAGCATTTTCGCTATAATGTTCCGCATGTACAACAATACCGACTTTACTTGATCCTTTATGTTCTAATATACTTTGACCAACTTCAGTCGATCTATCAATAATAACGATATCTTGTTCAGTCAGATGCAACTTTTTCATAAAATAAGCTACAAATTCCTGTTTACTGTATAATCGAGCATCCTCAAATACATAGACACTCGATTCTCCGTCTATATATTCTTTATAAGCAATAGAGCCATCCTCATTGTAAAACTGTCGCTTATATAATTTGGCACGATTTTCATATGGTGCATAATATTCCGAGAAAGTTCTTACATAGCTATAGTAATCTTTCCGAACTAACATACCGTTAACGACAAATTCTGCACGATCGACAATATTATCATCTTCATTCTTTAAATAACAGCTTACATAGGATTTATCATTCCCGATGTATAAGCGCATAGTTTTACCAGTAATCGTTTGAGCAGTGACAGGATTACCTAAATCCTTTTTCAAGTCATCAACCGTATACGTTGTTGGTACGATAGGTATATCACTGAAATATTGATATAGCCATATCACTTCATCATCTTTAAACCCGATATTGTCAGTTAAGGTTTGAATGTTCTCTGCGGAAATAAAGTCTAGAAAGATAAATTTAGCTGGTTGATTTACCTCTCTTAATAATTTGGCACGATAAGCTTGAGCATATTCTACACCACTGCTCGCCCACCCAATGCCAAAATTAATATTATATACTGTCATCTATGAACACCTCATTTTAAGGAAAATGTACTACTAAATCTTGATCTTTATCAAACGTTAGAATACTTAAACATAAATTACGAATCGTTGCCCGTTTAATATTTATCAGCATCATTTCATATGTTTCTAAAGCCACTTTATGATATTCGAATATTGCATTACGTTGACCATTTTGTCGATTATTAACACTCGCTTTAAGTTGTTGAAGTTGATCAACTTGATTTATCCATTCTACATCTATAGCTTTCAATATTGCTTTTTGAAGAAATCGTAATTTAAAATAATCGTTATTTGCAATTTTCATATTCTCTTTTAATTGTTTGTTAAATTGTTGCACTAGATAATCAATGGTTTGTTCACGTGTTTGAATCTGTTGGCTAATAGTGTCATCTTTGAAACTAAAGCTCAACTGCTCATAAATATAATTGATGATGTCATCTTTATTATGAATATGCTTTGTTCTCAAATCATAGTCAAAGACATCACGCGCTAGTGAATCAAAGTCAAATGCACTGAAGTCTGACGTTTCAAGAATACGATTACGTTCTTCATACACACGATCACGTTGAATGCCGATACTTTTTTCGAATTCATTAGCCATTTCACGCGCCATCATTGAGGTTTCTTCAGATACACGCTGTGCTTTAGAGACAATCCCTCTTACTCTTCTTCTGAAAAAAGGACTATCTTGTAGTTTGTCTGGATCAACGTCTTTTATTTTTTCATTTTCAGCTAGTTTAGAGTTACTCCAACGTTTAACAATATAATCATCTAATGATACATAAATTTGTGAAACACCTGGGTCACCTTGACGACCTGAACGTCCACGCAATTGTCGGTCAACCCTGCTATTCTCCATATGTTCATTGATTATGACTGCAAGTCCTCCGAGCTCATAGACTCCAGAGCCAAGCTTAATGTCTGTACCACGACCAGCCATACTAGTTGAAACTGTAACAGCACCCAGTTGTCCTGCCTCAGCAATCATTTGTGCTTCTTTAGCAACATTCTGTGCAATTAATAAGTTATTAGGGATATTGTCTTTAAATAATTGGGTTGAAAAATATTCAGCCGCTTCTGCAGTTCTTGTTATTAAGAGTACTGGTTGTTTAGTGGCATGAATTTCTTTTACTTTCTCAAGTATCGCTTTATTCTTTTCATCTGATTTCGCATATACTCGATCTTCTTTATCATTACGAATAATCGGATGATTGGTTGGAATTTCAACTACTAACTTAGAATACAAATCAAAGAATTCCTTTTCTCCCAACTTACCGGTTCCGGTCATCCCTGAAAAACCATTAAATAATTCGAACAAATTTTGGAAGGTAATTGTCGCCATTACACTTAAATCTTGTGATAGTTCAACACCTTCTTTAGCTTCAATCGCTTGATGCAAACCAGATTGTAGTTTGGTACCCGGCAACATTCGCCCTGTAATTCGGTCTATAAGTACAACTTCGCCATTATAAATAAAATAATCTAAATTGTCTTTGAACAGATACTTCGCGCGTAATGATAAGTTAATGACACGTACCAAATCAAAATATTGTGGTAGGTAGATATTATTCACTTTAAAATAATGATTGGCTACATCAATACCTTTATCCGTAAGCCATACTTCTTTTTTATTCACATTTAATTTAAAGTGTTCATCTTCAACTAACGTTTCAACAAACATCTTAATAATATGGAATAAATTGGATTGCACACGTGGAGCACCAGAAATAACCAGTGGTGTTTGCGCAGCATCCAATATAATTGAATCAACTTCATCAATAATCGCAAAGTTCAATTCAGGTAAATATTTAGCATTAATATGGTCTGCTAAATTATCAAATAAATAATCAAATCCTAAGCGACCATTTGTTGTATAAATGATGTCATGGTTATATAGCATTTGTTTCTCATTATCGGCGTATTCATAATCTGGAATATCCACAAAGCCAAGTGACGCTGTTAATCCTAGCCATTCATATAAAGGTCGCATTTCTTGAAAATCACGATTTGCCAGATAATCATTCGTAGTAATTAGAAATGCGCTTTTTCCTGTAAGTGCGTTTAAATAAAGGGGCATTGTCGCTGTTAACGTCTTACCTTCCCCGGTTTGCATTTCTGCTATATTACCTTGATGCATCACGATGGCGCCCATCACTTGAACATCTTTCGGATACATACCTAGTACACGTTTCGATGCTTCACGAATCGTTGCATAAGCTTCCGGCAACAGTTTATCCAACGTCGTTTCACGTTTCTCTAAACGTTGTTTAAACTCAGCTGTTTTTGCTTGTAATGCTTCATCTGAATAGTCTCGCATTTGATCACTTAATCGGTTTACTGCCGTTAACTGCTTCTGTAATCTTTTCAAACGCATCGAATTAATCACATTACTAACTTGATTAGCCATTTTGATCACCTCGCGCATTAACACTTTCGCCAAATATGACTCTATTTAATACATCTAAATTAACTTTACTTTCAACGATAGATTGTGTTTCAGATTCATCTGTATCTAACTCTTGAATAATAATATTTTTGAAAAAAAGTTCCGACAAGCCAGCATTTATTAATTCAATTTTATAAGCATAAGCCTCTTCAGGAAATTCGAATTCTGCATCACTATTTTGAATGATTAAATTGGAATGCTCCGTGTCATTTTTACGATAAAATGTAATCTTAATATACACACTACCTAGAGGCTTGACATTGTAATTTAAAGCCACTTTATAATGCTGTTTCTTTTTCAAAATAGGAAGCGATGGTGCGTATTTATGTTCACTAAAAGTTGTTAACATACGCCAATCATGTATAACAGTCCCTGATGGCATCAATGGATTGTTAAAGTAAGTTCCATCATCCTCAATGCGTAATTTCGTACCATACATAAAGGTTGTAGTATTTATATGACGCCATGTTAATGTATAACTATTTAATGCTGACATCGCTATCTCTCCCGAATTGATCTTTTAATATAATGTTATAAAAGTTAACGAACCAACTTGTTATTGTAGGTGAATCATCATTGTGTCGACCCGGTACACCACGACTCATAACATGTGAACCTTGTTGACTCAATACTGGTGATAAATTTTGAAATGCCGTAGCATCATAATCATCATTGTACATATATGCAATTGCAAATATTGTATTTGTTAGATTACTGTTTTTTAATTTTTCCCAAAAACGTGAATCTAAATGTTGAACATCTGAAGTGGAAATACCACCTGTATTCGCCAACAACACATCATTTGCAGTGCCAAATTCATTTGGACGTAACAATTTCATATTATCTGCTATAGTCCCAATATTTAATAACGGTTTCCCTACTACAACCGCAGCTGGTTCTAATTGAGCTGCATAGTACAAGGCACCAAATGATCCCATAGATAACCCTGATAGTATAAGTTCATCATGCTTGAAACCTAAAAAGTCTAAGGCATTTTGAATCACATTGATAATCCCTTGTTCAAAAGTTTCGGATCCAAGATAAAATGAACCACCTTCAAGACGAGGGTCACCAATTAAGATAAACGGCGCATTCATCTTATTCATCATGAAATAGCCTTCAAATCCTTCAGCAGGACGATAACCACTAAAATACACATTGAGCGGAGGCTTCATATCACCTGGATTGAAATAATGTATAAACTCATCTCGTTTCTCATCAGTAAAACGCTGTCCACCCATAATAAATTGTCCCATTTCTAGTCGTGACCAACGTTTATGAATGGCACCAATACGTAATTTACCCTTTCCTTTTGCTTTAAGAGATACGCTGACATTCATTTGAGTCGTCCTTAATGGTAATTGAATAGGTTGATTTAAATCTTTATGCTCAAAACGTAATGTTGTATCTGGATATTCCGTTGATCCAAACGGAGATAATCTAAATGTGTACTCGATTTCGACATCTCCTTCAAGTGAATACTCCGGCCAAAGCTCGTTAACCTTATCTTCATCACTTACTAAACTTTGTGTCCACGTAACAATAGGTTTGAATGATGTACCGAAATCACCTTCTAACACGAGTGACTTGTTCCCCTCATATTTATACGTTCCTTGAAAATGTGGGTTAACAGTTGTCTTAATTGGTGATACTCTATCGCCATATTGCCCAGGAAATGTCACAGCTAACAATTGATGGTGTAGATCTTCCTCAGTTTGATAATTAAGTTTCTTTACAAATTTGTGTTGGATTAATGGTTCAGCATCATAATTCGGAGACCACATTTGTGCATCGATGACCGTATTGTGAGGTGTAGCGACGACTCGTAATAAATCCATTAATTCAGGTGAGTAAGCACTTTGTACAAATACTAAATCAAAGTTACCAAATGCTTTTATAATGCTTTTTACCGCTTCAATATAACCACTATCAAACGTAAATAATGCATCATCTAAATAATCCCATTCAACACCTTTTTTACTATCAAATAATGGTTCTAAATCTTTCCCACCTACTTGTAAGATTCTGAATTTACGTGCCATGAATTTCACCTTCAATCACACTATTTAATCTTTGGATTATCTTTTCTGAACTGAATTCATCACTTAATTTAATAGAATGCGCAAACGAATAATTCCAATTCTTCAGATTGTTTATAAAATAATTTAGCGCTACCCTTAATTGTTGGATATTATCGATAATTAAACCATTTAACTTATCATCTACATAATCTGTCTCTCGCCTATTGATTTGTGGAACGCCTGCACTAATACTTGAAATTTGTAAATATAAATCAGGCTCTTGGTTTAAATCTACAATCACTCTTAATTGCGACAATTCCTTCATTAAATCTTCTTCGAAAGGCACATAAATTAACTTAACCTTTTCTATTTCATCTTCTTCAAGTTCCGTTTGTAAAATATCTTGAACTTCTGGAGAGAATTCTTCTTCCTCAACATTTAACAATGCATTTAATTGATCTATTTCATCTCTTAACCATTGCTGTATATCGTTCTCATTTAATCGCGTTAACAGATGGATTATGGTTTGTTCATGTTGAGAGACGTATTGACTCAATTGATCGATAACCGTTTTTAAGTCTTCTTCACTAAGTGAATCTATCCAAACGCCAATATTCGTTTCATACAATTGACTACTTATATTAGGTAACATTTGTGCATCAAACGGCGTTACGCGCATAATTTTGAATGGCTGGTACTCAGGATTCTGAGTTATGAATTGATTTAATTTAGTCGCATTTGCTTGTGTATCAACTATACATTGATTCGCTTTTCCAATAGTTTCTAATAACGTCGCATCGATGTATGCATTTCTCTGGCTGAATAATGAGAAACACATATTCTCAGGTTTGAATGTATCTGTTAATACATAATTGTGTCTTTTATCTGCAGCTATAATCACTTTATCGTCATCCGCTAATGTTGAAGTATTGTATTGTTGAATTTTTTCAAAAATAAGTTCATCCATATTGCCATATGACTTCTTCTGAAAAAGGTCATAGAATTCTGGTTGGATAGTAATTTTTTCAGTCATAAAATCTTGAGTCATAATGATCTGACCTTTAACCGCTAAGTAATATCGTTTCATTGGTGATTGTCCATCATGATAAATTTCAATCGATGACACAAACCCTCTATCATCAAATATCAATTTACGGCTTAGTGTTTTGTGTTCATAATCCTCAATGCAAATTAAATAGCCTTCTTGACTAAAAATCATCTTAGAAAATTGATTATCACTTTTAATGGCCAAGACTTGAAATGGCGTATAAATAAATTCAGTGTCTTCTGGCCAAGATAATTCTCTATAATCAATTGCTACAGGTGTGCCATGCGTTGCACCTTGTATCTCATCAAAAAGAGACCAATAATTCATTTCATAAAGCTCATGACGATGTAAAAATAATCGCAACAGGGGATTATAATTCAAGATGATTGTATTGAATGGTTCATTGTTTTTATGATGCATCAACATTAAACTTACCATGTCATCAAATTCTGTCGTTTTTCTTTTTATATAAAAGGGCACAACAGCGCTATCCCACCAATTGTTCGAATCGTACCATGCAGGTATAAACTGTTTCATAACTATCTCCTACCAATATTTATTCAAGATTTGCTTGTAACGATCAAAGTATAAGTACGTGCGAATCGTCTCACCAATATTAATACTGATGTACACTAAGATAATCAGTTGCATTGAAAAGTAAATTTCTGTTGATAGATTGGGCACCAACAATGTTGAATATAATGGCACTGCCAGAATCAATGCTACCAATATGGCACCAGTCCAACATACTCTTCTAGCCTTACTATTTAAATACCGCTCTGTCTCACGACCCGGACGTATAGAATCAAAATAATTCCCATTCTTTAGAAATTCATCCGCCTTTTTCTTAGTATTAATCAAAAATCGTGACAGCAAGTAACTCAGTACGATTTGTAACACAATATAAAACATAATACCTATCGGATTAGCAAAACTTAAAAATTCGAAATTTGCGTTTGACCCGAGCAATGTAGCTATTAAATTAATCATATTATTTAACAGTACGTATACTGATAAACTAATCATAATTGAAATACTTCCAGCCGGATTTAATTTCCATGCTAAATATGTTGGTGTCTTATTCGTAGAGTTATTCATGATGTCTTTGTAATTGAGTCGATATTCCGATAACTCAATAAATAATAGAATGAGTAATGCTATGACTAATGTCACAATTACTAATATAAGTAATAAGACACTTACACTTAACTTAAAAAAGTGTTGGTTATTAAATAATGATTTGATTAAACTTGTTAATACAATTGGCATTGGACCACAAATACCGTATGTAATATTTTGATCTGCTAACCAAACCAATAACATTGTCCCCGCAACAAGAATTAGCATGAGTAAAATGATGTTTGAATCTTTAATAAAGTTATTATGAATATACGTACTGATTACAAAATAACTTTGAAATATTGCAAACACTATTGTTATAATTCTTTCCTTATAATGCTTTTCAGAACGTGTTTGTTTCGTTGCTTGATCCAAATTACGATAATTTAATAACATAATGATAACTAGTGATGTTAACCAAGGTCCAAGACCTAATGAGAATACATTTAATGTATGAAGATCCCCACCTACATTTGAAACTGCTAATTTGAAAAATGTATCTTTGTTATCATAAATACCTTCCGAACCCACTATTGAAATATTACTTCCAAAAATGTAAACAATTAAAATGAAACAGGTAAATAAAATCCTCTTGTATAAAATCTTATATTCATGTTTCTTAATCATAATTTCACCTAAAATTTTAAAAATAAAGTTTTTTACATTATATCAAAGAGGCTAAAGATATTAATTAGTTTGGTTTATACATACATTATTCCAACCAATAATTATACTTTAGCCTCTTTTTTTAAGGATAGACAACCAATTTATAGAAAAGTGATTATTTTATAAATCTATCTCCCACATGAAGTAGTTTATTGTTCTGATCCTTTATTCTTTTTATCTTTTTTATTTTTACGAGATTTACCAAATAATCCTAATCCCGCTAACATTGCTGCAACAGCTGATACAAGTCCTGTTGAATTAGAGTCACTATCTCCAGTATCAGGCAATTCATCTTTAGCATCATGATGAAGTGAATTGCTATGCATTTGTGAATCATTATTACTTTGAGATTCAGAAGTAGTCATTGACGTACTGTTTGAAGTTGATGCTGAGTGACTTAGTGACGTGCTCAAGCTTGTTGAATCTGTTCCACTCATACTTTCTGAAGTTGATATTGAATCAAATTGTGAGTGAGAAGTACTCATAGAATTTGATTCACTTACAGAATGTGATGTGCTGAATGAATGTGAAGCATTACTATCTGATGTGCTTGTGCTACTTGAATCACTAATACTTGTTGATGCTGATGCACTATCTGACGTCGTATTAGAATCAGAATTACTGATTGAATGTGATTTGCTGTCTGAGCTTGAAGTATTATTTGAATCTGTTCCACTCATTGAATGTGAAGCACTTCTACTTTCTGACGTACTTGCTGACGTAGATGTACTATCTGATGTGCTTGCGCTTGTTGAACTTGATTCGCTCATTGATATTGATGTACTGATTGATGTCGATACGCTTGCACTTGTTGAATCACTCACACTTGTTGACGTTGATTCACTTGATGATGTGCTTGCACTTGTTGAATCACTCACACTTGTTGACGTTGATCCACTTAATGATGTGCTTGTGCTTGTTGAGTCACTCACACTTGTTGACGTTGACGCACTCAATGATGTGCTTGTACTTGTTGAATCACTCACGCTTGTTGATGTTGATCCACTTAATGACGTGCTTGCACTTGTTGAGTCACTCACACTTGTTGATGTTGATCCACTTAATGATGTGCTCATACTTGTTGAGTCACTCACACTTGTTGATGTTGACGCACTCAATGATGTGCTTGTACTTGTTGAATCACTCACGCTTGTTGATGTAGATGCACTTAATGATGTGCTTGCACTTGTTGAGTCACTCACACTTGTTGATGTTGACGCACTCAATGATGTGCTTGTACTTGTTGAATCACTCACGCTTGTTGATGTAGATGCACTTAATGATGTGCTTGCACTTGTTGAGTCACTCACACTTGTTGATGTTGACGCACTCAATGATGTGCTTGCACTTGTTGAGTCACTCACACTTGTTGATGTTGATGCACTCAATGATGTGTTTGTACTTGTTGAATCACTCACGCTTGTTGATGTTGATGCACTTAATGATGTGCTTGCACTTGTTGAGTCACTCACACTTGTTGATGTTGACGCACTCAATGATGTGCTTGCACTTGTTGAGTCACTCACACTTGTTGATGTTGATGCACTCAATGATGTGCTTGCACTTGTTGAGTCACTCACACTTGTTGATGTTGACGCACTCAATGATGTGCTTGCACTTGTTGAATCACTCACGCTTGTTGACGTTGATGCACTATCTGATGTACTTGTGCTTGTTGAGTCACTCACACTTGTTGATGTTGATCCACTTAATGATGTGCTTGCACTTGTTGAATCACTCACACTTGTTGATGTTGATCCACTTAATGACGTACTTGTACTTGTTGAGTCACTCTCACTTGTTGATGTTGACGCACTCAATGATGTGCTTACACTTGTTGAATCACTCACGCTTGTTGATGTTGATCCACTTAATGACGTGCTTGCACTTGTTGAGTCACTCACACTTGTTGATGTTGATCCACTTAATGATGTGCTCATACTTGTTGAATCACTCATGCTTGTTGACGTTGATACACTATCTGATGTACTTGTGCTTGTTGAGTCACTCACACTTGTTGATGTTGATGCACTCAATGATGTGCTTGCACTTGCTGAGTCTGAAAGACTCGTACTTTCTGATCCACTTAATGACGTACTTGTGCTTGTTGAGTCACTCACACTTGTTGACGTTGATCCACTTAATGACGTGCTTGCGCTTGTTGAATCACTCACGCTTGTTGACGCTGAATCACTTAATGATGTGCTTGCACTTGCTGAGTCTGAAAGACTCGTACTTGTTGATTCACTTAATGACGTACTTGTGCTTGTTGAGTCACTCACACTTGTTGACGTTGATCCACTTAATGATGTGCTTGCACTTGCTGAGTTTGAAAGACTCGTACTTGTTGATTCACTTAATGACGTACTTGTGCTTGTTGAGTCACTCACACTTGTTGATGTTGATGCACTAACTGATGTGCTTGCACTTAATGAGTCTGAAAGACTCGCACTTGCTGATCCACTTAATGACGTACTTGCACTTGTTGAGTCACTCACACTTGTTGATGTTCACGCACTCAATGATGTGCTTGTACTTGTTGAATCACTCACGCTTGTTGATGTAGATGCACTTAATGATGTGCTTGCACTTGTTGAGTCACTCACACTTGTTGATGTTGATGCACTCAATGATGTGCTTGCACTTGTTGAGTCACTCACACTTGTTGATGTTGACGCACTCAATGATGTGCTTGCACTTGTTGAGTCACTCACACTTGTTGATGTTGACGCACTCAATGATGTGCTTGCACTTGTTGAGTCACTCACACTTGTTGATGTTGACGCACTCAATGATGTGCTTGCACTTGTTGAATCACTCACGCTTGTTGACGTTGATGCACTATCTGATGTACTTGTGCTTGTTGAGTCACTCACACTTGTTGATGTTGATCCACTTAATGATGTGCTTCCACTTATTGAATCACTCACACTTGTTGATGTTGATCCACTTAATGACGTACTTGTACTTGTTGAGTCACTCTCACTTGTTGATGTTGACGCACTTAATGATGTGCTTGTACTTGTTGAATCACTCACGCTTGTTGATGTTGATCCACTTAATGACGTGCTTGCACTTGTTGAGTCACTCACACTTGTTGATGTTGATCCACTTAATGACGTGCTTGCGCTTGTTGAATCACTCACGCTTGTTGACGCTGAATCACTTAATGATGTGCTTGCACTTGCTGAGTCTGAAAGACTCGTACTTGTTGATTCACTTAATGACGTACTTGTGCTTGTTGAGTCACTCACACTTGTTGACGTTGATCCACTTAATGACGTGCTTGCACTTGTTGAATCACTCACGCTTGTTGACGCTGAATCACTTAATGATGTGCTTGCACTTGCTGAGTCACTCACACTTGTTGACGTTGACTCACTTAATGATGTGCTTGTACTTGTTGAATCACTCACGCTTGTTGATGTTGATCCACTTAATGACGTGCTTGCACTTGTTGAGTCACTCACACTTGTTGATGTTGATCCACTAACTGATGTGCTTGCACTTAATGAGTCTGAAAGACTCGTACTTTCTGATCCACTTAATGATGTGCTCATACTTGTTGAGTCACTCACACTTGTTGATGTTGATGCACTCAATGATGTGCTTGCACTTGTTGAGTCACTCACACTTGTTGATGTTGACGCACTCAATGATGTGCTTGCACTTGTTGAATCACTCACGCTTGTTGACGTTGATGCACTATCTGATGTACTTGTGCTTGTTGAGTCACTCACACTTATTGATGTTGATCCACTTAATGATGTGCTTCCACTTATTGAATCACTCACACTTGTTGATGTTGATCCACTTAATGACGTACTTGTACTTGTTGAGTCACTCTCACTTGTTGATGTTGACGCACTCAATGATGTGCTTACACTTGTTGAATCACTCACGCTTGTTGATGTTGATCCACTTAATGACGTGCTTGCACTTGTTGAGTCACTCACACTTGTTGATGTTGATCCACTTAATGATGTGCTTGCACTTAATGAGTCTGAAAGACTCGTACTTTCTGATCCACTTAATGATGTGCTCATACTTGTTGAATCACTCTCACTTGTTGACGTTGATCCACTTAATGATGTGCTTGCGCTTGTTGAGTCACTCACACTTGTTGATGTTGATGCACTCAATGATGTGCTTGCGCTTGTTGAGTCACTCACACTTGTTGATGTTGATGCACTCAATGATGTGCTTGCACTTGCTGAGTCTGAAAGACTCGTACTTGTTGATTCACTTAATGACGTACTTGTGCTTGTTGAGTCACTCACACTTGTTGACGTTGATCCACTTAATGACGTGCTTGCGCTTGTTGAATCACTCACGCTTGTTGACGCTGAATCACTTAATGATGTGCTTGCACTTGCTGAGTCTGAAAGACTCGTACTTGTTGATTCACTTAATGACGTACTTGTGCTTGTTGAGTCACTCTCACTTGTTGATGTTGACGCACTCAATGATGTGCTTGCACTTAATGAGTCTGAAAGACTCGTACTTGTTGATTCACTTAGTGATGTGCTTGCACTTGTTGAATCACTCACGCTTGTTGATGTAGATGCACTAACTGATGTGCTTGCACTTGCTGAGTCTGAAAGACTCGCACTTTCTGATCCACTTAATGACGTGCTTGCACTTGTTGAATCACTCACGCTTGTTGACGCTGAATCACTTAATGACGTGCTTGCACTTAATGAGTCTGAGAGACTCGTACTTGTTGATTCACTTAATGACGTGCTTGCGCTTGTTGAGTCACTCACACTTGTTGATGTTGACGCACTCAATGATGTGCTTGCACTTGTTGAATCACTCACACTTGTTGACGCTGAATCACTTAATGATGTGCTTGCACTTGTTGAGTCACTCACGCTTGTTGACGTTGATCCACTTAATGATGTGCTTGCACTTGTTGAATCACTCACGCTCGTTGACGTACTTGTTGATGTGCTTTGGCTGTTCGCTGTGCTTGTTGACGTACTTGTTGATGTGCTTTGACTGTTCGCTGTGCTTGTTGACGTACTTGTTGATGCGCTTTGGCTGTTCGCTGTGCTTGTTGACGTACTTGTTGATGCGCTTTGACTGTTTGCTGTGCTTGTTGACGTACTTGTTGATGTGCTTTGGCTGTTCGCAGTACTCGTTGACGTACTTGTTGATGTGCTTTGGCTGTTCGCTGTGCTTGTTGACGTACTTGTTGATGCGCTTTGACTGTTCGCTGTGCTTGTTGACGTACTTGTTGATGTGCTTTGACTGTTCGCTGTGCTTGTTGACGTACTTGTTGATGCGCTTTGGCTGTTCGCTGTGCTTGTTGACGTACTTGTTGATGCGCTTTGACTGTTCGCTGTGCTTGTTGACGTACTTGTTGATGCGCTTTGACTGTTCGCTGTGCTTGTTGACGTACTTGTTGATGCGCTTTGACTGTTCGCTGTGCTTGTTGACGTACTTGTTGATGTGCTTTGACTGTTCGCTGTGCTTGTTGACGTACTTGTTGATGCGCTTTGGCTGTTCGCTGTGCTTGTTGACGTACTTGTTGATGCGCTTTGACTGTTTGCTGTGCTTGTTGACGTACTTGTTGATGCGCTTTGACTGTTCGCTGTGCTTGTTGACGTACTCGTTGATGCGCTTTGACTGTTCGCTGTGCTTGTTGACGTACTTGTTGATGCACTTTGACTGTTCGCTGTGCTTGTTGACGCGCTTTGTGAGTTAGCTGTACTTGTTGGATCAGTTACAGTAACTTTTTTACCATTAAAAAAGTCAGTACCACCTGTGTCAGATGTAGAGTACGGATCAAATGTAAACGATGTATCGCCCCCAGAATTAATAGGAACTGTCCATGTCGTTGTTAAACCATAGCCTTGTTTAACCTGATATCCAGTCAGTTGATAACCATTTGCCCAAGTATATCCATTACCTTGTTTAACCATAGGTGTTGAATTTTCTTTTGGATTACTAACCTTTGTACCTGTTGAGTCTGTAATATAGTTCGTGGCAGATGAAGGAGTTCCATATCCGTTACCTAATGTAAACATCGTTTGATAAGATGTACCTGTATTGTATATTGCATAACTATTGTTTAACGCTGTTGGCTTTTCAACCGTTGTAGTTGCTGGATTATCATATGTAACTGTATAAGTAAATGTCATAGACGTTCCATTATTAACAGTTGTTAATTTATAGTAAATTGGTATGTTATAATTTGTGTCAGTCCCTGAACCTGTATAAGTATTTGTAGTTGACGTTGCTGCGAATGTTGTTGTTGCCAATCTACTAAATGTTCTAAGTTTTAGTGGTGCTGTACTTGTAGATGTACTTGTTGAATCGCTCACTAATAATGTAGAACCTAAATCTGTATTTATCTGACTTTCTGAAGTACTCGTTAACTGTGACGTCGTTGAATTAGTAGAAACTGTTGAACCACTATTACTGTCTGATGTAGAATTTGATGCCGTTATACTATTTGATTCTGTTGAATTTTTTCTTATTTGATTATCTTTTGTACTTGTTGACGTAATACTATTATCATTGGTTGAAGTACTACCTTTTTGACTATCAGTAGATGTCGTGTTGGCTTGACTATTAGTATCTTTCTCTGAAGTGGTGCTATTATTACTTGTTGAATTATCAGTAGTTGATGAACTTGAAGCTTTAGTATCAGAATTTGACATCGAGCTATCTTGCTTTTCAGAATTTGATGTAGATTTATCTGACGTTGAATCTGTACTTGTTTGACTATCTGTTGTAGATGATGAAGTACTTTTTTCTGTTGAATTTGTACTAGATGTAGCATCTTGGGAGGTACTTGTTTGACTTGAAATATACTCAGTTGTTGAGGTTTCAGACTTTGTAACTGTGGTTGAGTTTTGATTTGCAACTGTTTCACTATTAGATGCAATTTCTGAAGTCATTGGTGTTTCAGAAGCTGCGTATGCGTGATGATCATTCAACATTGCAAATGTAAAGGCGCCTCCTGCTAAACCTGTCGCCTTCATCGCTTGGTTTTTAAAATTTTTATCTTTATTAGTATCTAAATTATTAATTTGTTCAACATCTTTATTTAAAAAGGGTAGACCTAACACTTTAAGTAATTGAACTTCTCTAATCCCAGCTTTAACCCATTGTTTACCAGATTTATAAAGTTTGACCCTAGCTTTTTCTTGACCAAAGGACCGTTTAAAATTTCTCTCTTTTCTCGACATAATACTCTCCTTTATTCTCACACTTACTTCCCAATTGACTAATTGACCACAATTAATTTGAATTTACACCATTATAGTCCCTTTTACATGTAAATTGCAACAGAATTAGAACATCTATATATATAGTTTTTCTAGATTTGATTGTACAAAGCTTAAAAATATACATAGTGCTATTCAATATAGCTTTTGATGTTTCTCTTTCAATATGTATTTAAAGGCTTATCTTATAAGGTAATATGACAAATTAATCAATCATAATTAATATAACGAGAGTATTGTTTACGTTTTAAATTCAGTACATTGCATGTAAATACATTCCATTAAACTATATAACAATTTTGTAACTGTCCCAATTTTATCCATCGTATTAAAAAAAGAATAAATTGAATAATTATTGTTGAATATAGAATATTTAAGTTATAAATGAACTAGTTTCTTCCTATTAAAATATAGTTTTCTTATACTTTTTAAAATTGAAAAATAAAAATTAATCAAAAAACATTAGAAAGAAAGTCTTATTTAATTTCTGAAGTGAATATCCAAAGGGGGAAATATCTATTTAAAATGGGAGAATAAAAAATGTTAGAACACTCAAGTAATAAATTAAACATAAAATAGATACAAGGTTGAAACGTATTCGTCTCAACCTTATCCTTACACTTCTTTAACCATGTTATACCACTTTATACCAGCATGTTGTGAGGTTGACTCTCCCTCATTGTTGTAGCCATAACGTTCATACAATGACACTAAAGCTTCTCGACATGTAAGTGTCACACCGCATCTTACTTGTTGCTTCGCCAGTTTCTCAAATTGCTCTAACAGTTTGCCCGCAATCCCTTGTCTTTGATAATCTTTGTTAACGACTAAACCTAATACACTAAGATAGCCACCACTGTTGGGGTTGGATTGAATCTCTTCAAATAAGTCGTCGGTTATATATCGTTGATTAATTACAGGTCCATTAATATATCCGATTATGCGTCCTTCCTTTTCAGCGATAATGAATGTATCAGGTATTTTATTGATTCTCTGTTTCAAAGCTTCTGGTGTTGCTGCTTCATCTGGCGTAAAGCCTTCATTTTCAAGTTTAATAAGTGAGAACAAGTCTTCTTCTGTTACTCTGCGTAATAGCATCAAAACACCCTTATTAGTTTCAAAAAAGTTGATTATATAATAGCATACGTTTGCCTTAAATAAGTGTATGACAAAACTGTCATTCAGTTGATAGAAGATATTAAGGTTTAAATTAAATTATTATGCTAAGTTATAAATATACATATCTATGATATTTTTAATTATTAAATAATCATCTTTATGTATGAAGAATGCTTTTTACTAAGGAGTGAATAAATTGATTAAAAGACGTTTTAAATATGCTTTTGGAACAACTTTGGTAACATCATCACTATTACTTATGTCACACGGCCATGCTTTTGCAGTAACAAATAACATTGACCAAGCGTTCAACCATGATAACAATGGTCAACCAATTACATCCCAAGATAGTAACAACAATGTAGATCCTGGATTTAACCATGATGTTGATGACAATAACGATACTGATCCTGGTTTCAACCATGATGTAATTCACAATAATGACCCTGCTAAACACCAAGCTGAAGATAATGACATGGGATTCAATGGTTATGCTGAGCAAAATGGTCTAGTTAAACAAACATCTAAGTCTAATTCTCAACAAGACCCTGCTAAACACCAAGCTGAAAATAATGACATGGGATTCAATGGCTATGCTGAGCAAAATGGTCTAGTTAAACAAACATCTAAGTCTAATTCTCAACAAGACCCTGCTAAACACCAAGCTGAAGATAATGACATGGGATTCAATGGTTATGTCGAGCAAAACGGTCTAGTTAAACAAACATCTAAGTCTAACTCTCAACAAGACCCTACTAAACACCAAGCTGAAGATAATGACATGGGATTCAATGGCTATGCTGAGCAAAACGGTCTAGTTAAACAAACATCTAAGTCTAACTCTCAACAAGACCTTACTAAACACCAAGCTGAAGATAATGACATGGGATTCAATGGCTATGCTGAGCAAAACGGTCTAGTTAAACAACAAGATCAATCACCAAAATCACAAATGAATTCGACACTTAGTAAACAAGCAACTCGTTCTCAAGAAACGAGTCAAACTTCATTACATCACGAATTACCTATGACAGGTGAACGCGCCTCAACGACAACGTTTGTTTACAGTTTTATAGCTTTCATATTAGGCGTAGGTGTCATTAGCCTCAGACGTAAATTTTCGAAATAAGCAATAACTATATTTTTCTAATTATCTGTTACTTTTATTACTAGAGCATTTCTTTTATGCATATGAAAATGAAGAGGCTATCATTAAAGGTGTATTAACCTATAAGCGATAGCCTCTTTTTTATAACTTCTAAACTAATAATAATTTAATGCCTCTAATAATATTTTTAATGAACAAATAAACGCCTACTACCACCAATACAACTGCAATTGTCCATGAGCCAAATACAATCCAGCTTTCTGTATTAGTTGATGCATTGCCCATAACACTAGCAGATAGCATCAATGCTAATGGCGCTAATGTAAAGCAAACCCAAGTAAGTATATGGTTAAATAATGCTTTACGAGCATGAATTGATACAGGTTTGTCAGCGATAATCCACATTACAATAGGTAATAGTACCGGTGCAAAAAACACACTTAAATAACTTATAGATGATGCAATATTTTCATTTCTACTACCATAGAATTCATCGTTTCTATATTTATTACTACTTACATTTTCCATATTTACTCACCTCACTTATATATAAACATATAAAATAGGATATTTTTAGAGAGAAAGCCCAAAATTACAACTCTGTAAGTTTCTGATAGTTTATAACTTTGTAGAAATATGAAGCATAACTATGGCAAATTAATGAATGAATGGTTAAAATTTATATCTTAATGCAATAACGTTTCAAAGCAGTTAGAACACAATGTTGTAATTCGTCGACAAGGTTATAATGCTGACAAACGTGATGCCTATGCTGCGATGTCAAAAAGGTTCGTCATCCCTACAATGAAGTCAAAATCATTTTTGAAAATACATTATAAAACATAAAAAAACCACGGTAATAGGACGCCACTCATATCAAATGCATTGTCCTATCTCCATGGTATATTTTAAACATTTAGAGCATCGAGCCGGTTAAATATACTTTAAAATTTAATCGTCTCTCTCATCTATACAATTCGCTTACGTATTGCTCCTGAAATTAAATCAACAATTGCAACCATAATAACTAATCCGATTAATATGATACCTACTCTGTCCCAAGAACGTGTTTGAAGTGCAAAAATTAATGGTGTACCAATACCTCCAGCACCGATAAGTCCTAAAATCGAGGCAGAACGTAAATTCAATTCAAAGCGATATAACACAAGCGATAAAAATGATGGTAATATCTGTGGTATAACTGCAAAGATCAAAGTTTTCGTCTTGTTAGCACCACTTGCTTTCAATGCTTCGACTGACGTGAAATCTAACCTTTCAATATCTTCAACGAATAATTTTCCTAGCATCCCTACTGAATGTATACCTAAAGCTAGTACACCTGAAAATGACCCCGGACCAACCGCTTTAATGAAAATTAGAGCCATAACAATCTCTGGAAATACACGTATCACACTTAATATAAATTTAGTGATACCGGTTACTGGACGAATTTTGATTAAATTCTGTGCACCTAGAAAGGCAAATGGAATACAGATAATAGCTGCAATAAACGTACCAATCACCGCAATCGCAAACGTTTCAAGTAATCCACGTAATAAATCTTCACCAGCAGGAATATATACATAACCCCAATCCGGATGAAAAAGTCCGTGAAAAATAGATTTTAAAATTTCAATGGATTTGGATTTTAATTCTAATGCGGGCATTCCTACAAAACCCCATGCAATAATAGCCAAAACAACAATTGCAATAATCCAATTTTTAATTATTTTTTGCTTATGCTTTTTTGATTTAATAGGAAACTTTTGTTCTAAATTATCTTTATTTTGTGTCATGCGAGTTGTTCCCTCACTTTCGAGCTTACATAGTCAATTATGACAACAATAACTAATGTAAATAGAATAATCATCGCAGTTTTAGGATATTGGAATAAGCCTAAAGTAGAATCATAGAACAATCCAATACCGCCAGCGCCTACAAGACCAAGTACCGCTGAAGCACGAATGTTAATTTCAAAAGCGAACAACACATATGAGAAGAAAGTTGATAATATTTGTGGCACAACGCCGAAGATAATCCATTTCGTTTTATTTGCCCCAACTGCCGTCATGGCTTCCATTGGTCCTGGATCTATGGTTTCAAGTGCTTCATATAATAACTTTGCAATAACACAAATAGTTAAGATAAATAGTGCTAATACACCTGGAATTTGACCAATACCAAAGACAGCTACAAATATAGCTGCTAGTAATAAATCTGGTATCGTACGCACAATATTTAAAATAAAACGAGCGGGAATTGAAATCCATTTCGTTTTAACAATATTACTTGCACAGATTAAAGCAATTGGGATAGATACAATCGCGCCTAGAAATGTCCCAACAATAGCCATGCGAATGGTATCTAACATAGGTTTCAATATTGTATGTATATATGCCCAGTCTGGCGGTACCATTTGTCCAAAGAATGAACCAATTTGAGGTAAACCTACCATTAAATCGGCAAAACTAAAGCCAGTATATAAGAAACTCCATATTATTAAAGCTAATACTAGAAAAATAGTAAAACTCGTTTTAAGCGAAAACTTTTTATTCAAATATTCATCATATTTACTCGTTGTAGGTGTCGTCATATTATTCAACCCCTAGCTTCTCATCATCTTTAAGTTTACGACCGTAAATATCATTAAACACTTCTTCAGTTGCTTCACTTGCAGGACCATCGAATACAAGTTCACCAGCACGAAGCCCTATAATACGCGTACCGTATTCAAGTGCTAAATCTACAAAATGCAAGTTAATAAGAATCGTAATACCTAATTCTTCATTTATCTTCTTTAAATCATCCATCACTTGTTTTGTTGTTAGAGGATCCAAAGATGCTACAGGTTCATCAGCTAAAATAATTGCTGGTTCTTGTGCTAATGCACGAGCAATTGAAATACGTTGTTGTTGACCACCAGACAATTCATCAGAACGTTGGTCGTATTTATCCAGAATATTCACTCGCTCTAAAGCATCCATGGCTTTTACTTTATCTTCTTTTGGAAAAAGACCTAACACCATCTTCCAAGTTGGATGATAGCCTACTCGTCCACTTAACACATTGCGTAATACAGATGATCGTTTTACAAGATTAAAATGTTGGAAGATCATCCCAATATTACGGCGCATCATTAGTAGATCATTACCTTTAGCTTTCGTAATCGATTTACCTTCAATAAGAATATCACCAGATGTTATATCATGAAGTCGATTAACTGATCTTAATAGCGTTGATTTCCCTGCACCTGACAAGCCTACGATAACTGCGAAATCTCCCTTTTCAATATTCAAATTGATGTCTTTTAGTCCTACATGCCCATTTGGATAAACTTTATTGACATCTTTAAATTCAATTTGACTCATTTAAATAGCACCCTTTATTTTTGCAAAGAAAGACGTGAGACAGAATTGTTAACGAATTCGTTTTCTTACCCCCGCAAGGAACACAAGAACTGAGAAAGCTAGATTTAAGAGCTATCTCAGTTCAGTCAGCTACTGCGAATTTGTTGAGTAGCCTCAAAAATATTATTTTCGACCTTGCTCCTCTTTGCTTTTATTAATCTACAATGTTCATTAGTCTAAGTTTAGATATATTGTGATAATATTAAAACTTCAATTTCGTTTAATGATGTTCTAATATTATTTCATATCTTGAACTTGTTTTTCATATTTTCTTACAATATCAAAGTCTGAATCTTTGGCATCTGTGTATCCTTCATGAGAGTATACTTCACTGATGATTTTATGACCTTCTTTTGTTTTTGCAATATCTTTAAATGCTTTTTTAAGTTTATCTTGGAATGCTTTATCCATATCTGGACGAACTGAAATTGTGTCATTTGGAATAGGTTCTGTTAATTTAATAATCTTAGTATCTTTAAATACATTTGGTTGGTCCTTTTTAACGATTGTACGTGCGTCTTGGAATACTGCTGCCGCATCAACATCACCGTTAAGTAATGAAATGACTGCTTGGTCGTGTCCTTTAACATTAACAATCTTCATATCTTTCGTTGCATCAATTCCCGCTTCTTCTTTAAGTGTTGAGATAGGGAATGTGTATCCTGCTGTAGACGTTACATCTTGTAATGCAATCTTTTTCCCTTTTAAGTCTTTTAAGCTATTGATGCCAGAATCTTTTTTAACTAATATTTCTGATTTATAGTCATCTACTAATTTTTTTGAATTAGAACCATCTTCATTAACGCCATAACGTTGTGCTTTTAACAATAAGTCTGCTGCTTTTTGATCATGTGCTAATGTATAAGCTGTTGGTGGTAAGAAACCTACATCCACTTTTTTAGATTTCATCGCTTCAACGATTGTATTATAGTTTGTTGATACAGAAACTTTTACTGGGATGTCTAATTTTTTAGATAATAATTTTTCAAGTGGCTTCGCTTTTGCTTCAAGTGTGTCAGCATTTTGAGATGGCACGAATTGCACTGTTAATTCTTTAGGTTTGTAACCATCTTTACCAGAATCAGAACCGCTGTCAGAACTTTTGTTGTTGCTATCTAACGAGCTATTATTTCCACATGCTGCCGCAAAAATAATAACTGTTAAAGCTAGCACTAAAAGATACTTCATTTGCTTCATAACTGTATTGCCCCCGTTCGATATGTATAAAATCGTGTAATTTGTCAATTTATATGACAATATAAGATTATCACAATATTAATTCAAATAATATTTAATTAATGTGAAATTTATATAAAATCTATTTATATCATTAAGATATTGTAAATAATTCCTAAAAATTCTTTTTAAATCTATTCTGTGTAGCTTTTATACTATAATTTTGCTATATAAAGATATAATTATTTTGAAAACGAATAATGATTGATTAACATGCATACCTTATAATTATAAATATTAATCACTGTCATTAATGAAAGGATGGTACTTATGACTCAACTTAGCTTTTATATCGTTAGTGATGTTCACGGCTACATATTCCCAACTGATTTTTCAAAGACGAATCAACAGTTACCTATGGGTTTATTATATGCTAATCAACTTATCGAACAATCAAGCAAAAACGACGATATTTATTTCAAAATCGACAACGGCGATTTCCTACAAGGGGCACCTTTATGCAACTATTTAGTATCAGAGTTACGCTCTAGCAAACCGTTAACAACGATATATAACCGCTTAAATTTTGATTTGGGAACGATTGGTAATCATGAATTTAACTATGGCTTACCATACCTTATAGACACACTACAAAACCTTAACCATCCAGTGCTTTGTGCTAATATTTTAGATTCGAAACAACAACCTTTTACAGGTGAAGGCGTACATTATTTTGAAAAAGAAGGACTAACAATAGGCGTCATCGGTTTGACTACACAAAATATCCCTAACTGGGAACAACCACATCATATCGAAGGCTTAATTTTCAAGAGTGCGATTGAAACACTTACCCAACTATTACCTAATGTCCGTGAAAAAGCTGACATCGTCGTCGTTTCATATCACGGCGGATTCGAACGTGATATCGATACAGAGGAACCAACTGAAGATTTAACTGGTGAGAATGAAGCTTCCGAAATTCTACGTTGCTTCCACGAAAGCATCGATGTCTTGATTACAGGTCACCAACATCGAGATATCGCGACAGTTAAATATGAAACTGCCGTCATACAACCTGGTACACGTGCAACACAAATAGGTAAGGTAACGCTAACGATTGGCGACAATAATCAGATTATTGATACGCAAAGCGAATTGTTACCTGTAGTGGGAGACTCAGAATACAGTCTATTACCGGAAGATTCTAAGCTATTAACACATCTAGAAGACTGGCTAGATACTGAAATCACGACCTTACCTGAACCGATGTTAGTAGAAGATCAATTTGAGGCACGAATGAAACCTCATCCACTTATTAATTTAATAAATGTTATGTTATTGGAGAAAAGTGGTGCTGATATTGCAAGTACGGCACTCTTCGACTCAGCAGCAGGATTTAATAAACGTATTACTATGCGTGATATTATTAATAATTATCCTTTTCCCAATACATTCCAAGTTTTAAAACTTACTGGTGCAGGCATTAAAGACGCTTTAGAAAAATCAGCAAGCTACTTCACGCTTAACGATAAAAATGAAATAACAATCAACGATGCATTTTTATATCCGAAACCACAGCATTTTAACTATGACATGTATGGCGGTATCACTTATACCATTCATGTAAGAGAACCTATTGGTCAACGCGTAACTGATATTAAGGTTGGCAATGAACCACTTATCAGTGATAAAACTTATACCATTTGTGTCAACAACTATCGTGCTGTAGGCGGTGGTAATTATGACATGTTCGCTGAAGCACCTGTAGTTAAAGATATACAAGAAGAAGGTGCACAACTTTTAATTGATTTCATTACCAATAACGATATATCTAACATACCTCAAGTTCTTAACTTCAAAGTCGAACTATAATTTTCCTCTTACATCATTTAAATAGTGTACAATATAAATGTAAATATTCTCACTAGAAAAGGAGTTCATTATTATGAGTGAATTTTTAGCTGCCATTGTCGGAGGTATCTTTGCGCTAATTGGGACATTTTGGGGGATTAAATATCAAATCACTAAAGAGAAAGAAGAAAAACGTGAAGATTATAAAAATGATATTTTGAGTATGATAGATTTAACTGCTTATAAAGCATCTAAAATAAGTAAAATTCATTTAAGTGAAACCAATGCTCTAATAAACAAGCCGCAAACGTTAGAAAAATGCGATGATGTGGAGGGACTTTTTGTAAAATTAGACGATCAAATTCAAGAATTATTGGGTACTATGAGTCACCATGAAGAAGAATCTAATAAACCTATTCGTGATTTACTAAATTGCTATGAATCACTGGAGAATTATATCTCAAAATTTTCTATAGCTGCAAGAATCTATAATGATAAATACGAAACAAACTCTGACGATAAGCGCGTTATCATCGTGAGAACCAAAGAGAAATTAGATCGTAACATAGATACGTTTATAAATGATTTACGTCAATTTTCTAAACATCACTTCAATCACGATATGTACGAACCAACTTTAAAATTCGAATCTGAATAACTATAATAGAACACCTCTAATATCAGTACGATGACACACTGACACTAGAGGTGTTTCTTCAACTCAACTTTCATTTTTCAAATTGGAAATGTTTCTTTTCATAAAAATAATTAACTGCATTAATTAAAATACCTAGAATAATAATCCCCCCTGATACAAAGGTAATCATTAAATAAGGTAAACCGATTGATAATAAAATTGAACCAATAATGGCACCTAAGAAATTTGCCACATTAAAAATAGACGCCGCTAATGTACTCGCAAGTAATGGTGCTTCTTTGGCACTTAATATAATCTTACTATTTAATAATGGTGTCGTACCAAATGTTCCAAATCCAAATAAGAAACATATAATAATTGCTAAAATCGCATTATGCACAAAAGTGACAAATAGTACGATAGTTAAAAATAATAATAAAAACGTATAGAATAGATATTTAGTTAGTTTAGGTTCTGGCACATTTCCTGTAATTAAGTTACCTAACACACCACCTAAACCAAACATAAATAGACAAATAGTTAACCCTACTATTTTAAAAGGTGCGAAGTCATGTATCATTGGCTCCATAAACGTGTATGTTGTGAATACGCCAGAATAACCAAAGACGATAATAGACATCACGATTAAAATGTGTGGGTTTTTAAATACTTTTAATTCATTTTTTACATTAGATTCTGTACTTAGAGATACATCTGGTACAAACTTCAACATACCTAGCATTGTAATAATCGCTAAACCAATCATAACGCCAAATACAGCTCTCCAATTCGCAAAGCCACCTAAGAATGATCCGAATGGCACACCAATCATAACCGCAATTGTTAATCCTGCTTGGACTAATGCGATGGCTTGCGGTTGTTTACCACGAGGTGCAACGGCTGCAGCCACACTCATACACACGCCAAAGAATGGTGCGTGCATTGAAGCTGACAACAATCTTGATAACAGCAATACTTGAAAATTGGGTGCCAACATCCCTACCACATTACTACCTATAAATATGGCAACCAAAATGGGTAATAAGCGTTTGGCACGTACATTCATTGTAAATATACGCATGAATGGTCCAATTAATGCAACACTCACAGCATACACACTAATTAATAAACCTGCACTTGAAATAGACACTTTCATATCACTTGCGATTTGAGTTAATAATCCTGTAACAACATATTCTGCCATACCGACTGTAAATGTACCTAACATGAATATGAAAAACATCATTCTGTTACCTTTCATCATTGCTACCTCCTTTTTTGTTGCTCTCAAAAATAATACGAGTGCTATATTACAAAAAATTAGATACCATGTGAAGAGATTTGTTCAGATTTTTTATTTTCTTAAGTCAGTGTTCGCAAGTTTTCATATATTTTCATTGTATTAAAATTAAGACAATTTCAAGTATGAAGTATTTCGAAAACCATTCCATATATGCAACATTTTCAATCAAAATGTCACTATGTTAATCTAACTAGCATAGGAGTGATACGATGTCTGAATCTAAAAAAGATAAATCCAAACAACCACTTTGGGAACTCATAATTAATATTATCCTAGAACTATTTAGTGCGATCATTCGATTTTCCAAACATTTAATACCTTAATTACTTAAGTGATGTGGTGAATAATTAATTGCAATCAATGCGACCACAACACATAATCCGCCTATCATAATGTGCAATGTGAAAGGTTCACCTAACCCTATAATTGAAAAAATGGTTGAAAATAAGGGCACTAAAAATAGAAAACTGCTCGAAATCGTAGCACCTCGTAAATTTAAACTGCTAAACCATAATCCAAATGATCCAATAGACGCAGGAAACACAAGCCACCAAAACCATACCCATCCCCAACCATTCAATTGTCCAATGTGATAGCGCTCTCCTAACAATTGGCTAATCAAGAACATGATGATGCCACCAAATAATAGCTGCCATCCCGTTAATACCCAGGCGCCTTTATCAAACTTAAATTGCTTAGTCACGACAGTATTACATGACCAACATAGTGAACCAAGTAATGCGACACACGCGCCCCACCCTAGCAATGAACGGTCTAACCCTAGACATATCGTAACCCCAATCACACCAATCACGAGTGCAACCACTTTAATCATTGTTAAACGCTCTTTCAGTATAAAATGCGCAAGAACAGCTAACCATAATGGATTGGTAAACAGTAAAACGGCAGACATTGAAGAGGATACACCCAATGACATTGCTATATTTAATAATCCCATTGTTCCAGCCGTTTGTAATAAACCGATTGTAGCGACAAATATAAAGCCTTTATAACTATTATGATCAATTGATGGTAATACATATTTAACGCCCCTTTTCAAAAATAAAACCAATAAGATAATGAATCCCGCGATGGTAAAACGCCATCCGCCTAGTAACATAGGTGGCACGTGTTCAATTGAGATGAGGTACTTCCCAGTTGGAAAAGAAGAGCCCATACATATGGTCGTCAAAATGATACATATATAGAAATATAAGTACGAACGTTGATGTAAATTCATAGATGTCATCTCCAGGTCATATATTAAAGATAATTAAGATATTCTTTATCTTTAATTAGTATTATAATGCACCCTTTCTATTTTTCAATCCTAATATATAAAAAATTTATATTATATTTTATAATAAAAGAAACGTTTATCATTGGAGGACTGTTATGAAATTATCTATAGGATGGGAACAAGCCGTCTATGTTCTCTTAATGCTGAATCTACTATCAGAACATAGCGTGATGACCTCTACTGCTTTAAGTGATCGTTTAAATGTTTCAGATTCTTATTTAAAGAAGATTATTAAAGCTCTTGTTAAAGAAGGTCTCGTTAATTCTTCTACGGGCAAAAATGGTGGCTTTTCTTTAAATAAGCCTTTAAATCAAATCACATTTTATGATGTTTTTCTAGCAATTGAAGGTCGAGACGCGATCTTTTCTAGTCAGCAATTATTGAAGCCCTTCTTAGGTGAAAAGGAAGGTCAAAGAGCAGAAATGTGCGTAGTTAGTAATGCTTTAAATAAAATTGAAGCTACTCTAATTTCAACATTAAATTCTATTACGCTAGATGAAGTCAATCAAAACATCGTCACAAAATATCGTCTAAATGATTTAAACCAATGGGCCTTAACAAATAGCAAAACACTGTAATTCAAGCCTTCTGGATGTCTAACTTCAGACAACCCGAAGGCTACTTTTTATAACTACTTTGACAAAAATAAAGGTCTTTTTGACTAATATACTTGTCAAAATGACAAAGATAATGTAACGTAATAGCCAAGGAGTTGATAAATATTGCGAAATCGTCTTAAAGAATTACGTGCTCGCGATGGCTTCAATCAAACACAACTCGCTAAACAAGCCGGTATCTCACGGCAAACAGTTTCTTTGATTGAACGGAATGATTTTATGCCGTCCATTTTAACAGCCGTTAAAATTGCGCGTATATTCAATGAACCAGTTGAAAATGTCTTTATATTTGAGGAGGGAGATTTATGAAAGTAAAACGCTATCTTCTATTACTTGTACTTGGTGGCATTATTGGTGGTTTTGTGGGTTCTTCAATGGGAAGTATTAATACTTTTCTATCAAATGTTAATTTTGCACATATCCATTTTGGGTTAATCACTTGTATCATTGCATCGCTAATTATCATTGGTCTTACATTTTATTTGTGGAAAGTTCAAAAAGATGCGCTTAAATTTAAAAATCAAAGTCTCAATTCGATTGAAGATGATGATGCTGATTTATTCGAAAAGAAATCCAACTTAAACTTCAATAAATCTAGTATCATCGCATATATTCAATTAATTATAAGTTTTGTTGCGCTTTTATTAATCGTCTTTGGCCATGGTTCAAATATTGATGTATTGTACGCTATCATCCCTTATATGTTGACCATCATACCTTCAATAATGCTAGGCTTTTTCAATCGTCGTTTCGATTCACGTTATCCTAAAATAGGAGAAAAAAATTATACTGAAAAAACCTTAGCACTATTGGATGAAGGTGAACGTCATATCGCTATAGTAAGTATGTATAAAAATTACGGAGTAAACTTAGCACTATTAATGTTCGCAATTATATTTTTAGGTATCTTCTCTATTGATACTGGCTCAAATCAAACATTAGGGATACTATTCTTAATCATTATTTTCGCATACAACAGCTTAGGTTATATGTTAAAAGTACGTAAATTTTACAAATCTTAGTTATTTATTAATTAATCTATATTATGATAAAAGTAACTAATCTTTAATTGAATTAAATCTAATACTAATCAACAGAAAGAGAGGATTACTATGGAACATCTATTGCAAGTGCAACATCTCAACAAGTCTTATAAGAAATCGAATTTCTATTTGAAAGATATTTCTTTAACACTTCAACCTGGCGAAGTTATTGGTTTAATTGGTAAGAATGGTTCAGGTAAATCAACATTGATTAATACATTAGTTGGTAACCGTTTTAAAGATTCTGGAGATATTTCATTTTTTGATCAAGTTGTCTCAGATAAGGATTATGCATACAAAGAGCATATTGGCGTTGTATTTGATGACTTACGTGTGCCTGATAAACTCGAAATTAAAGATATGGATAAAGTTTTTGCGAATATTTTCAAAACATGGAACAGTGATCGTTTCTTTGAAGTCATTCAGCGTTTCGAATTACCAACTAACGCACAAATTAAGACGTTCTCAAGAGGAATGCGTATGAAAGCAGCCTTAGCCATGGCTCTAGCGCATGATACAAAATTACTCATACTGGACGAAGCAACTGCTGGTATGGACGTATCAGGACGTGAAGAAGTCATTGAAATGTTGGAAGACTATATTTCTGAGGGGAATGACATACTCATTTCATCTCATATTTCCGAAGATATAGAACATTTAGCTACAAAATTAGTCTTTATGCGTGATGGTGAAATTGTACTTCAAGAAAGCAAGGAAGAATTGTTAAATCAATATGGTATTGTCGAAGTTGATGAGCATGTTGATTTAGACATTCCACAAGACATCATCATTGCATCAAGAGTGAGACAAGGTCAACGCCAAATCTTAATCAAGGATTGGTCTAGTGTAACGAACGCTCACCCACTTAGCACTATTGATGACGCAACAAAATTAATTATGAGAGGTGATAAATAATGAAAGGTCTAATTTTAAGTAGTTTCTATGCATCTAAAAAGTCACTTATCACATATTTAATTGTAGCCATTGTAGCAAGTTTCTTATTCGCTTTTATAAATCCAGCAATGGCATGTTTCTTACCAATGATTTTCTTATTGTCACCAGTGACGGATAACTTAAAGCGAGAAAAAGATTCTAAATGGATGTATTATATTTCAACATTGCCAACACATCGAAGTGCTTATATTAAAAGCTATTTCGCATTTTATGGCATACTCATCTTTATCGGATTAATTATTGGTTTAATTGCAGTATTAGCGATACATCAGAATTTAATGTTAACACTTATTTCAGGTTTAGTAGGTATTGGCGCTGCAGGCACATACGCTATCATGTTCCCGTTAACATTTAAATTTGGTCCTGAAAATTCAAATGTCATCATGATTTCAACATCGGTTATCGTTCTTATTTTATTCTTTATTACTTACTTTGGTGTTATTATGTCTGCCATTGTACGTTCAGGTTCATTCTCTGATTTAGGAACAAATCCTACAGATATCCTTTTCATTAGTCTATATGCAATACTTGGTTTGATTTGTTTAGTGGCTTCTTATTTCATTTCAATAGCCATTTTCAACAAACAAGAACTGTAATTTTGAATCATAACATAGTTTAATATATTAATACTGGTTCTAAACACGAGGCATCAACTGCTATCAAGTGTTTAGAACCTTTTTCGTCTCTATTCTTACATGCGTCATTCCATCATTATAGGGTATGGATTACTAAAAGCTTTTAACAAAGGAGACCTCATCTTATGGATATTCAAGCTATCGAACACTATTTAAATATAGATGCATCAAAATATAATGAACCTTCACTTGAAGCGCTCAATTATTACAATAAACGCTATATGTTGACGGTTCCTTTTGAAAATATCAATGTCCAAAATGGCGTACCTATATCTGTAGAAATTAATGATTTGTATGATAAATTGATCAATCAGCAACGAGGTGGTTTCTGTTACGAAATGAATCATTTCTTTGGGACTTACCTTGAAGAAAAAGGCTTTACCGTATATCGTATGTCTGCGACTGTTGAACAGCCTAATGGCAATCGCAGTCCAGAAGGTTCACACATGTCACTTGTTGTTCCAATTAATGATGTAAATTATGTTGCAGATGTAGGCTTCGGTGACTTACCTTTACAGGCCTTACCTATTACAAATATAGATCCAACTCATCCAGTTACAGATATTACAGGTGAATTCCGAGCAATTTCAGAGCATGAAGGAACTTATAGCATTCAGAAACTCGAAGACGATAGTTGGATCACACGTTACGAGGCTCGCTTCCAACCTAAGCAAATAGAAGATTTTGAAGATATGATTCAATATAATTCACAACATCCAGATTCTATTTTTGTACAACAACTTATCGTTACTCAACCACAATCATACGGACGTGCTACGATGTCCTTACAACATCTAACGCTAAGTAAACAGGATGGTAAAAATAAATATGATGTAACTTCAGATAACTACCGAAATATTTTAAAAGAATACTTTAATCTTGATGTTAAAATCAAACCACTCGAAGCATAATTTAATATGACCAACATGTGAGTTAATCTAGGTTTAAGAGGTGTAATTATGACTAATATAGAAATTATCGGTGCCAAACAAAATAACTTAAAAAATATAAATGTAACGATTCCAAAGCATCAATTAACAGTATTTACAGGTCGTTCAGGCTCGGGGAAGTCTTCCCTCGTCTTCAATACTGTAGCTGCAGAATCTGAAAGATTGTTAAATGAAACATATTCAAGTTATGTGCAACATCAACTGACACAATATGAAAAACCAGACGTCGATCAAATTAAGCATCTTCCTGTCGCAATGATTATTAATCAGAAACGTCTTGGCGGTAACTCTCGTTCAACTGTAGGTACAATTTCTGACATTTACGCGTCTGTCCGACTGCTATGGTCACGTATTGGCGAACCATTTGTCGGTTATTCAGATATCTTTTCTTTCAATAATCCTAAAGGTATGTGTCAAACATGTTCAGGACTAGGCTATGTTGAAGATATTGATTTAAATGAATTGCTTGATTATGATAAATCACTTAATGAGGATGCAATTAAATTCCCTTCATTTAGACCTGATAGTTGGCGAGGTAAACGTTATTTATATACAGGTTTATTTGATAATGATAAGAAATTAAAAGATTATACGAATGAAGAAATGGATACGTTTTTATACACCGAACCAACTAAATTAAAGAATCCACCGTCAAATTGGCCTAGAACTGCCAAATTTGAAGGATTAATTCATCGATTCCGCCGTTCATTTTTACTTAATGATAATTTCGAAAAGAAACGTTTTAAAGAAGATATTGACCGAGTGGTATCGAAACATGATTGTCCTGATTGTCATGGTCAACGTCTTAATGACACTGTATTAAGCTGTAAAATCAATGGCTTAAATATTGCAGAATTCACAAACCTACAAATTGATGAGGCGTTAGCCTTTTTAAGAAAAATAAAATCAGACAAAGCCCGTGTGATTATAGAGCCACTTAAGAAACAACTAGAAGCATTAAGTTATATTGGGTTGAATTATTTAACACTAGCGCGAGAAACAACTTCACTATCTGGTGGTGAGTCACAACGTATTAAACTCATTCGTCACCTTAATAGTCCTTTAAGCGACTTAATCTATATTATTGATGAACCAAGTGTCGGACTACATCCAGAGGATATTCAGCGTATCAACGATATCATTCAATCCTTAAAAGATAAGGGCAACACAGTCCTCGTTGTAGAACATGATCCAGATGTTATAAAGACCGCTGATCATATTATTGATTTAGGACCTTTAGCAGGCAAAAATGGTGGTGAAATTACATTTACTGGCTCTTATAATGAATTACTCAGTTCCGACACAAGTACTGGTCAAGCGTTGAACCGACAGCATCAACTTAAAAAAACGCCACGTAAATCGAAAGACATGCTTCAAATTGCTAATATTAGTCGCAATAACTTACAAAATGTCTCAACTAAACTACCTAAGCATGCAATGACTGTTGTTACAGGTGTTGCAGGTTCAGGTAAAAGTTCACTCATCACTGCAGGATTTGAACGTGAACAAGAGGCTATCTTTATTGACCAGAAACCTGTCCATGCATCAAATCGTTCTAATCTACTTACTTATTTAGATATCTTTGATGATGTACGTAGTTTCTTTAGTCAACATACTGGTCTTAAGAAGAGTATGTTCAGCTATAATTCAGAAGGTGCCTGTCCGGAATGTCATGGTAAAGGTGTTTTAAAAACGGAACTTGCATTTATGCCAGACTTTTCACAAATATGTGAATTATGTGGTGGTACAAGATATCGTCCAGAAGTGTTAGAAGCTAAAGTAGAAGGTTATTCTATTGCGGATATTTTAGCATTAACCGTGGATGAAGCCATTGAGAAATTTAGCGACAGTCCAGGTATTATACGACCGCTTCAAGCATTAGCGGATACAGGATTAAACTATATGACTCTCGGACAATCATTAGATACCCTTTCAGGTGGTGAAATTCAACGTGTGAAACTAAGCCGTTACCTGACACAAGATGTGACCGATAAGATCTTTATCTTTGATGAGCCAACAACTGGGCTACATGAAGATGATTTGCCAATTCTAATCGATTGCTTTAACCATCTTATTGAAAGAGGCAATACGGTTATCTTGATTGAACATAATTTAACGATGATGACTCAGGCGGATTGGTTAATTGATATTGGGCCTTATGCTGGAGATAAAGGTGGCCAATTACTTTACGCGGGTGAACCTGAAGGCATCTTTGACATCGACAATTCCATAACCGCTAAACATTTAAAACGATATATTGGCCAATAAATAAACTAAACAAATATCCCCACATGCTAATTCGTCATGTGGGGGTGAATTTTATCTACACTTATAGTAACTTGTGTTGGTGCAACAATTCTTCGATATAGGTACCTTTTATTTTCTTCAAGAAAGCGTTAAGAGCGAGTTTCTGTATTTTGTTATGTTCTGAGAGTTCTGATAGATTTTTACCATCATTAAGTTCATATAAGGCATCCATCAATATACGAAGGTCGAATTCTGTTGCAACCACTTCAGGGACACCTCTATCTATGTCCAATAATTGGTATACTGCTTCCATAGCAGTCCTTACCGAATATTCAGTGGTAAATACAGTATCTCTTTCTGTTTCTGCAAAATTACCAATAAAGGCTATGTTGCGAGCATTTTCAGGCACGACAAGTGGTCTGTCTCCAATGGATCTAGGCATAAAATAAGAACAGATATATGGCATATAGACTGGTATCGTATTACATTGCGTTTTAGCGAGGTCTTCAATTTGATTGATAGGAACGCCCATATGATATAACCATTCTTGGCAAATTTCATTTCCACTGCATTCAGTGATAGGTTTATGGATGTAATCCCCGTTTACGTTTGAGTATAATGCATAGATCCAAACGCTCACCTCGTCTTCGGGTTGGCTTTTAAATTGTTGTTGACGATTAACAGTAAAACTCATTTGCCATTTAGAATCATTAACAGTAACAATACCACCTGTCACTGTCTTGCCGGCTAGAGGGTCTCGTTTACAAATTTGCTCGATTGTATTAATAATTGTCATGTTATTTGTCGTCGCGGTTGCTGATACAAACCAACTTTTGTCTGGTAAACGATGATAGAACTTTTCGGGACAACCAAACTCAGGGCTCTGTTTGGCAAGATTACGCCATAACGTCCAACTACCACCGATTTCTTTTGTAGGGGGTGCGGGTGTGTTGTTATCTCCATAAGTTGAACTTTCAGTGATACTACCATTTGTAACAAATACTAAATCATCTGGCGTTAGAGGAATGATATCATCTTTACCTGAACGCTTAAGTTGTATTTCACGCGCAACCTTCTCTTTTGTTGTGATATCTACTTTTATATTCAACACTTGAACATCATATTGAAATTGCACACCGTGGGACTCTAAGTAAGCAATCATCGGAAGAACTAGTGATTCATATTGATTATATTTGGTGAACTTAAGGGCACTGAAATCTGCTAATCCTCCAATATGATGTACAAAGCGCATTAAATATCGACGCATCTCCATTGCAGAATGCCATGGCTCAAATGCGAACATCGTTTTCCAATAGATCCAGAAATTCGAATGCAAAAAGTCATTTGAGAAGACATCCGTAATCTTCACGTCGTTTAATGTCTCTTCTTTCATTAAACATAAATGAATGATTTCTTTAATGGCTTGTGGCGTCAAAGTAAAATCACCATCAGTAGATAACTGATGCCCCCTTTTCTCAATAACACGACAACGTGAGTAATTAGGATCTTCTTTATTTAACCAATAAAACTCATCTAGAACAGAAGCATTATCCATTTCAAGTGACGGGATGGAGCGAAATAAATCCCACAAACATTCGAAATGGTTCTCCATTTCTCTTCCACCTCTCACAACATAGCCTTTCAAAGGAAGTTCATCTCCATCTAAACTTCCACCAGGTTTAGATAATTCTTCTAAAACATGGATTTTTGACCCATCCATTTGTCCGTCTCTAATCAAGAAACATGCAGCAGCTAGAGATGCTAATCCGGAACCAATAAGATAAGCTGATTTAACCTCTACATTTTCTGGTTTTTTAGGACGTGCAAATGCTTCATAATTTCCATTACTATAGTACATACGTATCACTTCCCAAGTTTTCATAGTTTTTAATTTTTAGATTGAAAAGTAGTAAACTATAAGTAATCTTAAAGAAATTAATCTACCCTTCGATAGTATTATAAAATGACGAGGGGCAAGAATTGTGCGTCACTTATGTGTGTTTGTAACATAAGCGACATTTTATTCAAACTGTCCGATATGAGGAGTGATTAAGTTGAACAAACAAGATTTACGCGTCCAAAAAACACATCAAGCCCTAATTACTTCATTTTCTGATTTACTACAAACTAAATCTTTTGAACAAATAACGGTTCAAGACTTATGTGCAAAAGCAAATGTACGACGATCAACCTTTTATCGTCATTTTAATGATAAGTATGACTTGTTAAATCATGTTGTCGGCACGTTGATTGATCATTTTAGAGAGCTATATTTACCCGACATTAATCCCGACAACCCACGACATTTTTTTGAGAAATTGATGAGAGATGCTTTGACATTTATTCACGATAATAAAGGCATTGTCCGTAGCGTTATAACACTCAATTTTTACGGCGAAGTTTATACTATTTTTTATGAACAAATCTATAAAGCAGTTCAAAAGCAAATTGAATTTGATCGACAGAGTGGTCAATTTTATGTAGATGTAACAATATATGGAGAATTTTTAACTGGAGGTATTTTGAGCGTCATCACGAATTGGATTCAACATGGACAACAGCAATCGATTGATAAAGTGACGAAAGAAATTGTTAATATGATATGTGGCGCAAGAGAAGTACATTTGAAGAAACTGAGCTAAAACGCCTTTATTAAAGATATTCATTATTTGAAAAATGTCGCCAAGATGAAAACTTAGCGACATTTTTTCTAATTTAATTTATTGATTTAGAACCATTTCCATTTTTTATCAGCAGCTACACGTGGATACTGACTGCCTGGTAAGAAGTCCCTATAATAATGAACATAAACTTTGCCTTTACTATTGATAGCCAGATGCCATTTGGATTTGTCTTTAGGGACAACATCATATAAATCTTTTTTTACATGATATTTCTTGCCATCTATCTCATGGTCTCCTTCAGTTAACACTTTCTTATATTCATATTTTTGACGATATTGTTTAATGATTTGATTACCTATTCTATTTCTATTGTACTTCGCATTTACATCACCAAAGGGTTTCACATTCATTATTGTTTCATTTAGACGTAATTGATCTTGCTTATTTGTTAGTGCAATGTTATAACCCTTATTACTTGTACCTGTCTTTAAGCCATCTGTACCAGGTAAATATAGTGGTTGTCCTTTTAAAGATAGATTCGTACTTTTAAAAGTATTTCCTCTTTGAGTATCCCGTGGCAACTTAGATATTTGTAATATCTGAGGATACTTCTTAATTAACGCTTGCATTAAAAGGTTCATATCTTTAGCGGTACTTTTAGGGAAATCTTGTTTTTTAAATTTTGAAGGTGCATATTGATCTAACAAACTATTTTGCGTACCTGCCGGATTGACAAAGTTTGTATTAGTCATATTAAACGATTTAGCTTGTTGATTCATTTTATTAGTAAATGTATTATTATCGCCACTTACTTTCTCACCTAATATCATTGCTGCGGCATTACTTGATGCTAAAGTGGTTTGTTTAATTAATTCTTCAATAGTATACGTTTGACCTTGTTTCAATGATACTGATGATAGGTTTGGTAGGTTGGACATGGTAGCATACTTATTTGTAATTTTCACTTTGTCATTGAGCTTTAACTTCCCATTCTCAATCGCTTCATAAGTTAAATATAAGGTCATCATTTTAGACATAGAAGCAGGGTCAACCTGATTATTTCCCCGGTAATTATATAGAATTTGCCCTTGATCAGTAGTAAGCATGACACCACTAGGCTGATATTTCGTACTAATACTACTATTCTTTTCTTTATTAGCAATAGTTACTGGCGATTCACTCGCATCACTTATCGAAGTATGTAATAACGAAATCGTAGTGATAATACCTATTCCTTTTACAAATTTACCAAACAAAATATCCCCTACTTTTTTTAATATTAATAATGTTGCACAATACCTTTTATAACAATATTATAGGAATAATACAACTACATTCAAAATCATAATCCCTTAACTATATTGTTGTTACTTACTATACATTTTGATATCAATCAAACTTTGCCTGCTTTTAATGAAAAATTGAAACTCTGAGAACTACCATAATGCAATTCTCAGAGTTCGACTAATTATTTATAACCTTTCTCACCTTTAAAATAACTACGATCTTCTTTGCTATAAACTTTGTCTGAATCTACAAATGGTTTCAACTTGTATTTAAAGTCATATAGATTCAAACCATCGATAGCAACACGGTCTTGATAAACGCTATCTTCACCAATATCAGTAAAATTATTCGGACCTACCCCAGCTAAGAATTTAAATCCTGCTTTATTCTCTAGGTACTGATAACCTGCTGAACCTCTATCTTGCGCACCATGAGGGAAAATAAATAAGTCCGTTTTACCAATAATTGGCGTTACTTCTTTCTTCCAACGTTCTGTATCCTTCACAATACGATCATATGAACTATTTGCAAAATCAATGTGCCCCCAAGAATGACTTGCGAATGTCCAACCATCGCGTTTCATTGCATTTGCAACTTTTATCGCTTGTTCTTTACGTTTAGAGTAGTCTTTACTATCCAACTCATTCGTGCGATATCCGAGTACCCCATTGTATCCAGTTAAACCAACTACACCTTTTTGTCCATTCAATGAAAAATCTGGATGTTCTTTTACGAAACGATTTAGAATCGGAACAATATCATTCGATTCACTTTGAGTAAACTTACCATCTTTACCTTTCGTTTGAGATACAACATGATTATATTTGTCTAATACTAAACGATCTGCATAACCATTTTCTCTCATATATTCATAATAATTCATATCATCTATTGATAAGATTAACGGTTTCTTTCCTTTAGGCAACTTAAGTGATTTCTTTTTAATAGGTTTAGAATTGAAATCATATGCATCATGTGGATCAATCAATATGTAATGATGCTTATATAATTCATCAAGTGAGCGTTTAAATTCTTCAACGGTAATCATCCAATCATTATTGCCTTTGGCTTGATTCGCTTCACCAGTAAACGCCACTTTAGGATCCGTAATTAAAGGATGGAAGAAGATATGTGCTACATCACCCTTATATTCAACCCAATCATTTTGACCAGAACTACGCTTTTTCGCATAAATATTCTCTTCTTTATTATGCGTTTCTTCTTTAGCTTTTTTCTCATGCGTTTGCGATGTCGATTGACAAGCACATAAAACAATGGCTATTAAAACAGTGAATACACTCAACAAATATTTTTTAATCATGTATTGGCTCCTTTATGTAAGAAAGTGATTTTATGCCTATCACTAAATATTATATAACATTTTTATACTATGCATAACATATCATTTCTAACTTAACGGAATTTTTACATGAAATTAATTTTATTCAGTATTAAATTATTTGTTTCTTCTTTTCGCGAGAAATTTCATACTTACATTAACTACAACCGCTAAAACGATTAAGCTTTTCAATATTAATTCATAATAAGTTATATAATCGACAAATAGACTTTTTAAGAAAGTATTAATTAAGAAAACAGCTTATGGTGCACTTTATGATGTGTACTATAAGCTGTTTTTAATTATTTTTTAATTTTAAAAATGAACGATTGAGGTGGAATGATATTTAATACTGCTTACTTGCATATAAATAGTTTTTATCATGCTATTCGGTATCGCCAAATATGTAATTATATATGTCTTGTGAGACTTGTTCGAAGTTATCGACGTTAAGTGATAGGTAGAATTTGAGTTTAGGTTCTGTACCTGATGGTCTCAAAGCAATAAATCCTTCTTTAAAGATAATTCGAATCACATTTGCTTGTGGTAATGATATTGCTTCTTCCGTGTTGTCTTCTTTATAAATGCGTTTCAATGTCTCATAATCTTCTATTGCAATGACTTTTAATCCTGCAATGACATCAGGAATATTACGTCTTAATTTATCCATTAAAGCGTTAATTTGTTGTTGTCCTTCTATACCTTCAAAGACTTTAGACATCGGTTTATCCCGATATAGACCTACTTCTCTATGAATCTCTTTTAATGCGTCATGTAGTGTTTTTCCTTCATTTTTCAAAATAGAAGCATACTTAATAATTAATGGAACGATTTGAATGGCGTCCTTGTCTCGCACGAAATCATCGGCTAAATAGCCATAGCTTTCTTCATAGGCAAATAAAAATGATTCTGTATCATCTAACTCACGAATGGCTTTAGCAATATGTTTAAAGCCGATTAAGACTTCCTTCACAGTCACCCCATGTTGTTGAGCAAGACGTTTACCTAACTCGCCACTTACAATAGATTGAATAACAAACGAATGATTCGGCACATTCGTGTATTCGAGCAGATATTTAATGAGTAATGCGCCAATTTCACTACCACCAAAGTAATATGTTTGACCATCTGCATTTCGTTCTACAAATCCCATGCGATCGACGTCTGGATCTGTTGCAATAACAAGGTTAGCCTCCAAGTCGTGTGCCTGTTGAATTGCTAAATCAAAGGCTTCTCGCTCTTCGGGGTTCGCACTTTTAACGGAACTGAAATTTGGATCTAGCTCACATTGCGATTTGACTAAACTTACATTCTGAAAATTAAGATGCTTTAAAACATCAGGAATAATCGGCACACCAGTACCATGCAAACTTGTATATACGACCTTCAAATCAGATTGTGGAATATCACCTGTAAGATTTGTAAGTTCATTTATGTAACTATCATAAACCGATTCTGGTAAATCAAAGGTGTTCTTCTCAATAAGTTCTTGATTTAAGTTAATATTCAACTTAAGTGGATTACCTAAATTATTGATATATTGAGCAACTTCTAATGAAGTACCCTCATCTAATTGCGCACCATCTGCACCATAAACTTTAATGCCGTTATAATCTTTAGGGTTATGACTTGCTGTAATCATGATACCGGCAGATGTTTGCAAGTATCGGACAGCAAAAGATAGTTGTGGCGTTGTTTTATATACATCTGCCAGATAAACTTTGATGCCATTCGAAGTCAAAATTTGCGTAATAATATGCGCGAATTCTGAAGATAAATGACGAATATCATAGTGAATGACAATTGAAGGATTATCTTCTTTATCTTTTAAGTAATTAGCAATTCCTAATGCCAGACGTTGTATGGTATAGCGATTTAAACGACCTGGACCAAGTCCAAACTGGCCACGAATACCTGCAGTACCAAATGCTAATTCAGTTTCAAATCCTTGTTCTTGAAACGTCGTGGTCTGGCTATCATAGAATGATGCTACAAGACTGTCATCTTTATATTTCATCCAATTGTCTTTCATCATATACTCCTTTCATACTTATGCGGATGTCTTATTATTCTATTACAGTATACTGGATATTCGAAAAAGTTTCATTGGATTAGAAAATAAGCATTACTTAGTAATCATTTATGCTAGACGAATTAAACTTGCAATAAGTTACTAATAGTGATATAATACATTCATAAATTAATTCCATTGGCAACACCAAACCCCTCACTAGGTGGATAGTGAGGGGTTTTATGGTGTGTTAGACGATGTCGCTTATTTCTTTATTACTTACTGAAATTGATAGCTTTCATGACCTTTCGCAAAAGCTTCAACGGTATAAATCATTGAACCACCTTCTGAGCCATTCTCAATGTCATTGGTACAAATGAGCAATTGATTTGTTCCAGGAATAAATTGTGGATGTGTTGAACGTAACATTTTACCTTCATCACGCCCTGGCATTAAGATTTGACCAATAGGATAGCCACGTTTGTTGAAGACTAGAACACGCCCTTGTCCATACATTGCTACGTATAAATTATCATCGCTATCAATACATACTGAGTCTGGTCCTTCATGGCCAGTAAAGTAATATGGAATCGTTGCGCCAAACGGTGCAATTGTCACGCCATCGTCCTCTAATTGAATACGATGAAGTCGGTTTGTCGTCGTTTCTGTAACCCATAGTACTTTTTCATCCGTACTTAAAGCTACACCATTCGCTACTGAAATATTCTGAATGACTGGGGTCACTGTCTTGAAGTCAGGCGAAACATAGTAGACGCCACCTTTAGGATTTGTAGAATAACCTCTGAAATCAGTGAAATAGAAACCACCTTTACTATCAAAGACCATGTCATCAATACAATATTCAGTGTTGAGTTCCAAAATGATTTCTTCAAATTGTTCACCATGTTCATTTGTGGCGAAGATACCACCTGTTGACTCGAAATCGCCTAAATAACAAGTGAATAAACGTCCATCTTTATGTATTTTAACTGCAGCTGGATTTTGTTTTGTTGATTGAAACGCTGTTGAGACCTCTTTTGTGTCTATGTCGACTTTAAAGATTTTACCACCAAACACTTCACATAAAAATAAATTATGATCTCTATCAAAGATAAGACCTTCAAGTTGAAGTCCTTCATCTGAAATTTTTAACCAAGGTTCTGCCGTTACCGTTTGTAATTCGCTTTCAGAAATAATAGGTACTGCACTTTTTGATGCCCCAGTATATGTTAATTTTGGTAAAGATTGATTTGTCATAATTAACAATTCCTCCCTTTTCGAAAAGTATAATCTTAATTCATTATAATCCTTTACTTCACTTTCTACTTATCGTACTACATGTAATCGTTTTCAAAAAGTAATTGTACTTCTAACATAGGTCTGTTGCCCTATTTTCAAAACCGAAATATTGAAAGTTATTGTAAATTTGGTAAAATAATATAATGTTGATTTTTATAAAAAGATAAATTAATGAATAACTAAATGATACGGCTTGCCTTTACGATAAATAAATTTTTAGAGGAGAATTAGAAAATGGATTATAGAGTGTTATTATATTACAAATACACAACAATTGATGACCCTGAAACATTTGCAGCTGAGCACTTAGAATTCTGCAAATCAAACAATTTAAAAGGTAGAATTTTAGTTTCTACAGAAGGTATCAATGGTACATTATCAGGTACGAAAGAAGATACTGATAAATATATCGAACATATGCATTCAGATGAGCGTTTCGCAGATATGACGTTCAAAATTGATGAAGCTGAAGGCCATGCCTTCAAAAAAATGCACGTACGTCCAAGAAATGAAATCGTTGCTTTAGGTTTAGAAGACGATGTTGATCCACGTGTTACAACTGGTAAATATTATTCACCTAGCGAATTTAAAGAAGCACTAGAAGATGAAGATACTGTCATCTTAGATGCTCGTAATGACTATGAATTTGATTTAGGTCACTTTCGTGGTGCCATTCGCCCTGATATCACACGTTTCAGAGACTTACCAGACTGGATTCGTGAGAACAAAGATCAATTAGATGGTAAAAACATCGTAACTTATTGTACAGGTGGTATTCGTTGCGAAAAATTCTCTGGTTGGTTAGTTAAAGAAGGCTTCGAAAATGTAGGACAACTACACGGTGGTATCGCAACTTACGGTAAAGACCCTGAAACTAAAGGTCAATATTGGGACGGTAAAATGTACGTCTTCGATGAACGTATTAGCGTTGACGTTAACCAAGTTGAGAAAACAGTTATCGGTAAAGAACACTTTGACGGTACACCTTGCGAACGATATATTAACTGTTCAAATCCTGAATGTAACAAGCAAATTCTTGTTTCAGAAGAAAATGAAGACAAATATCTTGGTGCTTGTTCATATGACTGTGCCAAACATGAACGTAACCGTTATGTAGCTAAAAACAACATTAGCGATGAAGAATGGAATCGTCGTTTAGAAAACTTTAAAGACGTTCCAGAACATGCACATGCTTAATATCTAAATCATATCCCTTATGAGATTTAATTAGCTCATAAGGGATATTTTTTATGACTACCTAATGCTATAATAGTGTAAAATCACAAGTTTTATTGAGGTGTGGCAATATGAGAAAACATAGTAAAGACTACTTTCATCTGTTTTATAGTCAATTGTTTGCTAACACTGGTGATATTTTAACAATTGTTGGTCTTATTGCTATTGTTTTTAATATCACATCTAAAACGACCGCTGCCTCGATGATTCCCATTATCTTTACATCTGGCATTTTTATGAGTAGTTTTATTTCCAATTATATTTATCAATATTTTACGCAAAAGCAAGTCTTATCTATATTTCAAGGTCTTAAATTAGTAAGTTTAGCAAGTATCGCTGGTTTATTAATATTTGGCATATCTCCCATTTTTATTTTTGTTTTACTTTTTCTTAATGCTATTTTTGATGGTTTTACAAACCCAATTAAGAACTCAATGATTCCTTTTATTGAGAATAAAGATGCGATTACATCTGCTAACGCTTTAATGAATATGATGAGTAGTGTTGTTCAACTTTCTACGTGGGCATTAGGCGGCATTTTAATGAGTCTTATAGGTGCGAAATACTTATTTTTATTTGCGCTAGTACTTGAAATGATAAGTTATTTTTTTATTTTACGCCTTTCAGAACGTCAAATTTACAAAAATGAGAAGGCAAATATTTTTAGTAGTTTTAAAGCTGTTATTCGTGATAATTATCGTGATAAATTGAGTTTGTATTTAAACATTTCTATTATTTTTGAATCTTTCGCAACGACCATATGGATAGCAGCTATCATTCTTACTTATACAAGAACCTATTTACATGTCCCTGATTATTGGTTTGGACTAATCAATGCCCTTTTCTTTAGTGGCACAATTATTGCAGGACTATGGATAAACCATAAGGATCGTTTCTTCACACAAATAAACTATCCAATAATTATTTACGTTCCTTTGCTTTTAGCATTTATTAATTTAAGTTTTATTCTTCACCATTCAATAATGATCGCATTGTTATTTTCATTATTTATGGGCATTTTCGAAGACATGCGTTATATTTCACTAAATTCAATGATTCAGCGCAACACACCAAAAGAAATTCTAACTTCTACATACATATTAAACAATTTATTTAACAGCATTTTCTTCGCTTTAGGAACTTTTATTATTTCGATAATCGTTGATTATTACGGTATTACTTGGGCCTATATTATTTGTTTTAGTATGTATATAGTAACTTTTATTTTAGGACTCTTTTTCCGAAAAACTTTAAAAATTGAAATGCATAATTAGAAATCTTATAATTGATAATAATTCTCACTTTAAATACTGGAGGTTTCTACATATGTGTACAGGTTTTACGTTTCAAGCTAAAAACGGTGACGTTATTTTAGGACGTACGATGGACTATGACTATCCATTAACTGGACATCCTGCTGTGCAACCACGTCACTACTATTGGGAATCTCGTGTAGATTATAAAGGTACAACGACGTATGGTTTTACTGGTGCCGGTTCTGATATGGAAGGCTTTATTTTCGGAGACGGTGTAAATGAGCATGGCCTCGCAATATCTAATCAATATGACCGTGGTTATGCCTCATACGCTAATAAAATACACGATGGATACATCAATATTTCACAAACTGAAGTATTAACATGGGTACTTGGTTACAACAAAACGATTGAGGAACTTATTGAACAAGCAGACCAAGTTAATGTCGTTGCACATACATTGAATGATATTAATGAAGCGCCGCCATTACATTATCATGTATCGGACGCGACAGGCCGAACTGCAGAGATTACGTTTGTAGAAGGTCGCATTGTCCTTCATGATAATCCAGTCGGTGTACTAACAAATAGCCCTGATTTAAATTGGCATTACGAGAACTTGAAGAATTATGCGAATGTGACGCCTTACAAACCACAATATAAACGCTATAAAAATTTATATATCGGCAATGAAAGTGGTACCTCTGGACTACCAGGTGGTTATACGTCAGCAGAACGTTATGTAAGAGCAGCTTATCTTGTAAGTAATATGTTGCCTGACGATGGTGATGATGCAGTATTAGATGCGTTTAGAATTCTTGATAGTGTAAGCATTCCTAAAGGTGCAGTTCGACCTTCTGAAGATGAATTCCACTATACGCTGTACCAAACTGTATTCAACTTAACATCGCGCACATTGTATGTGAAATACTATAATTCTAATCGTATTGCTGAATTACAATTAACTGAGGAGTTATTAAATAGCGACGATTTAGTTATATTTGATCCGATTACGCAAGGATTGTCTACCGATAAAGTAAATTAATTATATATAAACAAACAAGCGTGACTGATTAAAAAGCCACGCTTGTTTTTATTATGCTTTAACATTTTTAGGAATCAGAATAAATGCTGATATAAGTCCAAGTATCATAATAATTGCCCCGACTAAGAATGAAATCATTGCTGACATTTCTACTGAATAGAATTGTTGGCATACTGTAAATACGGTCGTATTTAACGCGATACCAAAGGCTCCTCCGAGTGTAGCGCCCATCTTATATAAACCTGTCGCAAAGCTCACTTTCTCTTCTGGCATGTTGAATACTGCAATCGTTAAGCCAGGTGTAGCAACTAACCCATTACCAATCGCACATACAACAAATGCGAAAGTTACAATACCTACATACCAACTTGGCGATAAGAAAGTGAAGCTAATTAGAATGATACCAATTGCTGGAAATAGTGGCCCTGCAATTAACATACTTTTACCGCCATATTTTTGAATTGCTTTTTCACCTAAGCGTATCATCGCTATCGCCATGAAGACATACGGCACTGTAACCAAACCAGTTTGTGCTTCGCTCATACCAAATTGTTTTTGAGCGTAACCATTGAAGACGACTGTGGTACCTACCCCAGTGTTAAGCACAAAATTATTGATTGTTGAGCCCAGAAATGCTCGATTTTTTACAATTGAAAAATCAATAAATGGTGTGGGTCTGCCTTTTTCAAAAATATAAAATACAACTAAAGCAATGAGACCAACGATTGCAACAGTTAACGTGAATCGACTTGTCAAACCATATGTAAAACCTTGAGTCATCAATAGCATTAAGCAAGCGATAATTACGCCAAAAATCACCATGCCTACATAATCGAAGGGCTGGTGATCACGTTCTTGACGTGGCACTTCTTTTCTACGACTTAAAATAAAAATCGCAATAATTGATAAAGCGATAGAAATAACAAAAATAAATTGCCAACTTAAAAAGCTAGAAATAAGACCACCGACATAGGAAGAAAATCCTATTCCGCCAACTGTCGCAATCATCATAAAACTATAAGCTTTACGGAGTGATTGACCTTTAAAGTTATCTGATACTAAGCCAATTGTAGAAGGTAGTAATACGGCAGCTGATAGGCCTTGAAAAATGCGCCCAATAACTAAGAATGGCGTGACAGGAACAATAATAAGACTAAGGCAACCAATAATACTAAAGACGAGACCTATTATTGTCATCTTGAGGTTTCCAACTTTATCTGCAATATCTCCTGCACCCACCATGAAAATACCTGTAACGAATGATACAAGGCTGATAGATAGGTTAAGTGTAGAATCTGCAGCACCAAATGTCTTTTGTAGACTAGAACCAATATTTATAAATGATTGCGCAAACAACCAATATGTTAACACTGCAAAACTAGCTGCAATGATTAATTTACCGTCGAACCTACTTTGATGTGAACTCACATCTGACACTTCCTTTACTGATATAATAAAATAGCCATTGAGAATTATTCTCATCTGACCTAAGATATTATATCATGCCCGCAAACAATGTATATAGGATAATACCATTTTCTTTAAATGTTTAATTACTCCATTAAATTTTTCAAACTATACAATTTCAAAATATTATTCAATTTATTTTAAATTCACTTTAATAGCAATTTTCGTTGTGTTAATATTAAGAAAATTACATCTGTTATTCATTTATCTTTTACATATTAATTAGATATGGTTACAGACATTAACTATATCTCTGAATCGCATCAATTAAATATTAAAGGTTAATTTGAATAACTGTTAAGGAGTGCTTTTATGGAATGGATTAAATTGATTGGTATTTTAATCATAATCATCGGCTTCATTCTTAAGTTTGACACTATCGCAATTATTTTAATTGCAGCAGTAGTCACTGGTTTAGTTGCCGGTATGGATATCGTTGAAGTACTTTCAACACTTGGAAAAGCCTTTGTAGATCAACGTCTTGTAACTTTATTTATGCTTACACTGCCTATGGTCGGTTTAATTGAACGTTTTGGTTTGAAGCAACAAGCTTCTAAACTAATTAGTAACGTTAAGAAAATAACAACCGGTCGCCTTCTTACTTTATATTTAATTATTCGTGAAATCGCTGGCGTAGCATCAATACGTATCGGTGGTCATCCTCAATTTGTTCGACCTTTAATTAACCCTATGGTTCAAGGTGCACTTCGAACACGTTACAATCTTACTGATAAAGACATCGATGAGAAAGATATTGAAAAACTAAAAGCCGAAGCATCTGCCATGGAAAATTATGGTAATTTCTTTGGACAAAACTTATTTGTTGGTGCTGCTGGTGTGTTATTGATGGTTGGGACTTTCCAATCTTTAGACATCAAAGTGAATGCAATGAGTTTAGTGCTCGCTTCAATTCCTGTTGCTATCATCACACTTATTTTAGTTTGGATTAAAAATATTTTACTCGATCGTTACTTCAATAAAAAATATGGAAATAATGAGGTGAAAAATCATGAGTGAAGCAACTTTAAACCATATTTTAGAAATATTTTACATACTGATTGGACTTCAATTTTTATATACAGCTTATCGCGCTTTACGTTCACAAGATAAATCTAAAAGTTTAGGTACAGCAGCATTTTGGACCATTTTAGCTATTTTATTTATAGGAGGTCCTTACATACCAGATGCAATTAATGGTCTTCTAGTTTTAGCAATGGGTGCGTTAACACTTTTCAGACAAGTGAAAATAAAAAATATTATCGATGTTAATGATAAAGAAGTTGAAAAAGGTTCTGCTAAATATGGAAATAAACTTTTCATTCCTGCAATTGTCTTAGCTGTGGTAGCAGTAGTTGTTTCAAACTGGACTCCACTTGGCGGTGCCATCGGTTTAGGTATTTCATCAATTGTGGGATTAATCGCAGCACTACTAATTATCAAGCCAAAATTATCTTACACATTGTATGACAGTGACCGATTAACGCAACAAGTTGGAACGACAGGTATATTACCACAATTCTTAGCTGCACTTGGCGTACTCTTTACTGCAAGTGGTGTGGGTCAAGTCATTTCAAAAGGTATCTCTTCATTTTTACCTGAAGGCAACCATTTAATAGGCGCAATTGCTTATATATTAGGGATGGTTCTTTTTACAATGCTTATGGGAAATGCTTTCGCAGCATTTACTGTTATAACAGCAAGTATTGGTATTCCATTCGTTATTGCACAAGGTGGCGATCCAATCGTTGCAGGTGCGCTTGCCATGACTGGTGGATTCTGTGGTACATTACTTACACCTATGGCAGCAAATTTCAACACATTACCAGTTGCACTACTTGAGATGAAACAAGAATTTGGCGTTATTAAAGCACAAGCACCTATAGCATTAGCACTTATAGTAATTCACATCGCTCTAATGTATTTCTGGGCATTTTAAATAATTCTAAGGAGGAAATGAATAATGAAAATTTTAGTTACAGCATTTGATCCATTTGGCGGTGAAAAGATAAATCCTGCATTAGAGGCAGTAAAGCAATTGGAGAATACGATTGGCGAACATACCATTTCAAAGTTAGAAATTCCAACCGTCTTTCATGAATCTAAAGACGTCATTGATAAAGAGTTAGCAAATGGCAATTACGATGTGGTCTTGTCTATTGGTCAAGCTGGAGGTCGTTATGACCTTACTCCTGAGCGTGTAGGTATCAATATCGACGATGCACGTATTCCTGACAACAAAGGTAATCAGCCTATTGATGTGGCCATTCAAGAAGATGGCGCACCTGCCTACTTCTCAAACTTACCTGTTAAAACGATGACGGAAGCGATTAAAGCAGCAGGCGTCCCTGCAAGCTTATCGAATACAGCAGGCACATTTGTTTGTAACCATGTCTTATACCAATTAGGTTATCTCGCTGACAAGTCTTATCCAGGGTTATTATTCGGTTTTATTCATGTACCATTTATCCCTGAACAAGTGACAGATAAGCCTGAGAAACCGTCGATGTCTATTGAAACAATTGCGAAAGGTTTAACAGCCGCTATTAAAGCCATTTCTAAAGAAGACGACGCCAAAGTTGCACTAGGAGAAACACATTAAAAAGAGGGTCCCCACCCTCTTTTTTTATTTTCAAAATTGGAAAACCTCTACATATCTATTCACAAATTTATCATTTCAAAGAATTTGTATAGGGTGTATCATATAATAATGTCTATTGATGGAAAAATAATTTCCAATAACTAAACTCTATTATAAAAAATAATGATGAATACAATGGAAAGAAGGTAAAACATTGAAAAAGCGCATATTCTATTCACTTTCTATGTGCGCGATGCTTATGTTAAGTGGCTGTGCTCAGCATCATAATGACAACAAAGAGGTTAAAGTCTCACTACCTCGTGAATTTAATACAAATCAACTAGATGCACAAGGCTTTGATGCGCCTATGCCTGTGTACAATGCTATCTATCAACCGCTTGTAACTTATGGTAAAAATGGCAAGATTGAACCAGGTCTTGCTACATCTTGGGAAGCTTCAGAAGACGGTAAACACTACCTATTTCATTTAAAGAAGAATGTAAAATTCAATGATGGGTCTGATTTTGATGCATCGGCTGTTAAATTCTCAATTGAACGTGCGAAGGCAACGGATACAACTGACCCTATGGAAACGTTAGATAAATTAAAATCAATCACAATAAAAGATAAACACACTGTTGAGATTGAGTTAAAATCACCGTCAAACCAAGTATTAAATGAATTATCTCAAGTTAGACCGCTTCGCATTATGAGTCCACACGCTGTTAAAGGTGGCAATACAACTGGTAAATTTGAAAAAGCAATTGGCACAGGTCCATTCAAAGTAGCAGATTCAACAAATGAAACTGTGAGTTTTCAACCTAATACATATTATCGCAATGGACATCCACTTAATTACAATCTAACTTTCCAATCTATAGAAGATAGTGATTCAAGACACTTAGCGATCGAGAGTCACTCTATTGATATTACAGGTGGTTCATTAGGTCAGATGACACCACAACAAGTGAAAGAATCTCATAGAAACAAAGCACTTTCTGTACATACGTCGCCAAGTACAGAAACGCAATTTATGGGATTTAATCCACAGCATAAAATCTTACAAGATAAGACAATGCGAGAGGCGATTAGTAAAGCGATTAACACAGACGACCTATCGTCAGATAAGAAACTGAAGGGTCTATTTCAACAGAATGTTCAATACGTTAATGCTCACAATCAACCTGACCATGTTTACTCGCCTTCGACTTCTAAATCGTTAATCTGCTCTTTAGGTTATAAGATGAATAATGATGGTTATTTCGAAAAGGATGATCACATACTTTCACTTAAACTCGCACTCCAAACGGATGAATTTCCAGAATGGAAGACGAAAGCTGAAATCATGCAGCAAGACCTTAAAAAAGTAGGAATTAAACTCGATATTAATATTTTAGATTCACAAACGTATTATGAAACTTTAACGGTGCGTAAAGATTTTGATCTCATTTATTATCGTACATATACAAATGCGCTAATGCCATACAATTTCTTGAATGCACGTTTTAAACAAGATGGCTCACGCCCTGGCGTATTCGCAAACGATACAACCTTAACGTCTATGATTAAGCAATTTCCGACGATGATCAACATGCATGACCGACAACGCGCATTTAATAAACTATCGTCTTATATTGATCAGCAATATCTCATAGTTCCTATTTCATATCCTAATGAGACCTTTGTGACAAGTCCTAAAATCAGACAATTCGAGTTCTCAGGACAAACAGATGCACCAATAAATTACGATAAGTTGAAGGTGTCTAATAATGACTAACATTGTAAAACATTTCATCAGACTACTCATCTATTTAATCATCATTTCCTTTGTATTATTTCTTCTCTTAGAGAATACAACCGGTAACCCTGCCGTTCAATACTTACAAGAACATGGTGTTGCACAAATCACGCCTGAACGTATTAAAATGGCTCAAGAGAAACTTGGTTTAAGTCAGGCAATGCCAGTTCGATATGTCCAATGGTTAGGCAATGTCTTTACAGGCGACCTTGGTACGAGTTTTAGTAATGGTGAACCCGTAACTGAACGTATTTCCCAGGCAATTGTCCCAACCATTAAATTAATATTCGGTTCAGCTATCATACTGTTTCCTATAAGTTACGTAATTGGTTATTTATGTGGCAATCATTCACGAAAAAAGTGGTCAGTCGTAATAACTCGTATTGCCCAAGTAGTTACATCATTACCAGAATATTGGCTAGCAATTATTTTCATTTATTACTTTGGTGTGAAATGGCATCTATTCCCTTTCGTAGGAAGTAATAGTTGGCAATATTTTGTTCTTCCAATTGTCATACTCGTTCTTGTAGAAGGTAGTCATATGTTGCTGTTAAGCAGTCATCTTTTTGAAAGTACATTACAAGGCCAACCTTTCCAATTAGCTCAATTACGACAATTTAAATTAAAAGATTGTATCTATGTACAAGTAAAAGAAATTTTGGCACCACTCATGACAATCATCATTAATAATTTTATACATTTATTTAGCCGAGTGATTATCTTAGAAGTCATTTTTAGTATTTCTGGATTAGGTAAGTTATTAATCAATAGTATTAATTTACGTGACTACCCTGTTATTTTAGGCATTTTAATGATGATTATTACCTTCATAATGGTGCTCAATTTCTTCGGTGATGTTTTACTTGAGAAAAGTGATCCACGTCTAAGAATGTCAAAAAAGTCAGGAGGCCGAATAGCTTATGAAGATTAAACATTAGATATGGCCTATTATTGCAATCATATTCGTTATACTTGCTTTTCTGCTTTATGACAAAGCAAACATGATTCATCAATCGGAAGCACTTTTACCTCCAAGCCTTCATCATCTATTAGGCACTGACCATTTAGGACGTGACTTCTTCACTCGCCTATTTGTTGGTAGCATGGTTACACTTGGTTTAACGACGCTCATTATAGTTGGGAGCGTAATATTGGGACTAATATTAGGGCTAGCAGCTGCACTAATTGGTCGTTGGTTAGATGCACTATTGATGGCATTTGCTGATATGTTAATTGCTTTACCATCTATTATTATCGCACTTGTCGTATTAGGCTTTATTAATAACTCAATTGTAGGTTTATGTTTGGCCTTGATGATTGGGTGGTTAGGACGCTATTTACGTTATTTCAGAAATTTGGCTCGTGATGTACAAACGCAACCTTTCGTTAAATTTGCATCATTAAGTGGTTTAACAAGGACACAAACGACAGTACGTCATATTATTCCACATCTTATGCGTAACGTGACTGCACTCATTACTGCCGATTTTGGAAAATTAATGCTTAGTATTTCAGGATTAGCTTTTATTGGATTAGGAGTAAAACCACCATTGCCAGAATTAGGTGCCATACTCTACGACGGTAAGAGCTACTTTTACTCAGCACCTTGGTTATTCTTCTTTCCAGGAATATTGTTAGGAGGGTTCGCGCTCATATGTCAAATACTCAATCGTCGATTCACTCAATAAATGCTTTACTACATTTGAAGAATGTCTCCGTTTATGACGGAAATCATGCATTGTTGAATCAAGTAGATTTAACTGTTACAGAGGGTAGCTTTCATTGTTTAGTTGGAGAGAGTGGCAGTGGTAAATCTTTATTAGCACGTACAGTTTTGAATATGCGTCATCCTCATCTAAAGTATCAAGGTCAAATTGCAATTGATTTAAATAATACCGATGCCATGTTCCAAGATACTAATAGTAATTTCTTCCAAAATGTACGTATTCGAAAACATTTTGATGCACTGTTTGATGCATTAAATACGCAATTGTCTCGACAACAGCAACACGAATTTGTTCTACGTCAATTTAGACATTTAGGATTAGAGAATCCTGAAGATTTATTTAATGACTACCCTTTTCAGTTGAGTGGTAGTATGGCTCAACGAATTGCCTTAGTAATGTCAATTGTTAGAGAAGCTAAATTATTGATCGTGGACGAACCGACAAGTGCACTTGATTTTGACAATCGAAATCAACTAATGAAATTATTAAATCATGTTGTTCAAGAACATAATATGACATTACTATTTATCACGCATGACCTAAGTTTAGCTATGGATTACGCAACACATATTAGTGTGATGCGTAATGGCCAAATGATTGAAAGTGGCGAAGCAAACGATATTTTAGTGCGTCCCGAGCACGCTTACTCACAGCAATTAATTGAATTAGCGCATAGGAGATACCGTTATGTTGCAGATTAAATCTTTAAATAAATCATTTTCTGAAAAGCAGATATTTAAAAACTTTAATTTAGAACTTAAAGATACTGATAATTTAATCATTAGTGGTACTAGTGGAAGTGGTAAGTCTACGCTCGCACAAATCATTGCAGGTTTAGATGATAATTATGAAGGTATGGTAAGTTATAAAGATATGACGCTTGGACATGTGTCACAGCAAGATTGGCTGAAACATATTCAATACGTGCCTCAATATAATGCCAATACATTAGATACTAAAAAAACAGTTTCTTGGATCTTAAAACAACCTTTAAAACACTTTAATATTCCTAAAAATCAACATGACGATAAGATGTTAAGCGTCATAGAACAATGTAAACTCGACAAATCTTTGTTACCTAAAAAAGTGAGCACCTTAAGTGGCGGACAATTCCAACGTTTATGGATTGCGAAGGCATTATTAGTTGAACCTGAAGTATTAATTCTAGACGAGGCTACAACGAATCTTGATGTGATAAATGAAGAAATCATACTCCAAATGTTACGAAATATGGATAAGTTACAGCTAATTATTATTACGCATGATCCTTATTTATTAGACAGTCTTCCCGGTAAACATTTAAAAATTGAGCATATTTAAGTTAAAAAACAATGCCTATCAAAACTTAGGCATTGCTTTTTATTGCGTATATACTATGTAATTAAAGTATTTCTACCAAAAATAATTTTGAAATGTAGCTAATATATTACCAAGCATGTGTATGATAATAGGTATTTCGAGCCGTTTTGTTGTTAAATATGCAATAACGAAAATGAAACCTGAAAAACCGTAAATAAACCATTCACCTATGTTGCTTGGGCCATGAGCGCCAGCGAATAAAATAACAGATACTATGCCACCAACTATAGGCGCACCTCTAAAGATACCTTTAATTAACAATCCTCTAAATATAATTTCTTCTATGATAGGACCTAAAATACCTATCGCAATGAGTTGTAAATACAGTGGTACATTGCGGTAACTTTCCTCTAACTCCTTTTCATTCCCTGTTGTAGGCATGAATTCAAAATAAATATAATCTGCACCATTGGCAAGAATGAATCCAATGATAATGATTAGCCATTGCTTTTTAGTTATTCGACTAAATTGAAATAGCTTCAACTTACTTAATTTTAAAATTAGAAATGCGATAATGACCCCTACAATAGCAATCCAAAAGTACTTTGTCTTCTCTACTAAAAATATAACCATTGATTCGGCAACAAATAAAATACAAATTAAAAATAGAGATTGTAATAGCAACTTCCAATAAGGTTTTTGAGAAATTTGGAAATCTCCTGTTATATGGTCATGTGACATTTCATCTTTAGACATAGTTAACCTCCTAAACATATAATTGAAATGTTGATTTTTAGTTAAGATAACGCATTTTTATGAAGTGACCTACAATAAATGTCAAATATATGTTACATTCATATAGAGGTATTCATTTTCAAGATTTTATATTTCTAGACAAAGGTGGGTTTATTATGATGAATCATCAGAATATGGATACAATTTCTAATACTACATCTTCTTCAAATGAAGATAATTCAACTAAAGACCACATACATACTGAAAAACGTCGTCCAACTGGTAATAAGTTTGTACGTGCCCTTATTTTTATAGGCTGGATGCTACTAATTCAAATTCCTATTGTGAGTAGTATGTTTATCTATAGTTTTTCTATTTATATGGATACATTAACTTGCACATTAGTGACCATCATTTATTTCATACTAGCTGCTGTAATAATATGGCTAGTTAGAGGCTATTACAAACGTCATACCTATGAAAAGCCTAAAAAATTTACAGGTAAGGATATTGCAGTAAATGTTGGTTGGGCCGTACTTCTTAGATTAATCGTTATTGGTATGTCATATTTAATGTTATTTGCGACAGGTTCAATGCAAACACAAAATGACAAAATGTTATTAGGTGATATGAACGCTGCCAAACCAACGCCGGATCAATTGGGCCAAGTCTTCCCGCTAATTGTCTTCGTACTGACGATTACATTTGTAGCACCTTATTTAGAAGAACTTGTTTATCGTGGCATTTTCAAAGAAATATTATTTAAACGTACACGATTCTGGTTGCCATTCATCCTATCATCACTTATCTTTGCTTCTCAGCATGGTATTTCAAATTGGGTAGCAATTCTAATGTATACAATGATGGGAATGATATTCTATCTTGCTTACCATCGTCGTAAAAATGTTCGCGACAGCATGATGGTTCATATGATCCATAATGGTGTGAGTGGCATCATGGTTCTAGTAAGTTACTTTATGGTATTTTTTAGTTAAACATTGAACTCTTAAACTAGTTCTAACATAACAAATATTGTCGCAATTTAATCTTAAATATTTCTTAATTTAGAAATGATTATTTACACAGTAAAAGCAGGACTTCATTCCGTCGAAGTCCTGCTTATTTTTATTTATCAAATGCAATGGTTTGGATATTTTTCTCTTTTAAAAATTTCTCAATTTTTGCTTGTTCTCGACCATTCGCAATATTTTTGTCTTTATTGACGTCGAGAATATCTTTTAATGATGCATCTTCATCTAAATTTAACGCACGTTGATTGGTTTGATATATTGCTATCATATAATTGCTTATCTTTTTAGTGTATTGTTCATATTCTTTGTTAGGCATTTGATTATTATTTATGTAATTGGCAAAGTTTTTTAAATTTCGTTCTTGTAAGTCAACAATGTGATTGAATTTTTGTTCTTTCTTTTTAGATAACTTTTCGTCAGAGTCTAACTTGTCCTCGTATGGCTCTCTAGCATCTGTTAGTTTTCTATCGGTATCTAAATAGGTTTTAATATCTTTTTTTATCGTACTCTCAGAAATCTTCTGATTTTTTGTTGTTTTATCAAAAATATGTTTCGGTATCTTGTGATTATGTTTAGAACTATTTTGTGACTGCTTGTTATCATTAGATGTGTCTTTAGAATTTTTTTCTTCTGACGATGACGAACATCCTACTAATGTAAAAGTAAGAATAATTACAGGAATAACTAATAGATATTTCTTCATATTAATGCTCCTTTATAATGTAAGTAATTCTTTCCTTATTTTAGTATAAACAACTATATAAATAATTTAAATAATCCATGTAATATAACAACTACTTTTAAAGTAATATGTTTACTATGCCTAATTTCACGAGAGAATATCACTCTTTAGAAATCTGAACCCTTCTATTGAATATCTCTATGCTTAATCATTAGTAAAATAAGAATAACGCCTATGTATCCTGCGATAGATATAATGGATGCTTCATAACCAAATTGATTGCCTGTGATGGCTATGTTGTTCGTATGTACGACATATTGCCAAATACTATACTGACTTTCCTTTTCAGTGATAAGTAAAAGTTGGGATAAATTCCAACAAAAATGTAGTGTAATGCTTGCCCAAATGGTATTGAATTTATAGGTTGCTAAACCAAACATAATACCTACTAATGAACCGCTAATTAATAATAAGAAGAAACTAGTTACATTTAGTCCACCGTTTAATAAATGAATGGCACCAAAAAAGATTGCCGTGGAAATAATGGCAATATTGATGTTCGTCTTCTTCTCAATATATCCCATCAATAAACCTCTGCATACCATTTCTTCAACGACTGCGCCACCAATGGCTGTTACAAAGATAGCCCAGAAAAACGTGTGCAATATATCATTTAAAGTACTAAAATGATGTACGATGAAATCACCTGGAACAAAGATGACATATACCGCATAAACTGCTACCGGTAAACCTATACCTAATACAACATAGATGACACTAAATTTAGGTTTCGTGATGCGATATGCGTTCAAGCGATCTTTTAATACATGTTTAATGAATAATCGAACGACTAAAAAAGCAAAAATGATATATAAAATCCCTTGTAAAATAGCGCCCATACCTAGAAATGGAATTAAATCACTAAAGATGGATGCAATGCCTTGTGTAACGACCATGATAAGTAGTGCTAATAAGAACATACCTGCAATTTTTAATATTTTCATGATGATACCTCTATTTGTTTTATAGTTCATTTTTATCTTAGCATAACTCTAGAGACATAAAATGCGAGTCGAACAAAAACTTGTGTTCAACTCGCAACAAAATATTATTTTTTCTCTACTACTTTAGAAATATATGTTGATGGTTTATCTTTATCGAAGATCGTTAATCCAGTAATATCTTTTGCATTTTTAGATGGTACGACAAGACTTACTAAATAACCAAAGATGAAAGCAACAACGAATGAAATGATTGATACGTAGAATGGTGCGTTACCGCCACCGACGCCATTTAATACGTAAGCAATGATTACACCTGCTACTAATCCTACTAAGACACCAAATGTATTGGCACGTTTCGTAAAGATACCTACTGCAAAGATACCAGCTAATGGTACACCAAATAATCCAGTGATTAATAAGAATAAATCCCATAAATTGTTTGAATCGGCAGCAATTAAGTAAATTGAGATTCCATAGCTTAATAAGCCTGCCACAACAATGACTAATCGTGCAAAGTTAACTTCTGATTTATCTGCCCCTTTTCCGAAGAAACGATGTTTAATATCTTCAGAAATACAAGCAGAGATAGAGTTCAAACTAGATGAAATCGTTGACTGTGCAGCAGCAAATATAGCTGCAATAAGTAATCCGCCCACGAATGGTGGCATTTCAGTTAGAATGAAGTAAGGCACGATAGATGATGTATTGAATCCCTTAGGCAATACCTGTTCATGTTGATAGAAAGAATACATCATAGTTCCCATTCCATAGAAAATAGGTGCAGAGATTAACGCTAAAACACCATTTGTCCACAATGATTTCTTCGTTTCATCCATAGAATCCGACGCTTGATAACGTTGAACAACATCTTGACTCGCAGTATATTGATGCAAGTTGTTAAAGATATTTCCTAAGAAGATAATAGGGATTGCAGCAGCAGCGCCATTTAATTTCCAGTTATCTGCACTAATAATCTTCTTATTGGCAATTGCATCACTGACAATTGTGCCGAATCCTCCTTTGATTTCAAAAGCACCGATGACAATTATCATTAATGCGCCACCAAGTAAAATAACCCCCTGAATGAAATCGCTCCATACAACGCCTTCGAATCCGCCTAAGAAAGTATAAAGAATACATAAAATTCCTACTAAACTAGCTACGATAAATGGATTCATATCTGATACCGCTGTGATTGCTAATGTTGGTAAGTAAATCACAATTGCTATGCGTCCTAAGTGGAAAATGACGAATAGTAATGAACCAATGACACGAATACTTGGGCCAAAACGCGCCTCTAAATATTCGTACGCTGATGTGACGCGTAACTTTTTAAAGAATGGTACATAAAATGCGATTAAAATTGGAATAATCGCGATAATCGCAATATTACCAGCGATGTATGCCCAATCTGTTAGAAATGCCTTTTCTGGTGTAGACATAAAAGTAATCGCACTTAATGTCGTTGCATAAATCGAGAACCCAATGGCCCACGAAGGCAAACGACCACTTGCCGTAAAGAAACTATCCGTATCTTTACCAGCCCTTTTAGTAAAGTACGCTCCAATTAATAACATAATGACAAGATAACCAATAACAGCTACCCAGTTCCATGCCCCAAAACCGACTTGATGCATAATCAACACCCCTTGTGTTACATATTCTGTTGTTAAATATTCTCAGTTTGCTTATAAATCATATTTTTTAATTAATGTGTCTAATGCGTCGCGATGTGATTCATCAAATGGTCGGAATGGACGTTTAGGTAATCCGCCATCGATACCACGAGATTTTAATATTTCTTTGAGTGTTGGGTAAATGCCCATACTTAATACCGTTTCGATGATGTCATTCGTATCATGTTGAATTTGGTATGCTTCAGCAATTTTTCCTTCTCGTGCTAAATCAAATATTTGTCGTGCACGGCGACCATTCACATTGTATGTTGAACCAATTGCCCCATCGACACCTGAAATTGTCGCTTGCACTAACATTTCATCAAATCCAGATAATATGAGTTTATTTGGAAATGCCTTACGGATACGTTCTAATAAGAAGAAGTTCGGTGCAGTGTATTTCACACCTACAATTTTTTCGTGATTAAATAGCTCGCCAAATTGTTCGATGCTAATATTGACACCTGTTAAGTCAGGAATCGCATAAATAATCATATTGTTTTGTGTTGCTTCGATAATGTCGAAATAATATTGCTTAATTTCTTCAAAAGAGAATGGATAATAGAATGGTGTCACTGCTGATAACGCATCATAACCTAGTTCTGTTGCGTATTTCCCAAGTTCAATCGCTTCATTTAAATCTAATGATCCAATTTGCGCAATTAAGTTCACATCGTCTCCAACAGTTTCTTTCACTACTCTAAAAATTTGTTTCTTTTGTTCTTTACTAATTAAGAAGTTCTCCCCAGAACTACCATTTACATATAAACCATCAAGTTTCTCAGTCTCAATCGCATTTTTAGCAATTTGCTTTAATCCTTCTTCTTTCACTTGTCCATGTTCATCAAACGGTACAAGTAAAGCGGCGTATAATCCTTTTAATTTATCTTCCATGTCACGTTCCTCCAAATCAATTTTTATTCAAATTCATTTTTATAAACTTTGAGATAAATTCAATTACAATAAATTTCTATTTACATTTAGAATTGTAAACGCTATCATTTTCTTAAACAACTACTTTTGAAAAGATTTAACAAAATATTGCGAATTTGATGAAAATATTTTTCAAAAAGAATGATGACGATTACTTTAATTTGAAGTGTCGTTATAATATAGACGACTAAGGAGGTACCTCAATGTATAAAATAGCTGTAGACATAGGCGGAACTAATATTAAAGTGGCAGTCATTAATGATGACTTAGAGATGATTGACTATAAAAAGATTAAAACGCCAGACAATTTCCATATTCGTATCGTGGATGAAACATATAAATTAGTAGAAGGCTTTGTAAATCAATATCAACTTAAAAATCCATTTATCGGTATTTCTAGTGCTGGTGTCGTAGATTCAGATTTAGGTCAAATTATTTACACGGGGCCAACCATTCCAAATTATGACGGTACACAATTCTTCGATGTCTTCAAAGATTTATCGGATGATATCGCTGTTTATAATGATGTAGATGCGGCATTGTTAGGAGAACTTAAACTTCATCGTTATGAAGAAGATCATATATTTTGTTTAACTTTGGGAACAGGTATTGGTGGTGCATTTTACAGTGAAGCTTCTGGTATTTATCAAGGTTCACGTCACCGTGCCAATGAAATTGGTTACTTACTCTATCGTGAAGAAGATGGTAAAACATATGAGCAACGTGCCTCAACATCAGCACTTAAAAATTTAATGACTAAATATCAATTTGAATATGGTACAGATGTTCCTAAAATATTTGATTTAGCAGAGGAAGGAAATGAAGAAGCACTTAATATTCTCAATGAATGGAGTAATTATGTTGCTGAAGGAATTGCTCAAATTCAAATTATTTATGATCCAGGCTTGATTCTTATTGGTGGTGGTATTTCATCTCAAGGAGAAACACTTCTCAAATATATAGAACCTAAGATTCATCATTATTTACCTTCTGACTATGGCATTGCTAAGATACAAACAACTCAAACAAAGAATCATGCTGCTTTATTCGGTGCAATCACTAAACAGTAGCAGGATCTAAATAGAAGTGGGACACCGAATTCATATAGAATTCAGTCCCACTCCTCACTCATTCTTTCTCATTTCCTAATATGACGTCTCGTGTTTGTTGATACACATGATGCATATGTGTGTCATTAAGTAATAAATAACTCACGATATCTAATAAAAATAAAGTTGCGATTTGTGAGTTGATGAATTTTGAGTCATTATTACTTGATTGAGCCGTCGTAATTAATACTAAATCTGCATTCTTAGTAAGCGCACTACCTTCGAAATTCGTTATGACGACTACATAAGCCCCTTGATTACGGGCAATCTTCGCAGCTTCAATTAACTCTAACGTTTCCCCACTATTTGAAATAGCGACAAACATGTCTCGTGATGAAAGTAGCGACGCAGATATCTTCATTTGATGCGCATCTGTTGAGACAGAGCCTTTAATACCCATACGCATTGTGCGATAGTAAAATTCACTTGTCGTTAATCCCGAACTTCCTAATCCTGCGAAATTGACTTGTCTACACGTTTTCAAATTGTGTGCTAGACGTTTAATCTTTTCCTCGGAAATAAATTCACCCGTTTGTTGGATAATATTTTGATGATATCGATGAATGAGCTGAACAAGCGGTGCATTTTCTACTACTTTTTCTGATTTTTCGTGTTGCAAATTAAACTTCATATCTTGAAAGTTGGCATAATTTAATTTCCCACTAAATCGTGTAATGGTAGCAGGTGATGTCCCAATAGCATAAGCTAAGGAATTAATTGTTGAGAAATTTTCATCAAGTTCATGTGTTTGTATATATTCAATAATTTTTTTATCCATTTTCGTTAATACATGACGACTTCGTTGAATACGATTTTCAAATTTCATGACAGCACCTCGTAACTAAGTTAGTTAAACTGTATTATATTTGAAAATATTTTTCAATTCTCGATTATAAATTGATAAATATTTTCTTAATGTTATGATATGAATGAATAAACGAATCAATTACAATACTATTTCTATTTACAATTTTGAAAAAGACGGAGCGTGTTTAAAAATGTTACCAAATGGATTAATCGTGTCATGTCAGGCGTTACCTGACGAACCATTACACTCATCATTTATTATGTCAAAGATGGCTCTAGCAGCTTATCAAGGCGGTGCGGTTGGTATACGTGCGAATACTAAAGAAGATATATTAGCGATTCGAGAAGAAGTATCTCTACCGGTTATCGGAATTGTAAAACGAGATTATGAAGGTTCTAATGTATTTATTACAGCAACTTCTAAAGAGGTGGATGAACTAATAGAAAGTGGATGTGAAGTAATTGCTTTAGACGCGACAACGCAAACACGTCCTAAGGAGTCCCTTGAAGAATTAGTACATTACATTCGAGAGAAGGCACCCCATGTTGAAATCATGGCGGATATTTCAACTGTTGAAGAAGCCATCAATGCAGATCATTTAAACTTTGATTACATTGGCACAACATTACGTGGGTATACGTCTTATACAAAGGGACACATTCTCTTTGAAAATGATTTTGAATTTTTAAAAGAAGTATTAGAAAAGGTCAACGCGAAAGTTATCGCAGAAGGTAATGTCATTACACCTGAGATGTATAAAAAGGTAAGCGACTTAGGCGTACATTGTACGGTTGTCGGTGGCGCAATTACACGTCCTAAACAAATCACTGAACGTTTTATAGAAGCTGTCCAACAAAAATAATTGCTTAATTTGGAGGCGTAAATCATGAAGATAACGAACTTAGTAGATAAAAAATTGGCGAGTGATTATGTTGCAATTGAACTATTGAAGTTAATTAAAGATAAGCCTGATGCTATATTAGGACTTGCTACTGGTGGCACGATGACGGATGTCTATCCCCGCTTTTCAGAATTGCTATCAGCCAATCACGTTGATTTAGCAAATGTTCAAACATTCAATTTAGATGAATATGTAGGGTTAGAACCTGAACATGCTCAAAGTTATCATACGTATATGCATCAATTATTATTTGATCATAATGCTAGTTGGAATGCCGATAACATTCATATTCCTCAAGGCCATGTTGATGATTTAGAGCGTGAGGCACGTCGTTATGAGAATCAATTGAAACAAATTGGTCAACCCGACATTCAATTATTGGGTATTGGTGAAAATGGACACATCGGATTCAATGAGCCTGGCACATCTTTTGAAAGTGAAACGCGTGTGGTTGATTTAACTGAATCAACGATTAATGCTAACAGTGTTCATTTTGATCATATTGATGATGTACCTAAACAAGCCGTTTCTATGGGATTGAATTCTATTATGCGTGCGAAACGAATTATCTTATTAGCATTTGGAGAACGTAAACGTGATGCAATTCATCAACTCTTGAATGGTGAAACAAATGAATCATTGCCTGCATCTATCTTGCATCAACATCCTAATGTAGAAATCATTGTTGATGACACTATTTTCAATCGTTTATAGTATCCTACCCAGCATAAAACAAAAACAGAAAGTGGATTGATAACCAATCCGCTTTCTGTTTTTTCATTTTATGAATGTTTAAATAGTTTTAAAATTAAATACATAATAATACTAATAACCGCAATAACTGAGAAAGTAATTAAGAATATTAATTCTGTTTGGTGGAATTCAAATGCTAACGTAAAGTTATTAAAACTTTTGAATGTGCTATAAACGATTAAATTAAGTATGATTAATGCGATTAAAGCAATGATGGATAACCACGCTAACCAACTAAAGAAATGCTTAGCGTTAGGAAACCTGAAATCATTATTCATGTGTGGACACCTCTCTTCCGTCGCAATTGTTTCGAATCAAAACATTTACTACATATATACACTAGAATGTATATCTTTAAACGCGAATAGAGGCTACATAGCATTTATAATCATACATCATCCAATTCTTTAATATTGATGTACAACCCCTGATTTGATTGTTTTATCAACACGAATCGTATCATCTACTACTACGATATCAGCATCTTTACCGATGGCTAAACTACCTTTATGGTCATCAATTTTTAATGCGATGGCTTGATTCAAACTCGTTACACGCCATAAATTCTCTAATGAATCATGTGTATATTCAATTAAATTATACAAACCGTCATTCATTTTCAAGATGCTACCTGCTAAAGCGCCACTTGCTAGGCGAGCCTCTTTTCCTTTAACGATGACATTCTGTCCGCCTAAATCATATTCACCGTCTTCCATTCCTTTCGCACGCATCGCATCAGTGATGAGATACATGTGTTCATTTCCTTTTTGCTTATAAGCAATATGTACAGAAGCAGGATGTGAATGAATACCATCAACTATAATTTCCGTATTTAATTGTTCATTCGTCCACGCCGCACCAAAGACACCTGGATCGCGATGTTCAAATGGTGTAGCTGCATTATATAGATGTGTTACATGTTTTGCACCATGGTCCACCGCTTCATTCGCTTCATCAAACGTTGCCACAGTATGCCCCATTGAGAAGATAATATCTTCATGCAATTGATTAAGTGTATCATGTGCGCCTTCAACTTCAGGCGCAAAGGTAATAATTTTGATTTGCTGATTCGCAACTTCTTGGAAATGTTGAATCTTTGACGCAGATGGACGTTGCACATATTTAGGATTTTGCGCGCCAACTTTATGCTCTGAAATAAATGGTCCTTCTAAATGAACACCACCTACTTCAGCCGCTTCTCCTCGTTGTTGATCAGCTTGATATGCCACAATGTTTTTCAATGCCTTTTCAATATTAGCGTCCGATTGCGTCATCGTCGTTGCTAAGAATGTTGTTGTTCCCTCTGATAATAATTGTTCAGCCAAATGTTTTAACCCGTCATAAGAAGCATCCATTGCGTCCTCACCATAGCCACCATGAATGTGAATATCTATGAAACCTGGTAATACATTTTGACCTTTCACGTCGATTTGTTCTAATTCTCCAGTATACGTTCCTTGTTGAATATCACTTATTTTGCCATCTTCTACTACAAGATATCCATTTTCAATAACTTGCTTTTCCGTATAAATTTTACCATTTGTAATGACATAGTTTGTTGACATGATATACCTTCTTTTCTATTTAATTCTTCAATTTTTCATCTCAATTATAGCATTTCATTAGCTCGTATTTTGCCAATTTTCACTTTTGGAAAAAGTTTTCAAAACAGAGCGCTATTACTTAGAAATCATGATATTTCAAAAAAAATGAATTTTGAAAACATTTACTATTATAGGTATACTCAAACTAAATAAAATATAAAGGATGACGTAATTGAACAATGAATGACAAGCGGAAGAAAAATAATTATTTAGTATATGGGATATCCGTAGCCATCATTATACTTATTACTGCAATGGCCGGGATCTTTCCTAAAGCATTTGGCGCTAATGCACAACATATTTATAATTTTATTTCTAATTCATTTGGTTGGCTGTTCTTACTTATTATATTTATTTTAGATATCTTTTTAATCTCTTTAGCAATTTCTCGTTACGGTCGTTTCAAATTAGGCAGTGATGATGAAGAACCAGAGTTTTCATTTTTATCATGGCTAGGAATGTTATTTTCAGCAGGACTAGGTGTCGGTATTGTATTCTGGGGTGTTGCTGAACCACTCACACATTATCTTCATTCACCTTTTCCAAAAGATGTGCCAAATCAATCAGCCGAATCAGCACGTGTAGCCATGGGCTATACCTTCTTTCATTGGGGGATATCACAATGGTCAATCTTCGCTATGGCTGGACTTATCGTGGCATATTTCCAATTTAGAAAGAAGCGAGATGGTTTAATTTCTACAGCAATGGAACCTGTCTTTGGTCAAGCTTACAAACGTCCATTTCGAAATGTGATTGATATTTTAGCAATTATAGCTACAGTCATGGGTATTGCCACTTCTATAGGTCTTGGCATCATGCAAATTAGTGGTGGATTGAATCATGTCTTCCATGTACCAAATAATAACGTTACAAAAATTGCTATTACGGTACTCATGGTTTGTATTTTCTTAGGTTCTGCAATAACTGGTTTAAATCGAGGCGTTAAATGGCTAAGTAACATCAATATTATTTTAGGCGCTGTTTTACTACTATTCATGCTTATCTTTGGAGACTTAAAATTCATCTTCGAATCTTATACTTTAGCAATCGGAGACTATATCAGACATTTTGTTGAATATAGCTTACGTATTAATCCATATTCTGGCAATAATGCTTGGATACAACAGTGGACTGTCTTTTATTGGGCATGGGTAATCTCATGGTCACCGTTCATAGGAGGTTTCGTCGCTCGCGTATCTCGTGGACGTACAATTCGTGAATTTATCATGTGTGTATTAATCGTACCTCCACTCATTTCATTCGTATGGATTGCAGGATTTGGTGGTATGGCCGTTAAAGTTGCTATGGGTGGCGATAACATCGCTAAATTAGTAGATAAAGATTACACAGTAGCTTTATTTGAATTACTATCAAAATTTCCATTAGCAGATATTACGAGCATATTAGCAGTCGTCTTAATATTCTTACTCATAGTGACAAGTGCAGACTCAACAACACATATTGTTGCTGGCATGGCAACAGGAGGTAGCGAGAATCCAAAGGTGAAACATAAAGTGATTTGGGGATTGCTGATCGGTGCCATTTCAGTTGCAATGACAATTGCAGGTGGTTTGACGAGTTTACAAACTGCATCCGTTGTAACAGGATTACCATTCTCTATTATTCTATTACTAATGACACTTTCTATTATGCGCGCGCTTCGCAGAGAACATACGAAGCACTTCCAAATGTCTTATATTGATGATGACAAAGATTATTCCATTCCATTAGAACAACGAGAAGATCATAATAAATCTAATGAAAAGGAACAAGATAAGGAACAGAACAATGAAGAAGAATAACAATATGAATCTGTACTTTAATTTACTGCCTTTAATTAAACTAATCATAAGTATATTTTTATTCATACTATATTTTGTCATTTATCATGTAGATGATAATTGGGTTATTGTAAGTTTATATTGTTTATTACCAATATTTGTGAATAGTTCGATCACTTTAGCATACAAGCTTTTTAATAAATAGCGCATATACCGCTCTTGTCATATGTGTAATTTTAAAATATTGTAGTAATAAGCACTTTTTATCATTAAGGGGAAACAAGGGGGATTTATAATGAATTACAAACAGTCATCACCTGAAGTCTTACGTCAATTAATTCGAGATGGAGAACTTGTCGGTCACACAAGCGGTATGGCTGAAGGTTATATACAAGCTAATGTGGTTATATTGCCATCGAAATATGCTTATGATTTCTTAAAGTTCTGTTTTAGAAATCCAAAGACTTGCCCACTCTTAGATGTATCAGAAGTTGGCGCACATTCTTTTCCATATTATGGGCCATATGCGGATATACGCACTGATGTTCCGAAGTATCGCATTTATGAACATGGGCAATTGATTAAGGAAGTTGACGATATCACTGATCTTTATACTGAAGATATGGTTAGCTTTCTAATTGGTTGTAGTTTCACTTTTGAACATGCATTGTTGGAAGCTGGCTTACCTGTACGTCATATTGAAGAAGGTCATAATGTACCTATGTATCGTACTAACATCCCTGCCGAATCAAGTGGCTATTTTAAAGGTAACATTACAGTTAGTATGCGTCCGATGACTATGACTCAAGCGATTAAGGCAACAGAAATTACTTCACATTTTAAGAATGTTCATGGCACGCCGATTCATATTGGTACACCAGAAGAACTGGGAATCACTGATATCGATAAGCCTGATTATGGAGAAGCTGTCACAATCAAACCTAACGAAGTGCCTGTCTTCTGGGGATGTGGCGTGACACCACAATCTGTTGCACTTGATGCCAAACCTGAGTTAATGATTACACATTCACCTGGACACATGTTTATTACAGATATTAAAGATAGCGAATTAAATGATTAATTTTAAAAAAAAGGAGATACTCAGCTAAAAATTGTGCTGAGATATCTCCCTATATATATATTTATATTATCCAATGTGTATTAAAAGTTGATAAATAAGTGTGCCCGCATAGTTCCCTATGACATAACCCAATGTACCTATAATTAGTATCGGTCCAACAAGACCTTGCCACCCTTTACTGATAGCTAAAGCTGCTGCCGTTGTAGGACCACCAGCAGTAGCATTACTTGCCAACAGTATTTCTTCAATCTTAAAGTTAAATAACTTTCCTAGTATTAAACTTAAACCTAGATTGAAAATTAAAATAATCATCACATAGACAAATAATAGTGGTGCTGTTTTGATAATCGTCATAAATGAGGCAGGTGTTCCTATCACTACAAAGAATATGTAAATAATAAATGTTCCAATTTCTGAAGAACCGGCTAATTTATCAAAGAAATCTCCCCAAATAGCCACTGCCAATAATGTAAGTGTTGTAAGTAACAAGTATTGGTCGCCAAAGAAAGAAACCAGTATCGTAAGTAGGACATTAGACTGCGGTATCACATGTTGAATGACCTCAGATAATTTAAAACTGATTGCTACTAATGCCACTGCAATCGCTATCGAAAGTGCAATATCTAATAATTGAATTTGCTTCGGTTGCCAATAAGATTGTTGGGTTTCTGGTGTTGACTCAGTTTGATAATCTGTCTTAAACCACCTTTTTATAATAGGTAAAGACGGTATTGCAATTAACAACATAAAGTACAATGCCATAACACTATTATCTGCAACAACTGTTGATGAAATCATATCACTTGGTGTTTTGAACTTCGTGCTCAAAGCTGCAAAGTTCACGCCACCACCTATATAACTTCCTGTCATCATCGCACCAATTTTTGCTAAATATGGAATCCATTGATGAAGTAAAATAAATCCTACCGTTGTCCCCATCAATGTTCCAACTGATGCAATTAAGAAGATATATAATAATCGACGACTTTCCTTCCAAATCTTTAAAATATTAGAACTGAACAATAATAAAGGAATTGATATTGGTACCGCGTAATCCCATACCGTATCATAAACCGGCGATTCAGTGGGAATAATCTTAAAATTAGATAATAACATAGCCCCTACTAATGCAATGATGGCACCTGAAATGGTACTTGCCCATTGATATTTCTGTTCCAAGAAGATACTGACTGTCGCCCAAACTATAATTATGGCCCATAATATCCATGTATCATCTTTTGCGATTAATGTCCCTATTGTAAACATCATCCCATCCCCCTTCTTGAGTAACATTTTATACTATTCATAATTTAATTTCGATAGTCTATGTCGTTTTTATAACGTTATAATCTACTGATAATAATTCTCAATAAAATGTAAAAATGCTCTGTACATTGCTTAAAAATAGGACTATTCTATGTATGAAAATGTTCGAAATTTGGAAAGAAGGTTTCTAGATGAATAACTCTGTTAAATATAAAAAATTTATATTACCTTTAGTCATAGGCATACTTATAGCTGTGCTTGCACCTTTCAGACCTGAATCATTAAGTCTGGATGCATGGCTAATGTTTGCTATATTCGTAGGTACCATTATCGGCTGTATCACACAACCTATGCCGATTGGTGCCGTATCAATCATAGGGTTCACGCTAACCGTGTTAGTTGGCGTTATCGATACAAAGACTGCCGTACAAGGTTTCGGTAATCCTAGTATTTGGTTGATTGCAATGGCATTCTTTATCTCTAGAGGCTTCGTTAAAACTGGACTCGGTCGTCGTATCGCACTTCAGTTCGTAAGATTATTTGGGAAGAAGACACTCGGTCTAGCATACTCACTTGTCGGTGTAGATTTGATTTTAGCACCAGCAACACCTAGTAATACTGCTCGCGCAGGTGGAATTATGTTTCCAATCATTCAGTCGCTCTCTAAATCATTTGATTCTGATCCGAAACAAGGCACCGAGCGTAAGGTGGGGTCATTTTTAATCTTTACTGAATTCCACGGCAACCTTATTACTGCCGCGATGTTCTTAACTGCAATGGCCGGTAACCCGCTTGCTCAGAACTTAGCTGAGAAGACTGCACATGTTCACGTTACTTGGATGAACTGGTTCTTAGCAGCCATCGTCCCTGGTATTGTGTCACTTATCGTCATACCATTTATTATTTATAAAATGTATCCGCCAACAGTTAAAGAGACACCTGATGCGAAAGATTGGGCTGAAAATGAATTAGCTGATATGGGTTCAATTGCTAAAGCTGAAAAATTCATGATTGGTGTATTTATTATCGCATTACTACTTTGGGTAGTCGGTAGCTTTATTGGTGTAGACGCAACATTAACTGCTTTTATCGCATTATCTTTATTACTTATTACAGGCGTGTTAGATTGGAAAGATATTTTAAATGAAACCGGCGCTTGGAATACATTAGTTTGGTTCTCAGTGCTAGTTATGATGGCAGATCAACTGAATCAATTAGGCTTTATTCCATGGTTAAGCCATACTATCGCAAACAGTTTAGGCGGTCTAAGTTGGCCAGTCGTCCTTGTGATACTAATAATCTTCTATTTCTATTCACATTATTTATTTGCTAGCTCAACTGCTCACGTCAGTGCTATGTATGCAGCATTACTCGGTGTAGCCGTTGCTGCAGGTGCACCACCGTTATTTAGTGCATTAATGCTTGGTTTCTTTGGTAACTTAATGGCCTCTACAACACACTATAGTAGTGGTCCTGCACCTATTCTTTACGCAGCCGGTTACGTCACTCAGAAACGTTGGTGGCTGATGAACCTAGCCTTAGGCGTTGTGTACTTTGTAATCTGGCTCGGTTTAGGTTCCTTATGGATGAAATTGATAGGTTTGATGTAATTATATTAAGGAGAGAAACAGTGAATTCTGTTTCCCTCCTTTTTTGTTCTTTATTCCTTTATATTTATCTCTTCCTTAGTCAATACTATTGAACAAATAAAGACTTTTACTTACATATCTTTTCTGTTGCCAAATATTTTAATACGCATTATAATTTATAAAAATATTATATTATAACAAATGGAGATGATACTATGATTCCAGAAGAAAGAAATTCATATACTTTAACTGAAGAAGAAGCTATCATATTTGCAACTGCAAAGTTTAAGCCTTTTCATAACCGACTTGAAGAAGATACACCACAACCAAATCCATTTAAAAAACTAGTAGAAAATGAAAAAGATAAACCATCAACTTTGTAATATCTTTGAACTTACTAACTATGAGATGGAAGATGAATTTCTTCTCAAACTTATCCGACGAAATATAAGTAAATTTAAAACTTCTTCAAACCCTTCTATTGCATCTTACTTGCAAGACAAAGCTCTTTCTTTAAATAAACAAAATTCAATCCGCACGTATTTATTAATTGATTCCGATACTTCAGAACTCATCGGATATTTTTGTTTAAAAATAGTCATCATAAAATTTGAAATTAATGTAAGTAAAAATATTAAAAAGAAAATTTCTTCTGATGCTATGAAAAACAATGAATTTCCATCTTTATTAATTACGAAACTCGCTAGAGACGACCAATATAAAGGTTTAGTTTCAGGGAAAACAATTTTAGAATATGCATTCTCAATAGCTTATGATATTTATAAAAAAACTGCATTGAAACATGTTTGCGTTGACTGGTACGATCATTTCAAACTAGAAAAATTTTATTGTGAAGATTGTGGCTTTAAAATATTTCAATATAGAAATACAGATAAGGGTAAAATTGTTTCTGCATTTTATAAATTTTAGTAATTGTAAGTTTCCCCCATTTTATATCAAACCAATAAAATATTTTCATTCTCTTCCAAATATTATTCTCTTTTATCGTATCAAATATCAAAGTCTTCCTAAATTACCCATCAATCTCAAACCCTAAATCTTCAATCATTTGATAATCGAGTTCATTCGGTTGCCCACCTGTAATCAGATAATCACCTACAAAGATGGAATTGGCTGCTTTTAATGCGATGGCTTGTAAAGAACGTAAATTGACTTCACGCCCACCTGCAATACGAATTTCTTTAGATGGGTTAATCAATCGAAACATCGCAATAATTCTTAAACATTTCATTGGTGACAATAAATCGAGTCCCCCGAATTTTGTCCCTTTAATTGGATGTAAGAAATTAATTGGAATACTATCAGCATCAATTTCTCTCAACGCAAATGCCATATCGATGATATCCTCGTTCGTCTCACCCATGCCACAAATAACTCCAGAACATGGCGAGATATGATTCGCTTTCATAATTTCAACCGTACGCACACGATCTTCATATGTATGTGTTGTAACGACTTCATTATGATACCTTTCGCTTGTATTCAAATTATGATTATAGCGATCCACACCCGCTTCTTTTAACTTCTCCGCTTGTTCTTCATTTGTTAAACCTAAACATGCGCAAATTTTAAGTTGTGGATGCAACACTTTAATATCATGAACCGTCTCACAGATATGATCAACCTCTCTATTTGTAGGCCCACGTCCACTCATGACAATACAATATGTACCAATATGATTCTCCGTCGCTACCTGTGCACCAGCTTTAATTTTGTCAGGTTCAACTAACGCATAGCGTTGTTTTTCTTTCATTTTCACCGATTGACCGCAATAACCACAGTCTTCTGAACAAATTCCACTTTTCGCATTTAATATCATATTGAGTTTCACTTTTTTCCCGAAAAAGTGTTTCCGAATGATATATGCTTCATTTAATAATTCAAATGTATCAATCGTTTCATCTTCAAATAATGCTAACGCCTCATCCTTACTTAATACGTCTTGATTTAAGATACGTTCTGCTAAATTTAATCTCATGTTATTAAACCCCTTACTTTAAAAAATCCCGTAAAAATTCTAAATGTAAACTTTATATATAAATAAGTTTACATTAACGGCGTGAAAAATTAAATATTTAGCCGGAAATTAAACAAAACAATAGACTAGAATATCTTAAAATATCCCAGCCTTAATCAACATATTCACCGTTATAGTCTTCATTGCAAGGGCAAGGCAACGAAATCTTTTTAACACACTCGATTTCTGCCTTACTCTCTATTCCTCATCATAATTTTTCTCTAATTTACGCAATTCATCGCGTGTTTTCTTCTGCAGACCTTCACCGTAATCCATCATTTGAACAATGTCTTTAAAGGCAGCATGTGGAATGGCCAGCTCATCTAACTCATCTGGATGTACATGTAAATCAATGTCGTCTTCACGTCCTTCTGCCAATTTATGAACGAAGTCAGGTTCTGTAACAAATGGTGACGACATGCCGACCATATCAGCGTTATTTAAAGCATCTAGTGCCGTTTCAGGTGTATTAATACCACCACTCGCAATCAACGGCACATGTCCATTTAAATACTCATATACGACTTGATTGACGCGGCGTCCATAATTGTCGCCTGGTGTACGCGTCTTATTCTGGTAAATATTGCGTCCCCAACTTGCGATAGCCACATAATGAATATTTGCGACTTCCATGACCCAATCTAAATGTTGATTAAATTCATCAACTGTATAGCCTAAATCACTACCTCTTGTCTCTTCAGGTGTCGCTCTGTAACCGAATATGAAATCACTAGGCGCCTCTTCATCGATGACTTTTTGTACTGCCTGCATGACTTCTAAGCCAAAGCGTGCTCGGTTCTCTAACGAATCAACGCCATATTGATCATGTCGTTGATTTGAGAACGTAGAGAAGAAAGTTTGAATGAGTAAACGTTGTGCAACGGAGATTTCAACGCCATCAAATCCAGCTTGAATTGCTCTAGATGTTGCATCGGCATATTGTTGTATGACGTCATGAATTTTCTCCACCGACATTTCTAAAACGTCATGTTTAATTGGAGAGTGTAACGTCATTGGACTTGGGCCATAGACTTCCCCATAATTCATAATTGCAGTATTTGAGAATCTTCCAGCATGTGCAAGTTGAATAATCGCTTTATTCCCCTCTTGTTTCATAGCTTGCGCCACTTTTCTTAAACCAGGAATACAAGCATCATCAGAAATATTAAACCCATATTCAAATAACTGACCATATGGCTCGATATAAGCTGCGCCAGTTACTTGTAATCCTGCTGAATTGGCACGACGTTTCGCATAACGTATGTCTTCCTCTGTTATATGCCCTTCTTTAGTAGACGAGTTCGTCGTCATGGGCGAAAGAACAAATCGATTAGCTAATGTAATGCCATTAGATAGTGTAATAGGTTCTAGCAGTGGTGCGAATTTCGACATTTTATGACATCCTCTTTCGTTCATTTTTGTATTATTTTCAAAGTATCATGCTTTATGACAATACTCAATCGACTTGTTTGTGAACTGTTTTAGCACCCCTTTTCAGAAAAAGAAGAAAACCACTAGAACATTTGTGTGACGTATAAACTAAATTCCTACAAAATTTCACTAAACACGTTAAAATGGTGGTGGGTATTATAATTAAGGGACTAAACAATTAACTTTGGAGATGAGCGCCAAGTGGATTTCAATATATTAGATTATGCCATGATTGATGAAGGCAAGGATGCGACGCAAGCTTTACAAGATACCACAAGACTTGCGAAACTCGCTGATGACTTAGGCTACAAGCGTTTCTGGTTAACAGAACATCATGATGTTCCAGCGTTTGCGAGTGGTAGTCCTGAATTATTAATGATGCATTTGTTAGGGGAAACGAAGCGCATTAAGTTAGGGTCTGGTGGCGTCATGTTGCCTCACTATAGCCCGTTTAAAGTGGCCGAAAATTTTAAAATGTTAGAGGCACTCCATCCTGGTCGGGTTGACTTGGGTATCGGCAATAATCCAGGTACAGCGGTGGTCAAACGCGCAATGGATGAGGACAAGCGTGACTATCTTGATTATGCACAAAGCATTGAGGATATTCGTCATTATTTGACGCAAGCACCAGAGGAACAACGTGTAGGACAAGTGATTAGTCAACCTCACCTATCACGTCATCCAGAAATGTGGCTCTTAAGTGCAAGCCAACGCTCAGCTAAATTAGCTGCTACACAAGGCATGGGCTACACATTAGGAACATTCTTATTACCTAGCCAAGATAAGATTGATGCAGCTAAAGCGTCAGTAGAGACGTATCGTGAACACTTTCAACAAACTGCATTAAACATGTCACCCACAGTCATGTTAACAACGTTTGCGATTGTAACGGACACTGAAGAAGAAGCGCAAGACTTACTACACGCACTTGACGTGTGGCTACTAGGCAAACGTCAATTTGCCGAGTTCGACCGCTTCCCATCCATCGAAACAGCACAACAATATAACTTAAGTGACCGTGATAAACGCGTTATCGCTCAGCATCGTGCACGCATCTTAGCTGGCACAATCGAGCAAGTGAAACCCCGCTTGGACGCAATGATCCAAGAATTTAAGGCGGATGAAGTCTTAGTCGTACCGCTATTACCAGGCATCGACCAACGATGTCGTACAATTGAACGCATCGCACAAGCGTATTTATAAATAAAGAAAGGATGATATAAAATGGCTAAATTAGCTAATTATTTATATGTTGAAAAGGTAGGAAACCAATATATTTATCGTATGACACCTGAATTACAAGATGACGTAGGTACAGTAGGTTATGTAGAATTTATGGGACCAGATGACGTTAACGTCAATGATGAAATCGTGAGTATCGAAGCATCTAAAACTGTGTTAGATGTGCAATCTCCACTTGCAGGTAAAATTGTCGAACGTAATACGAAAGCTGAAGATGAGCCAGCTATTTTAAATTCTGAAAAGCCAGAAGAAAATTGGTTAGTTAAATTAGAAAATGTAGATGAAGCAGCATACGACGCATTACCAGATCCAGATGAGGACTAAATGTCAGTGAACCAACAAGAACGTTTAGCTTATCTTATTGAAACGATGTGGAAGGAACAATATGGTGACAAACCTTTAGACCTCCCTCACACTGACACAGAACAGTGGGAATTGTATCGTGGTTTGGCCAATGTTCGTCCACCTGAGCCTGTCAGTTCTGAGTACTTAGATATTCAAGATGCCTATTTATCTACATTAAACAACCAACAAGACATTACACATATTGATGATTTAACACCTGTTTCAGATGAGCCATTATATTTATGGCTAGGTGACATCACAACACTTGATATTGACGGTATCGTCAACGCAGCGAATAGCCGATTCTTAGGATGTATGCAAGCGAATCACGAATGCATAGATAACATCATTCATACCAAGGCTGGTGTACAGTTACGTCTAGATTGCGCTCATATAATTGAGCAACAAGGACGTAAAGAAGGTGTTGGTAAAGCAAAGGTTACCTCTGCTTATAATTTACCAGCCAAATATGTCATTCATACGGTTGGCCCGCAAATTCGTAAACAACCTGTATCTCAGATGAATAGAGATTTGCTTGCACGTTGTTATCGTAGCTGTCTAGCGCTTGCCGATGAAAAGGGGTTAAGACACTTAGCATTCTGTTGTATTTCAACAGGTGTCTTTGGATTCCCACAAGACGAGGCAAGTCGTATAGCGATTGAAACGACACGTCAATATTTACATGAAACTGGCTCAGAGTTGAAAGTACTCTTTAACGTATTTACAGATAGAGATTTAGAACTATATAAGGAGGCTTTCAATGACAACAACAGATAACCCAACGCATAACGAGAATTGGATAGCGCTTGATAAGGCGCAACAACAAGACGCCACTCAAACGGATATCTTGGCACAAGCCATTGATGAAGCTGATGCCATCGTTGTCGGCATAGGCGCTGGTATGTCTGCTTCAGACGGTTTCACTTATATTGGTGAACGTTTTACGCAGAACTTTCCCGACTTTATCGAGAAATATAATTTCTTCGATATGTTGCAAGCGAGTTTGCACCCGTTTGATAGTTGGCAGGAATATTGGGCATTTGAAAGTCGTTTCGTGAAGTTGAACTACTTAGACCAACCTGTCGGCCCTTCTTACGTTGCACTTAAAAAGATGCTTGAACACAAGGATTATCATATTATTACGACCAATGCAGATAATGCCTTTTTAGTGGCAGATTATGATTTAAATAAAGTATTTCATATTCAAGGAGAATACATTCTTTGGCAATGTAGCCAACACTGTCATGCACAAACATATCGTGATGATGATGCCATTCGCGAAATGGTAGCCAAACAAGAAGACATGAAAATCCCATATGAGTTGATTCCACATTGCCCAAAATGTGATGCCCCTATGGAGATTAACAAACGTAAAGCACAAGTCGGCATGGTTGAAGATGCAGATTTCCATGCACAATTAGATCGCTACAATCATTTTCTAGATACTCATAAGAATGGCAAAGTGTTATATCTTGAAATTGGTATTGGTTATACGACACCACAATTTGTGAAACATCCTTTCCAACGTATGACGCGTCACAATCCCAATGCCGTGTTTATGACGTTAAACAAGAAAGCGTATCGTATCCCTAAATCAATCCAAGATAGAACCATTCATCTCACTGAAGATATAGCATCATTAATCATTAACGCACAAAGACAATTAACAACTTAGGAGACAAAAACATGTATTTAATAGAACCTATTCGTAATGGTAAATATATCGATGATGGCGCCGTAAACTTGGCGATGCAAGTATATATTAATAACAATATCTTTCTGGACGAAGATATATTACTTCCATATTATTGCCAACCTAAAGTAGAAATCGGTCGTTTCCAGAATACAGCGGTTGAAATCAATCAAGACTACGTCGATGAGAACAACATTAAAGTCGTACGTCGCGATACAGGCGGTGGCGCAGTTTACGTCGATGATGGTGCTGTCAACGTATGTTGTATTTTAGAACAAGATACATCCATTTATGGTGATTTTCAACGCTTCTACCGCCCTGCTATTCAAGCGTTGCATAATTTAGGCGCAACTGACGTCATTCAAAGTGGTCGTAATGATCTCGCTTTAAATGAGAAGAAAATTTCAGGTGCTGCGATGACATTATTGAATAACCGTATTTATGGTGGTTATTCATTACTATTAGATGTCGATTACGACGCCATGGTCAACGTATTGAAACCAAACCGTAAGAAGATTGAATCTAAAGGCATCAAATCAGTCCGTGCCCGCGTCGGTCAAATCCGAGACGCTTTAGACCCTAAATATCAAGATATCACCATTCATGAATTCAAAGATCTCATGATTAAGCAAATTATGGGAATAGATGACATTAAAGATGCCAAACGCTATGAATTAACAGACGAAGATTGGGCTGGCATTGATCAATTAGTCGCTGAAAAGTATGATAATTGGGAATGGAACTATGGCCGTTCACCACGATATGAATACAATCGAAATGAGCGCTTTAGTTGTGGCACAATTGATATTTCCCTATCAATTGAACATAACCGTATTGCCGCTTGTCGTATTTATGGAGATTTCTTTGGTCAAGGTAACATTCACGATGTTGAAGAACATTTAATTGGTACGCGCATGGTCAAAGCTGACTTGATTGAACGTTTGAATGACATTGATTTGACGTTCTACTTTGGCAATCTTAGCGTAGAAGAATTTGTGTCATTTATATTGAGTTAATTGCAGAGATAGACGTATTTTAGAATGGATAACTAAAAGAATTCATTTCAAGCCTATGATTGACTATTTTACAATCATAGGTTTTTTTATATTCATAGAGAATTCTAATAAATGTAAAAAGAATTTGACATTATCTCTCATGATGCTATGCTATAAATGTAAAATACTTTTGACATTTAGAGGTGAAATATATGTTTTATATCTTACTTTTCATTAGCGTACTAATTTTTGGTATCATTTGGACAATTATTACAAATAAGTATCTCCCAAGCGAAACGCTAGATACTAAAAATACTGATAGAACTGGTTACGATGAGAGACAACGCACAATGTTTTTAGAAATATTTTCTAAAACTTTTGTAGGTTTAGTTTATACCTTTTTCATCGGTATGATTTTAAAAATATTCGCTTTATACCAAGGACATCATACGGTTTATCCATTTAATCAATTCCCAGAATTGGCTTATATATTAATAGTAGCTTTACTATTAGTAATGAATTACTTTATAGTGAAAAAGAAATACACGCCATAGGACTGATTAAAATGAAAAACAAAATAAGAGAATACCGGAAACAAATGGGTATGTCTCAAGACACATTAAGTAAAAATGTGAACGTTTCCCGTCAGACAGTTAATGCAATCGAGAACAATAAATACGATCCAACCTTGCAACTTGCATTTAAATTAGCAAAGCAATTCAATACAACTGTGGACGACCTATTTAATCCTTAAAAATTATAAGTAGGTGATAATAATGTTAAAAAGACAAGATGAAATGGAAAAACAACATTTTAGTATAGCTAGTAAATGGACTACAGTTTACTTTTTTATCGTATTAGCGGTTTATAATTTCTATATTAAATTTACTGAGGGAGATTTTAATATAGTCTGGTTGATTTTACTCATCGGTTTAGTTATCTATTGGGGCATTGCAACGTACTTAAAATATAAGACGCGAATCAAAGATTAGCTTGTCAGAAATTTAAATGGTTCATCCATTACTTAAAATACATTTTTACACTTTCGGATATTAAAATGCTTTAACAAGTTTTATAATACATTTAGTAAACACCAGTCCCCTCACCACGCCAACTAGTGAGGGGTTTTTTGATACCCAAACGACCACTAAAAAAACCTGAGCTTACGTATGTAAATCACATACATTAAGCCCAGGTTCAACTTATTTATTAAAATGTATTGAGTGTTATTATATAACCATGTCAAAAGTCAATCACGTTTATTATTTTTTAATTAATGTACCAATCTTACCATCTAGGGCATCTCCTAAATCTTCAAGAGATGTGATTAATACACTACCTTCTGGATTTTTCTCGATAAATTGTAATGCTGCTTCTACTTTAGGTAACATACTACCTTTTGCGAATTGACCGTCAGCAATATGTTGATTCATTTCATCCACTGTTACTTCACCTAAAGCTTCTTGATTATCTTTACCGTAATTAATATAAACATAATCTACTGCTGTTAAGATGATTAATTGATCTGATTTTAAGTGTGCTGCTAGTAAAGCACTTGTTTTATCTTTATCGATAACAGCATCGACGCCTTTATAGTTACCTTCTTCTTTGACAACTGGGATACCGCCACCACCAGCTGCAATAACTAATGTACCGTGTTTAATTAATGTTTCAATGCTATCTAGTTCTACAATGTTGATTGGCATTGGAGAAGGTACAACACGACGATAACCTCGTCCAGAGTCTTCTACAAATTTATAACCTTTTTCTTCCATTGTTTGTTCCGCTTGTTCTTTTGTATAGAATAAGCCAATTGGTTTCGTAGGATTATTGAATGCTTGGTCATCACCAGCTACTTCAACTTGAGTCACTAATGTAACCACTTGTTTATCAATATTTAAAGCATGAAGTTCATTTAATAAGCTTTCTTGTAGTTGATAACCAATGTAAGCTTGACTCATTGCGCCACATTCTGGGAATGGGAACGCTGGTCCTTGACCATTTTCAGCTGCATAATTTAATCCTAAATTAATACTGCCGACTTGTGGTCCATTACCATGGCTGATTACAACTTCATAACCTTTTTGGATTAAGCTAACTAATGATTTAGCTGTTCCTTTAACTAATTCTAATTGCTCTTCAGGTGATTGTCCTAAAGCGTTACCACCTAAAGCCACTACGATTTTAGACATAGGTAGGTCTCCCTTCAATTATTCTCCTAAAGTTGCAACCATTACAGCTTTAATAGTGTGTGCTCTGTTTTCAGCTTCTTGGAAGACAACAGATTGTTCACTTTCAAAGACTTCGTCAGCAACTTCCATTTCAGTTAAGCCATATTTTTCTTGGATTTCTTTACCAATTTTAGTTTCAGTATCGTGGAATGATGGTAAGCAGTGTTCAAAGATGGCACGTGGGTTACCAGTTTTTTCCATCATTTCTTTAGTTACACGATATGGTTCTAATAATTTGATACGTTTTTCCCAAACTTCGTCAGGTTCACCCATTGATACCCAAACGTCTGTGTAGATAACGTCTGAACCTTTAACACCTTCATCGATGTCATCAGTCACTAAGATTTCGCCACCATTTTTAGCTGCGATTTCTTTACAACGGTTTAATAACTCATCTGTTGGATTTAATTCTTTAGGGCAAACTAAGTGGAAAGTCATTCCCATGATAGCTGCACCTTGCATTAATGCATTTGCTACATTGTTACGTCCATCTCCAACATATGTGAAGTTGATTTCGTGGTATGGTTTTTTCAATACTTCTTTTGCTGTTAAGAAGTCAGCAAGTACTTGAGTTGGATGATCTTCATCTGTTAAGCCGTTCCACACAGGCACACCTGAATATTTCGCTAATTCTTCAACAGTACGTTGTGAGAAGCCACGGTATTCGATTCCATCATACATACCACCTAATACACGAGCAGTATCTTTCGCAGATTCTTTTTTACCCATTTGGCTTCCAGTTGGTCCAAGATATGTCACGTGAGCGCCTTGATCATATGCTGCAGTTTCAAACGCACAACGTGTACGAGTAGAATCTTTTTCAAAAATTAATGCGATGTTTTTACCTTTAAGTTTTTGCTGTTCTATACCGGCGTATTTCGCGCGTTTTAAATCCTCTGATAGATTTAGTAAAAACTCAACCTCTTTTTGTGAAAAGTCTAATAGTGTTAAAAAACTTCTGTTTCTTAAATTTTGCATCTTGTACAACTCCTTTGTGATATCTTTCACATGTATTGTAAGCGATTGCGAAATATAATACAACACTTTTCAAATAACTTTATAAATTATTTATGTATAATTGACAAAATGTTTACAATGACATGTTTTTTGATATATTTACAATTTTTAGCGCTATAATGAAAGTGACTACTATGATTTTTATGATTTTATTATTACACATAAAATAGCATTATTAAACTTATTTAGTAAATACTTTCTTTTAGGAATTTATATACCAAAAAACCTTCTTTGTAATGTCGATACAAAGAAGGTTTATTTTAGTGCTATGCGTCTTTAGCGCCTCGATCAATCATATCTTGTTTAGTAACAATAGGATATTTCTTAAATACAAGTGAACCAATCCAACCTGCAAGTCCACCAACGATAGCCATGACAACGCCATAAATAACGACTGTCATTGGATTATTAAAACCAAACATTACAAGGAATCCAGCAATTGGTGTTGCTGTACCTGTCGCATCATTGATCATGCCTGATAATGCGATTATTAAACCTGCAGCTGCTCCACCAAAGAAATTCGTTATGTAAATCGGAATTGGGTTAGCTGACACTATATCTGCTTGAGACAAAGGTTCAATACTTACTGAAATCGTTGACTTGCGATCACCTAATTTTAAACGGTGGAATAATGTACCGTTCATAAAAGCTGAACTAAATGCTGCCATTGCCCCGATTGCCATAGGTATACCTGTTAGTCCTAATAAAGCTGTCAATGCCATTGAACTTAATGGCGCAGTACCAACAACTGTAATGATACCGCCGAGAACAATCCCCATAAATATTGGATTCGTGTCTGTACTACTTTGAATAATGTCACCAATTTTTAAAAGTGTGTTATTAACGACTGGCGTTAAACCTACTGCAATCAATCTTGCAAGTGGCGCAAGTAGAACTACTGAACCAATCAAATCAACGCCATCTGGAACATATTTCTCTGTATACTTCATAACGTAACCGATAAGATAACCTGCGAAGAAACCTGGTAAGAGATCCATACCACCACAGGCAGCACCAATAACTAGTGCGTAGACTGGAGATACACCAATCGCAAGCGCAGTTAAGCCGGCTGCAGCAACACCGCCAAGACCTCCCGCAGCATCCCCTAACTCCTCTAGAAATTTGATTCCGAATACTTCTCCACCAACATACTTGTTGAATGCTTCGACTAAGAATGTCGCAATAGCCGCGTTTGCCAGTGCTCCCATCGCACGCATTCCGTTAGGCGCTTTATACGTAAATAATGTAAAAATAATAAGAACTAAAATTAAGAATAAAGTACCAATTAGTAAATCCATAAAATTTTCCCATCCCCTTGTAGATAATAAAAAAATGAGAATATAAGTTAACTGTTTTAGACGCCTAAAGTTATCTTTTATCCTCATTTAGTGACTATTTTACTAAAAAAACAAATTATATTCCACGGAATTTATTATTTTTTATGTAAAAAGCAAAATTCATACTATGCAAAAGAATATATACGAATTTCGCATTTAATATTATTATTTGGTAAATGGAATGACTTTTTATTTATTATTAACGTAGCGCAATTTTAAGTAGATTACTTTTGATTTCAATAAAGTTAATATTTTTATTCTTTTTGTTTGTAAAAATAGTTTTATTTTAATTTGAATGGGTATTTATTAAAAGTAGATACATAATTGATGTATTTGTTTTGGAATAATCATTGCATTAGTAATTTCTTACGTGTTGAATTACATGCTCTTTTCTTTTCAATTTAGATTGAATTACTCACACTTCCTTAAATTATAGAGTACATTTATGAATCACTAATGATCCCATGCCGATAAAATGTATCCTTACTATACATTTTATTAAAACCCAATAATTGTATTTTCCCAAAACGCCAATATGGCCGTTAAAGCACTTATAGTTCTCCCAATGCTATAAGTACTTTTGCTATGTATAAAACAAGGGAATGAAACTGAATTCAAGTTAAATTCTGTCTCACTCCCTACCCCATATTATGTCTTAAATATTACCTTGGGCATCTGCAGTTTTTATAAATGCTATAACTCCCTCTATCATTCCAATAACACCAGGAATACCTGTCCAACAAAATAATATATATAATAGTACTTTACCATATTGCTTTCTATAAAATCTGTGTGCCCCCAAGCTACCTAAGAAAAATGCTAACGCTGCATAAACATATTTATTCACTATAAGTTCGTCTCCTTTAACCAAATGATTTAAAGAAACGCCAAAAAGTTCTGTCATCTCCAATAATGCATGTATGTCTGGAGAACTGACATCCCTTTCCCAATTTGAAATAGAATGTCGAGAAACATTTAGTTTTTCTGCCAACCTCTCTTGAGACATCTTTTTAGACTTCCTTAAGTTTCTAATACGTTCCCCTACACTCTTGGTTTTCAAATTGATCCGCTCCTTTACGTTGCCATCATATGATTAAAATCTTGTTTATTCTAGCGAAAATTATGAACAAATACGTTATTTTTGTAGAAATTTAGTGATTTGAAGCAATTTTTTTAATTTAAGACCTTCCGGAATAGAGGGTCAGTCTAAAATTAAAAATTATAAATATGGTTTGATTTCTTGATAGTTTTAATTAAAAATAAAGCAACTAAACTAAAAATCACTATTCCAACAAGTCCAGTTGAACCATAAAGTAATGGATTGAATTGTGATTCTTTTATAGAGAAAGTAGTTACAGTACTTGAAAATTGATTTAAAATTCCGTGCATTATCGCTGGCACAAAGATATTTCCAGATTTGATATATGAATAAAATAGAATAATGCCAAACGGAATACACATTAATATCATCATTATATTTCCTAGAATTGGATGATTAGGATAATTATGCCCCATTAAGATAAGAGGGAGATGCCATAATCCCCATATAAAGCCGCCTAAAATTAATCCTTTTGTTATTCCAATATTAGTCAATTTAGGGTACATGAAAGCTCGCCAACCTAACTCTTCACCTAGATAAGCAATCATGCTAAATAGTATACCTATTGATAGATTAAGTATTATTGGAATCAATAAGTTGATAAATAGCGGTACATGTGGTAAGAAAATAAAAATTTCTTTCATTCTATCTTGTTGTTCTGTGCTATTTAGAAATTGATTGGGATTCAACATATAAGAAACTAAGTAAATAATTATCAAAGCCAATAGCATCATCAATGGATGTATAAACCAATATTTAATTTTTCCTAATCTAAGTCCGAAGAACTTCCAAAACTTTTTGTCACGATAATAAATTGCCCATACAATGATTGCCGTAATAGCAGGAAACAACATCGTTAAACTCGCAATTATTGAGAAAGCTTGAAGTCCGCCGATTAAATAAACAAGACCTTCAATACTATAGGTTAAAACGAACACTAAAATAATATATGTAAGTAATGAACGACGCATCGTTGATTTGGTACCTCCTTATGATTGATTTAATTTTTGGGCTTTCTTTTTCTAAGCCAAAGTAAAATGCTCAAAATAATTGCACTTCCTATATATAATCCAAGAAATAATCCTATTATGCCAAAAACGCCTTGTTGTGTTTCATGGAATTTAATGATAGATTGGCTTGAACTCATAAAGACAAATCTAACGGTTTCTAGACAGACTAAATGAAACAACATATTTGCCCATAAGGAACCAGCAAATTCTCTGTATAATTGTAACGTGATGCCAAATATATAAAACTGAATCATTAAACCTACAACTGACAATAGTTCTGGATTACCTAAATGTATTAAGTTTGAAATAATATGCGCTACCCCACCAATAATTGCAAATAATAATGCTTGGATAAATAATGATGGAATAAATTTGAACTATTTTCGTAACTCATTTAATATCAATCCACGAATCAACACTTCTTCTGGAAAAGCCTCATATAATACTGCGAAAAGACAATTAAATAAAAACATTGCCCAAATATGTATATCCGTACTTACGCTCACATTTTGCATTAAACCTGTACTAATACCTATTACTAATACGATAAATGTAATTAAAAATGGTAGTGCCAATGCTATGATTAAATCTCACTTATTACTATACCCTTTTAATTTAATTTCTTTTAAAATGTCTGGGTTCTTTGAGTGAATGTACTTTAATGTTATCAATGTCCCAACGGTAAATATAACTCCACTTATCAGTTGACCAATAGGTTACGCTAGACCATGATTCATAGCGAGCCCACCTAATTCTCCTGCAACTTCCAATATAGCAATTGTGAGAATCATATAAGTTAAAATCTTATAAATACTAAATTGCCTTACCTTCATAAATCATTATCTCCTTCAAGTTAAATTTTTATGAGTGCAATTTAAGGCTAACATACTAAAGCACAAAGCTTAATAACTGCTTTGTGCTTAGTTTATTTATATGGATTTCATTACCTTTTCTACAAGACTATTCACTTTTTTATTTACAGATTGCTTATTACTTCGGTTGAGTTGATCAATATAAAATTTTTTTATATTAGAAATACCAACTAAATTTAGTGGATACTTCAATACTCTATAACCTAGATTCAAATTTAATAAATTAAACCATTCACTTCCACCAATTGTATATATAACTATTGCTTTTTTATCTTTCCATAAACCGTTTTTATAATATTGTTTATTTTTGAAACTAAAAGCCTCATTAGGCCAAAATGTCATATCAATAAATCCTTTAAGCAACATTGGCATGTTTAACCAATATAGAGGATAAATGAATATTAATGTATCACTTTGATTAATAATATTTATAAATTTATTTTGCTTATCTGTTAATTCATGTTTATATCCTTTTTCTAAAATAAGTATGTCTTCTTTAATAAGTTGTAGATTGAAAATATACTTCTCTTTATTTTCCAATTTTTGAGTTAATAATTTAAAAATTCCATAACATGTCCCTGATTGATTTCCAGCGTATATAATACTAATCATACTCTTTAACTCCTGCTAACATATTCAAAATTTCTGTTTTATTTTCCTCAAATTTCATGTCTTGTGAGAGCTCCTTAACTTGTTCCAATCTATTCAATATATTAATTTGTTCATTAATACTTCTTTTATAATCCTTAATAATTCGATCTAAGTACTTAGTAGATTGGATGTTACACTCTTTTGAAGTAGGCTTGTTAAATAAATTTACAATATACTTTATTTCTTCTAGGCTTAAGTTTAATCGTTTCAAATCTTTGATAAGTTTCAATGTTGTATAGACAGTCTGATTAAATTCCCTATAATTATTTTGATTTCTAGAAATGTTAATCAAGCCTTTTTCTTCATAATAACGAATCATTGATTTAGATATATTAAGCTTTTTGGAAACTTCATCTATTTGCATTTTTTCATCCCCTTCCTATGTTATTTAAAAGTTATCATTAAACTATACTTGAAGGTCAATAAAAAAAGAGACTAAATTAGTCTCTCAAATTAATTCTCTGCACACTTTTCATTGCAACTAAAATTATTGCTATTACGAATAATACTATTGCTATGAGTGAAGATGTATTACCGTATGCGCCACCGGTTAGGAGTATGTTTTTAACTTTAATAATATATTGAATTACGCCGTAGTCATCGTTATGCGTTGCGATATGGACAAAGTCTGACAGGTTCCAGCACATATGCATAAAAACACTTGGCCAAATTGAGTTAAATTTATACGCCGTCATACCGTACAATATACCAGCGACCGTGCCACTTACGACTAATAATATTAGACTAACACCAGACATCCCTCCATTAAACAAATGGACTAAAGCGAATAATACTGATGTAACAATGATGGCAAAGGTAATATTCTCTTTCTTTTCAATGTAGCCCATTAATAAGCCTCGTACTGTTAATTCTTCAGCTATAGGTGCACATACTCCACCTAAAACAATAATTTCAAATAACATTTCTAAATATTCTATTACAGTATCAGCTTTCGTTATTTCAAAATGACCTGGAATAAAGACACAATAAATGATGATATTTATAATCGGAATCAGTAAGCCAACTGATAGATAACTTAGACTAAACTTAAGTGTGTTAATACGATAGTCACTTAATTTCTCTTTAAATCCTTTATTAATTAAAAGTTTAATGAATAAAAAGGTAAGTCCCACATAGGTGATACCATGTAAGATTGTTTCAAAAGATTTCAAATCTAACAAATGCCATAGTAAAGCAATATTTTGCGCAATGACTGTTAATACAAACGTCAAAATAATGACACCAATCATTTTTAAATACTTAATTATTAAGCTCATCATGTACCTCCCAAGTTGAGTTAGGAGACCTCACTATTAACTTGTAAAGATTTGTGTTATTGTACCGCACACGATAACTACCAAAATTAATACGAACCACCACTTTTGAGATAAGAAATCCCAAAAATTTAAATGTTCAGGATATGATTGTGATTCTTCTCTTTTATAAGGATGAGACGTTTGCCCTGTTAATAATTCGTCTGTGGAAATGTCAAAACGTTGCGCTAATTGCACAATCATTTGCGCATTCGGTTCAATCGTACCCTGTTCCCATTTGGAAACGGTTTGGCGTGTCGTGTGTAATTCAGTAGCTAATTGATCTTGAGTTAGATCATTCTCTTTACGATGTTTCCTAATCTGTTCAGCAAGTTTCATAGTTATGGTCACCTCTCTTCTAACTTAGCAAGTTCATTTGTCACTTTCCGCATACAAAATGGCGCGTTCCCTTTAATTTCGCTAACATTTTGTTTCCAAAACTTAGCATATCATGTTAACTATATTTTTATCAGTCAATTTTCTACTATACAAATTTATGCTATGTTATTAATAGATAAAAAAATCACTAGGGGTGCATTTAATATGCTGAGAGAAAGTAAAAAACTTTCAACCCTTGAACCTGTTGGTTAGTACCAGCGTAGGAAAGTGAAATACATATACTGCTATTTCTTTCAAATTCACTTTTTTACGAAAAAATTGTCTGTTGGAGGAATTTTTTTATGGAAAAATTAATTGTTGGTTTAGCATGGTTTTTAAACCCTGATCACTTACCTTTAATTTTAGGTATTGAAAAAGGCTGGTTTAAAGAAGAAGCGTTAGAAATTGAAATGATTGAACCAGAAAAACACTTCGATGCATTGGAAGAAATCGAAAATAATTCAATGGATATTGCAATTACTGAACCTATTCATTTAGTTGAAGATAAAGCAACTAATCAAAATGTGGTAGGTTTTGCCAGATATCTACACACTAATGGCGGTGTTATGTATAACAAAGATAAAGGAATAAAGACACCTAAAGATTTAGTTGGCAAACGTCTTCAATATCCTGGAGCCCCTGACCTAGGAGGTATTGCTATTGCCAAAACAATGATTGAAGCTAATGGTGTAACATACAAAGAGGGAGATATAACACCAGTTAATAATAATTTTTATCATACTGACGCACTATTAAATGATAAAGCAGATGCTGCCACACTTATATTTGAAAACTTTGAGATTCTCGAAGCAAAAAGTAAAGGTTTAAATGTAGATTATTTTGCATTAAAAGATTATAACGTGCCAGACTTTTGCCAGTTAATTTTTATTACAACTCCTAATAAATTAAAAGAGGATAAAGGAAAAATTAAAAAATTCCTTAAAGTCATTAAAAAAGCAATTCAATTTATTAATACTCATCTCGAAGAAGCAGTCGATGTTTATGCTAAATATACTCAAACGGATGTAAGTAATCAATTAAATAAAGACACAATCATTGCAACTACCAAATGTTTTACTAATGATTTATCTATGAGCCCAGAATTTTATGATGACTTACAATTATGGCTTAAGGAAAATGGCAAAATTGAAACAACTATAGATGCTAAAGAATACTTTAATAACCATTTATTATTTAACAGAACCTCTAAATAATAATGATAAGAGCACACTAAATTTCAGATTAGCGTGCTCTTAATTTATATATTATTTCTCAGATTTCGAAGTTTTGCGTTTTCTAATAAATGCTAACCCTAAACCACCAAGTAACACTGACCATAACGTTGTATTTGTTTCAGTTTGACCTGATTTTGGCAGTTCTTTTTTTACGTTATCAGACGAAGTATTTGCATGGTTTGACTTATCAGATACTACACTTCCATGGTTAGTTGTCACTGCGTGATGACTTGAAGATTTTGTGCTTACCACACTCAAGTTATGAGTGTTAGAATTTACTGTTAGCTTATCACGGCTTTCTTCTTGATGATTTGCATGGGCACTATGATTAATATTGTGTGAAGCACCTTTACTCTCTACTTCTTCATGTGATTGTGCACTTGTATCATTGTTATCTTCTTTATCTGAGATAACCTCGTCGCTATCATCTTCAAAAATGTCACCGTCGACTTCATAAGGTGGTTCTAAGCCCTCATCATTTCCATTAGTGTCATCAGAAGAATGGTTGTCTTCATCATTACTTGAAGTATCGTCACCATTATCAGGTTGTTCTCCATTATCTACATCATGATCTGTATTTGAACCCTCATTTTCAGAAGGTGGGTTAGGCGTTGTATCGTCATCATTAGACTCCCCGTTGGTATTTCCCGGGTTATCACTATCTTCTCCATCATCACTTTCTTGATCACCTGTTAAATCTTCTAATTCCCAAGCAGATGTTGTGCCAGACAATTCGAATGACGCGATTAACATTGGTTTACCGTTAGGACTCTCTTCAGCACTTTCAAAAGTAATGCCCTCAGGTGAAATATCTTTATTATCTAGGTCGTATAAATATTTCACAAAATACGGTTCATTAGGATTTGTAATATCATAAATCATAATACCACCAACACGTTCTAGACCGACAAATGCATATGAATGACTACCTACTTTACCAACGACCACATTTTCAGCTTCTGGACCTTTATCATCACTTCGGTCATCTACTTTAATATCATCGGCTGATTCATAATTAGCATTAAAGCGTTCAGGTAATAAATCTAAGACGCGTTGCTCAATATCGCTACCACTGTCATAAATCATTTCTAAATCGGAAGCTCTTAAGATAGAGAATGAACGACCACCATAAGATACAAGCGCATTGTATTTACCATCTGCATCTTTAAACGCATGCGATGTCGTAACTTTCAAACGACCCAATTGTTCGTCATCAAACAAGCCATTATCCACCATATCATCTAGTTCTGCTTGCGTGTAACCTTGATAATAACGTGCATCCAATTGAATATCATCCTTCAATTTCTTCACACGTTTTTCTTCAGAATAACCCTCATAATCTTGAGAATCTCCTTCGTTCGCAATCAATAAATAGGTTTCGCCATTGTAGTCATACGTATCGATGCCATCTGGTTGTAACAGTCCTAATACTGGCACACGGCGCAACTCAGATTTACCATCTTCATCTGATACATCCATTGCATTTTGTGCTAGCGAATGATCTTTGTAAGGCAACCCTTTCACTTGGACAATTTGTCCTTTCACGATATCGACCTTCGCAATGGCACTGACTTCCTGTAATGTTACATAGGCATATTTACTTTGACTATCTACCGCAATATATTCTGGTTCAATATTTAAGTAAGCATCTTCCGCATTAGGACCTAACGCACGAATACCTTCTTGATGTTCTTTCGTGAACATTGCTGTACGGACATTATTGGCAGTCACATTAGCTGGGCCACCCGTGACATCAATGACTGACACAGATCCTGGTGGGTTAACTGTGTAATCGTCGCTCGGTTCTCCCTCGTTAGCTACTAATAAATATTTACTATCTTTAGAAAAAGTGACCATATCAGGAAGACTGCCAACCGTCACATTATTGATGTAATCACCATTTGAACCGTAGAATACAACATGTCCTGGCTTCGTCTTATCCACTGCTGGCGCAGACACAGCTACATAATCTCCGCTCGGATGTACCGTTACACTCGTTAAATCACCCGCTTCAATTCCATTATCTTGTAGATAAATACGCTTTACTAAATTAATTGCGCCATCCTTTCCAGGATGTTTCACATCAATAATATCCAACGCTTCTTTATCGCCATTCACTGAATACGCATAGCCATTCTTCGGATTGTACTTCACAATTTCTGTGCCACCATTCCCGAAATCTGCGCCACTTGTATAACGACCTTTATGCGTAATATTCAACTGATCTTGACCAGTTCGAGACGCATTCTTTGTACGTTGTGCTGACGTCCATTCAGGTATTGTAGATAGAATCGCTTTCGGTTGTTGGTCTTGCGTGTTCGCATCACGTTGCAATGTATTGAAGAGCACTTGTTTTTGTTTCGTAGACATGTACTTCATTTGTGTTTGAGGTACGTCCGAAACTGCTACATCACTCTCTTCTGTAGCCGTTACTTTATTCATTTCTTCTTTTGAAAAAGGTTGTGTGCGAGTACGCGTTTCATTAGTATTTGTTACTTCTTCAGTTGACGTTACATTGGATTGAGATACCTCAGAATTTGCTTTTTGGTTAGTTTGTTGTGTCGTATTACTTTTTTCTGATTGTTTGTTTTCAGTAATTGGTTGTGTTGGTTTTTTAGTTTCTTTTGTAGGTGCTTCTTGCGTGTTGCTTTGTGAAGATGTTTCTTTAGTTTCATGTTGAGGCTGTTCTTCAGTTTGTGATTGTTCGTTTTTAGGTTGAACTTCTGTAGTTGATGTCTCTTGTGTCGTTACTTCTTGTTTAGAAGTGGATTGTGTCTTTTCCTGTGTAGGTTGCTCAGTTGAAGTCACTTCTTGTGTCGTAACATCATCAGATGCTTTATTTTGTTGTGTTTTTGGTTCTTCTGTAGATTGTTCTGATGTTTCATTACTTTGAGTATCATTATGTATAACTTCGTTTGACTTAGTATCCGCCTCGTTTGATTGAGTTTCCTCAGAAGAAGCATCTTCATTAGTCTTTGTTTCTTGTGTTGCTATCGCTTTGTTTTGTGGTTGTTCAACACGTTCTGTTGATGCTTCATGACTAGGTTGTTCTTGAGCTGATTGCGTTTGTTCCATTGGAACCTTTTCAGAAGTGTTAGACTCATTACTTTCGGCAGCAGACGCTTGGCCTCCACCTAAGAATAATAAACTCCCAACTAAGATAGACGCCGCTCCAATAGAGTATTTACGAATCAAATACGCCTCACGCTTATTCCCTAACTGCTTCTTATCCATAAAAAATCCCCCTGTAAGATAAAAGTGTATACACCACCATCTTACAAGAGGAATATTTATGGATTATTTGGAGTGAGTAAAGAAATGGTAAAGTGCAAATGTTACTCAAATACACCTCTAGAAGACATCACTCTCTTATACTCTACTACAATGTCTTCGTCTATAATTTTATTAACATGTTTTTTATGTTTAAGTTCTAGCCGGGCATTTTGAAAACTTCTAAATCCTAAATCAACAAGACCAGGTTTATTTACAGTCATTACAAACGTTCCAATATCAACGCCATGCCCACCAGTTTTTATTACCCCTTTAATAGTTGCATGTGTAGTATCAATTGAAGTAAAAGTTGCATTACCAACCAGTAATAAGCGAGATAACTCACGACTATTTGCTATAGGTAGGCTCTCTTTAAATGATTTGCCATAATAGAATTTTTGTTTATAAAACCAATAGCATCTAATTAAAGTTTCAAATATGATAACAGGAATTAGTTCGGCAACAAAAGCCCTTGTATCATAGCCATTTTGAAACATCCAATCTGTTAACTGTCCAATAGATAATTCTTTATTATTAGAAAGTTTAACTTTACCGAAATTTAATTTTTGCAAATAGGACCAAAAAGGTGCGGGTAAGCCTTGCCCTCTACCTTTTGAGCCACTACTACCAACAATATCACTCATGCAATGACCAAACCAATTGTTAGTGGCTCCAATAATTTTCTGTATAATATTTCCTTGTAATTCTGTATTTTTATTGTTTGTTGCAATTCTTGATATTTCCCCGGTCTTAGCAGAAATAAAAGTTGATTTCCCAGTTAACTGGTCCATAATACCAACTAATAAACCTAAAGGTGAAAAATCATGTGCTAAAGAAGCATTATGATGATTATTGACATACATTCCAGCTATAGACTTATCATGTACCGCATCGTATTTAACTCTGTATGTCTTTTCTAAATAACCAACCATATCTTTTCTTGATTGAGTTCCATTTTCAATGGCTTTAATTTTATTTTCTAACTTTTTAATATATTCTGAACTAACATCTTTCCTAGATTGAACTTTTTCGAATTTCGCTTTCAACTCTGGTAATTCTCTGTTATTAGAGTATTTCTGTACAATTGAATAAAATTTTTCATCCACTTTTTTCTGTAATACACTTGGATTATTATGAGATATCGTACCTACAAGCGCACAATCTACAATCCCTGCAATTAACGCTGCACATGCTGCGAATCCATAGTCTTCTTTTTCAAGCTCTAGTAAGTCGAATTTTTCTATCATTTTACGAGCCACTTCAACCTGCTCATGTTTACTATATAAATTTAAAAATGGACTTGTTAAATCTATATTATTTTCTAATGCGAATTGTCTATTATATTCGTAAGAATTAAAATCATCTCTATCAATATCTATTGTTTTAACACTATTAGTTTCTACCAAATCAATAGATTTTGAAGCATATATTTGGCCATCTCTTAGTTTATTTTTTAACACTTCATCATTAAATTTTGTGAGATTAGAATCTTGTAATTGCGTGTTATTTAATCTTCGATTTCTTAATTCATTTAATAAATCTTTTTTCATATTAATTTGATTGTCGATATTCTCTCTCATCACATCAATATTATGCAAAGACTTATCAAGGTTATCATTAGCTTGATTACGTAATTCATAATCTACCAATAGATTTTCCGCTAAACCTTTAAGTTCTTTTTTATCTTTTCTACTCTGTCTACTCATCTTTTTCTCCACTAAACAGTGATTTTTTCAAACCTGAAAATCCTTTTTTAGCAAGTGATTTACTTTGAGCAATACTTGATGCTTTTGTATCAAAGTAACCGATATCTTCAAGAACAGTATGTGCTGCTTTTAATTCATCCAATTCAATATTCTCTCTTAAAGTAACATCATTAACTTCAGACTGATTATCTAAATCACCATTTATTGAATAGACATTTTTAATCACTTCATCCGCGTAAACTTTATTAATATTTTTAGCTAATAACTCATTATATTTTCCTATATCTAAACTTTCAGGAATCGTAGTTAATAACAATTCACGTTCAGAATAAGACTCATCATCTTCAATCAAGCTGCCTGCATCAGCTAATGATTGGTTTTGATTTATAATTAATTCTAATTCTTTATACAACTCAGAACTAAGTTCGTTTGATTCACGTAATTTTAAAGCAAAATCTATCATTTTTTGACTTAACCAGTTGATGTCTTCAATAATGTAGGCGTTAGCAATTCGAAGTTGGCTAATTCGATCATTAAGTGTTTGAATTCTAATACCGAACTTCTCTGCTTCTCCTGTACCAGAAAAGTATTTAATTCCTCTGTAAACGCCAAAACCAGCTATAATACCTAAGTAAACAGTCCCTCCACTTGTTAATAGTCCTAGAGCTACTAATCCGGCTCCACTTGCTACTGCAGCAAGTTCCTTATTTACTTCTTTGATTTCACTATCAGTCATTCTACTTTCGATAATTTCTTTATCTGCTTTAATTTTTCTCACAATAAATTTTAATTGTTTATCTGATATATTTAATCTATTAAGCATTCTAACTAATACTTCGTCATCTTTAATAGTGTCTAATTTATCACTATTCATTCCTATAATATCCATAGCCAAAGTTTGTTCTACTGCAGCTTCTGAAAAATTATCTTTATTAGTTTGATTTTTAAGTTGATCTATTAATTCTTCAATAGTTAAATCTTCTTTATCTTCAAAACGATACTTTCTTAAATCATTGGCCAATTGTTTGCTAACTTTTATTTTTGTCATTAAACTGATTAATTCTTTATACTCCCGACTGTCAATAATGCCATCATCATCTTTTAAATATGCAATGACAATTCTAAAATATAATTTCAATATTTCTGAACTCATTTGACTAATTTGTACTACTTGGTTTTTAGAAGAAATATTATCTACGCGTTTATTAAAATCATTTAACAATTTTGCAATAAGTTTATAAGGCAAATCACTATCAAATTGTTCGGAACTAAATTCTATATCTTCACCATTTCCATAAGATACGATGACTCGATGATATTCGATTACTTTTCCTTTATTATTGATTGTTCTGTCAGAATCATACTCGGCTGATTTTATATTTTCAAAAGGAATTTTCTTAACACTATCAAAAGTAGTTTTTAAGTACATTTCCGCGCCAGTAAAAACCACTCCCGATTTACCGTTACTCATTAAACTAGTATCTATTAATGCAATTATTGTATTTGGATCAATACCTTCAGCTATACTTACTGATGCATTTATGAGAACTTTTTCAGGAATATCAGGTGTAATCATGATATCTGTTAGATTTGTTTCATTTAGTAATGACTTAATATACACATCTGAACTTACCTTCTCTACTACATCCACTTCTTCGATTTTTTGACTATTATTGTTTATACTTGCAATTTTAAATCCGCATTCCGGACAAAATTTAGCATTTTCAATTAATTTATTTCCACATTCCGGACAAAATTTCATCTCAATAATCCCCTTAAAACATGTATTTTCGAATTTAGTTTAGCACAATAATGATAAAATTAGTTAAAGATAATTATTACTTTTATAAATATTTTTATATCTATTATAAATCAAAAATTAATATACTGTTTTCTGTATGATGTAATGAGTTATTTATATAGATTTGCGTTTGTAAATAATTCATCAAAAATATCAAAACTGTAAATTAATAGCTATAAATCATTCAAATTAGTGAATAAAATTGTAATCATAATTGAGAAAATACCCTTGCAAGTATAAAAGTTTATCGACTTTTATCTTACAAGGGTATTAATTTCAATATTGATTATTAACTCTTTTATAACTCATCGTATTTACTATTGTTATTTTTACTTTTTTCAACAGGATATTTCTCAGCATTTTTTACTAGTTTTTTTCGAATAATGTCATTAATATCAAAATCTAAGTTATCAGCTAACATATAGCTGTATATCAATACATCTGCTAATTCTTCAGCTAGCCTTTCTTGTTTTTTTTGTACTACTTCTTCTGGTGTTTTCCATTGAAATAATTCTAATAATTCAGCAGCTTCTAGACTAATAGATAAGGATAAATCTTTTTCATTATGAAATTGTCTCCAATTACGTTCATCTCTAAATTGATTTATTTCTTTTAATACTTCATGTGTTTCATTCATCATTCTCACCTCGTGAAGCTTTTTTAAGTGCCTCTCTCAATTGGTCGTCTACAGCATAAATATATAGTCCATTTACCCCTCGAGTTAATAGAACGTTTAATTCATTTCTCAAAAGCATATCTGAATAATATTCTTTCGAACCGTCTTGCAATGTTCTTCTTTGAGTTACTTTCTTATTAGCACTGCAAGATTTGTCAAATACAATTTGTCCATCCCTATATTTAACTGAAGGACCAATAATAACTCCTGCATAATTCAAATCCAATCCTTGAATAGAGAAAGTTGAACCTATTTCATCTATTGTCTGTTCCTGCTCAACCCAAGGTAAATCTTTAACTTTTCTTTTAGGCTTTATTTGATAGTTCCAAGGCATTGACCAATTATCAACTTTTACTCTCCAATAATCTTCATCTTTAGGCGGATTATTATTATATTTCCAATCAAATGTAGCAAGCATTCTTGATATACCACTATCTGTACTTTGAGCTTTATCTTTTATCGCAACCTCTAACTCATTAGGTGAATCAAATACTTTAATTTCATAGCCTTTACTGTCTTTTGGAAGTTTGTTTATAGTTTGATTATCAATTAAATTTCTTATCCAATTGAAAGTAGTTTCATCACTATTGATACGCATTTGATTTCTTAATATAACTCGATTATTTATATTTTCCGATTGATTATAGTATTTTTCTAACTGTTCTTCTTCCCATATTTGTCCGGTTGTTAATACTTGCTTTAAATCTAATACAATAACTACCACTTTAGCTCTTTGTAATAAATCATCTAAATGATTTTTTCCTTGATAACTCTGCTGTCCTTGCGTTAGTAGCAAATGTGCTTCATCAACTATTACTACATCTACTTTATTCTCTGGATCATGGCTATTGATAAAGCTAGTTGGTTTTCGTACTATTTTATTAGATTTACTAGAAATCCCTAGTTTTTTAGCTATTTGATCATAAATAGTTACATGTTCATTGTGATTTACTAAAAGATTTATATCTAAATTCTGATTTAAATCTAAGTTATACTTACCTAGTTCGTATAATAATGTACTCATTAGTACAGTTTTACCTGACCCTGCTTCACCTTCAACAATTATCAACTGACTCTCTTCATTTGATAAAATTGCTGCTTTGATTTTATTTAATATCTCTTCTTTTGCATTTATTTGTTCTTGAGTTAATTTGTGAAATGGAGAAGCTTTAAATATAGCAGAATCTTTTATTATACTTTCAATTGGGAATAAAGCCCCATTCTTTTTATGTAGTGATTGCCAAATATTTGAGAAAATTTCATCTAATTTTTCAGAAGTATAATATTCATTTTGTTGATTAGTCCTACTGTTATGCACCATTGAAATATTATCTACACTGAGCAAATATTGCATGAGTCTATTTTCAATATCTAGCGTTAATGACTTATTAAATAATTCATGTCCAATGACATACATTGAAGAATTATCTGATTCTGAAAATTCTTCCCAAAATGCTTTGACTTTTGTATCCGCATTGAGGTGCTGTCTTGTCCTACTTTTAATATCTCCAGTCTCACCAACATAAACTTCAAAATCATTTTTCTCTTTTTTATCATTTATTATGTAAACTGTTGGATATCTTAGTAAAAACTTTCCATCTTTAGATGTTTCCCATTTTTGCACTGATTCATTTAGTTTGTCTATTGAATATTTTATATTTTCAATTTTTAATAATTGTCCCATCTCATCACCTATATAGCATATCGTCTGATAATCCCATTTTATCAATTTTCGGACTAATTTTATCAACTTTTTACCAAATTTTATATATACAAACCGAAATTCAAAAGAAAAAGAGATTTCTACACTAAGTAAAAATCTCATCTACTATTCAATTAAGTTTAATGAACTTAACATTATATTTTAAATGATACTGAAAGCGTGAGTTTCATTTAGCTCTTTGTATGAGAATCAACTCAAAATATTAAATATGAAGTTTGATACATAAGTTTCTAGAAATGCTGCGATGATGATTAAGGGTAATGCGATCAATACATAAAATTTGATTACGTTGATTAAGTTATCTTTTATTGCATAGTTTTCTTTTTTACTTTTCCTAAAGAGATTGGTAAACCGACGTGTGATGGCTTTGTTTAACATATACAGCGCACTTGCTAAAATGCAAAAGCCCATGATTTCAAATGTATAGTGTGGGATAAATGCTATACTCCCTATCAACCCTTTATGTAAATCAAAGCTCAGAAGAAAGCCTAGTAGAATTCCGGGCATAATAATGGTAACTACTAGATTAATCAAATACAGATAAGGTATAGGTAGTAAGCCTAAGATAAACATTTGTAGCGGAACTCGGAAACCGTTATTAACGATATACTTCCAAACTTTTTCAAGTCCTTTAGTGTTGCCAATTTCTTCACTCGCATTCCCCATATTTTTCAATTCATTGAAAGATGGATGAACAAAGTAACAGAATATCGTGGTAATGACTAAACAAATGGTAGCAACTACAAAGATTTTTACAGCACGTTTAATAATGTCCAAATCGAATGATTTTAGCATAAGCGACCTCTCTTTCATCTCTTATACTAACAAACATAACATGAGCCTGGGACATAAATAATATGATGATGCTATTTTGCAAATTCGCAGTAGCTGACTGAACTGAAAAGGCGCTTAAATCAAGCTTTTTCCAGTACTAGTCATCCTTGTGGGCGGGGCCCCAACAAAGAGAATTTCACTAAGAAATTCTACAAGCAAAGCAAGTTGGGAGTGGGACGACGAATTTAAAAAGAATTCTGTCCCACTCCCCCTTCAACTATTTCTATCAAAGGAGTCAAAATATGTTTAGCAGTCTTGTTTAAAGAATTTGTCTACTATCGTTTTAGAAGCGATGCCTTTTTCAAAGGTGCAGAAACGATTGTAAAAGACTTGATATTTATCATCATACTCTTCTTGTACGTTAGTAATATTTTTTATTGCTTCGATTAAGCCATCATTTGTTTTAATTAATGGACCTGGTGCTTCTTTTTCAAAGTCGAAATAAAAGCCACGTAATTTGTTTTTATAAAATTCTAAGTCATAGGTGAAGAATAGTAATGGTTTCTTTGTATTTGCAAAATCAAACATGACTGACGAATAGTCTGTGATGCATATATCTGAAATTAAATACAGATCACTAATTTCTGGATATTTGGTACCATCGACGACAAAATCTTTTAGCGATTCACTTAAATTTAACGCATTACTAATAATAATATGTGGGCGTAAAATGAGAATATATTCATCTCCAATACTTTCCTTCAATCTTGGTAAGTCAAGTTTTAGATTGATGATGTGTTTTTTGGCTTTATTAATTTCGTCATCTCTAAAAGTCGGTGCGTATAAAATGATTTTTTTATTACCTTCAATACCTAGTTTTTGCTTGATTAATTTTTTCTTCTCTGTCATGTCAGTGTTTTCCACATTATAAAAAACATCATTTCTTGGGTAACCTACCTCAAGAATTTCTTTTTTGAAATCGAATGCTGTTTTAAAGCACGCGCTTGCATAAGGACTTGGAGAAATTAAATAATCCCAATTTTTAATGGCTTGATTCACTCTATTTTTATAATTTGCATCTCGTCCTTGGAATGTTTCAACATCATTTAACATTTTTTTCAACGGTGTTCCATGCCAAGTTTGTATATAAATCGTATCTTTATGTTTTCTAAGATAGTGTGGGAAGTTTTGATTGTTTATCCAATATTTCGCTCTAGATAAGTAATAAAAATATTCCGGTGACAATCTCTTAACTGTTTTCACATTCGGATCATTGAATGGATAAAGCGTATTAGTAGCCCAAACGATTTGATATTTCTTATTATATTTCTTTAATTCATCGTATATAAATTTCGGACTATCACCCACTAATTTCCCTACATTACTTTCAAACACAATTAAATCTTTCTTCACAGGTAATAAACGTGTTAATCCCGTGTTAAATTTTTCCATTACTTTAAAGTATTTTTTATCTTTTCTAAAACGATTAACTGCATGTTGCGAAAGAATATTATACTTAATTTTACTTTTCACTTTACTCGTCTCTCTAAAGTTAGTAATTGCATCAAATATTCGCTCACAATTGTTTCGATCTTTATACGCAATAAATCGATCAATACGTTTCTCTAATGCCTCATCGATTTTAAATTGTTTCTTTTGTATATTATCCAGTTCTCTTTCTAATTTATCTTGAGCATTAACAATGATTCCCGGTAATTCTTTTTCTATATCAATATGTGACGCTTCTTTTCCTAAAAATTCATTTCTATCAAATTGATAATAGATGACTGGTTTATTTAAAAAACTAAAATCAAAGGCAACACTTGAATAATCCGTAATCATTAATTTACTTTCTTTTATCAATTTCTGAACATCTATATCCCCTTGCTTAATACTCGTAACATAGCTTGGCACATCAAAATAATCAATAAAAGGTTGCATATTAGGGTGTAAACAAAAAATAATGTCCGTACCTTTGTTAGCTATTTCTTTTAATTTCTGACTATGAAGCAAATCGTTCATTCGTTTTAAATATTCCGATGTTTGTAATCGATCAATACTCGTTAACCAATCTCTCCATGTTGGAATAATTAAGATTTGATTTTTAACTTCTACATTAGGATTAAACAATTCATCAAATCTTGCTAATCCTGTAACAGCAACTTGATTACTGAAGAAATTCAAATCTCTTACAACGATTTCTTTCTCTCTGCTAGAACTCGTGATAAATAAATCAACATTAAAATCTTTTAACTGGTTACCATTGATGTTGCTTAAGTTTTTTGTACCTAAAACCCCGTGCTGTAAAAATACTTTAACGGCTTTTATTTTACGTGTATAAATGTCACTCGTTGTAGGATAAATTAATTCCGGATGATGCGTAGTACAAATGTAATCTGCTTTAATCATAATTTTGAAATGTTCCGCTGAATTATAGAATATGACATTTCCGAAAGGCAAAACATTTTCAGCTTCTTTAGAGTCTTTTTCAATAATATAATAAACAGGTTTATCTGGGTGATATGTTCTCATATATTTAAAGAAGTGATAACCATTGTCCTGAGCTTTATATGATTTTTCACCAATTACCCAAATCTTTTGATTTTCCTTTTTTAAGAAGTTGGGACGTTTTGGTCTTTTTAACTCATCCACATATGTTAAGTAACTATCGATGTCATACGTATTAATTCTAAAAGATAAATTACGACCTTTCATCGTGAAATAAGGTGTAAGTGACACTATATTCCCGTTAAACTCAGTGATTATTTCACCCTTTAATAGCTTTTCCGCCATTATTCTAGGATTTCCGATTTTTATTCTTAAATTCTCCGATGATTCTAGTACTTTAATACTTAAGTAAATATCTATAATATCTTCATTTTTATATTCATACTTCATGAATTCTATCAAATCTTTGTAGATATCTACCGAAAAATTATAAGTCGATGCATTTTTCGTCTTTCCAATTTCTTCAAGATTAATATTTACGAACTTTTCTCTGTCAGTTAATCTCGTTTTTATTAGTAGTTGCACATCTTTTAATGTCGAATTTAGCGTTGCAAACTGGCCTTCTATAATCGCTTCGCTATTGTTTATTTTAAGCGTATCAATATGTCTTCTTGAAAAATATGTTTTATTTAAATCCACATCATCCAATGATAAATGTAAATAACCATTTCGAGTGATATAGGGTTGTATTTTGATGTTCTCACTGTCATCAATGAGCACTTCAGTCAAACCTGAAACTTCAGATTGGCTATTTGTAACTTTCAAGTTACTTTGAGTTGTCAAAATTGGCGTTGACTCTTCCACTATTATGTATATTTTCTTATTTTCATACTGAATAAATTGCTTAGCAACTTCTACTAAGTCTATTTTAAAATGTAAATCCCCATTAGTCTTCTCTAGCGTGAGTGAATTAAATTCATTCTTTATGTAAAGTTTTTCAATCTTATTAATAGGATTCTCAAAATAGATATGTAGTATGGATCCATCTTGTTTAATAATTTGCAATTAAACCCCTTCTTTCAACTAAAGTCAAATTATCATAATATTACTATGAGTTTCTATTATTTTTTTAATTATTGTAAAATATATCTACTTTCGAACAGTTATATGCGTTACAATACAAATGTAATATTGAATAGTAACTATAATATATAAATCATTCATTATTATATCATAATATATGTAATTAATTTCGTTATTTTTATAAATATAAATTTTTATATTTACTACAATTTAAAGGGGGTTAATAAAGTGAAAAAGTTAATTTTAGTTTTCAACAGTGTCTTATGTTTAATGTTTTTCTTTAAATATAGACAACTTAAGAAAGATCACCATTTTTACTTAACAAACATTGAATCTGAAGATGATAAATTGAATGAAATGGGCATGTATAAAGATAAAGATGGAAATATTTATCCAATAGAAGAGGCAATTGAATGAATCAAACAGTTTAATTAATCTCACTTATACATAACTAAGTTTTGAAGATTATTAATTTTTATTCAGAAAAAAGGGAGCTGAACAGAATTCATATTGAATTCGTCGTCCACTCCCAGCTTGCTTTGCTTGTAGAATTTCTTGATGAAATTCTCTTTGCTGGGGGCCCCGCCCGCAAGGATGACTAGAACTGAGAAAAGCTTAATTTAGGCGCCTTCTCAGTTCAGTCAGCTACTGCTAATTTGCAAAATAGCATCATTATATTATTTATGTCCCAAGCCTTATTGTAAATTATTCAGGTCTAGGGTTACGTTTCATTTTCACGTATTGAGAAATACTGTACAATACAATACCAATCCAAATGAGCGCGAACGTAACAAGTTGCTGCGCATCAAAATGTTCTTTAAATGCGAAAATGCCTAAAAAGAACATGATTGTTGGACCAACGTATTGAATGAATCCTGTTAGAGATAACGGAATACGTTTGGCACCGGCTGAGAATAAGATTAATGGAATGGCAGTTACTGCACCTGAGAACATCAACCAGAATGTGTCCATATTCAAACCTACTGATGATGTTCCAGTGTTCCATAAATAGATCATATATATTAATCCGGCTGGCGCTGTAACGATACATTCAATCGCGATACTGCTTATGGCTTCAATTTTAACAATCTTCTTCAACAAGCCATAAATACCGAATGAGAATGCTAACATTAATGAGATGACTGGGAATTCTCCAACGCGAATCGTCATATACAGAACTCCGATTGTCGCAAAGATGATTGCTAACGTTTCAAATTTATTGAATCTTTCTTTTAGGAAGATGAACGCTAATAATATACTTACTAATGGGTTAATATAATAACCTAAACTAGATTGAAGTACGTGTCCATTTGACACAGCCCAGATGAACGTTCCCCAGTTAATTGTGATCACATAACCAGCAATAATAATGACGATTAGTTCAATTGGATGTGAGAATAAATGTTTTAAATCACGTTTGAACGTTTGTGATTTCTTTAAAACTACGATCATTAGTATCATAAAGATCATAGATAATACAATGCGGTAAGCTAAGATTTCAAATGCACTAACGCCACCAATTAATTTCCAATAAATTGGCAAGATACCCCATAATACATAAGCACCTAACGCATATAGAATCCCTTTTTTAAATTCAGTATTGGAATTCATCCTAACCCTCCTAACGATATAACCCTGGAAATATGTTTTAATTAATAAAACTATGGTACCAATAGTTAAGAAAGTTAGGTATATAAACTGCTCAAATTATTCAAATTCTTAGTAATTTAGGTTGAATTTATTTGAATTTAGACATCCGCACCTCTAACATCACACAACCCGAAGTCTCCCTTTTACCAAACAAAAAAGAACCAGCGCCTAGAAAGTCGCTGATTCTGACATAAATATTGATATTCAATTATCCACCAAAGAATAAATCGACAATATCACTCGTTCTATTATTATTTGTTTTATAAAATTCTGTATAGCCACAATTTTTACAAGTTATTGTTTTAAAGTTGTTATGCTGCACATCAAACATCTTAGATAGTCCAGATCCTGTTGCTGATAATGTTCCCTCTTCCACTTCCGTATGTCCACATTTCACACATCCGTTTCCTGTATTTCCAGTCATAAACAACACTCCTTATATTGTTTCTTACTTGTTCTATAACCTGTTTCCTATCATTTAATCTTTAAATAAGTAATAACTTATTGCGCATTTAAAATATAACTAATGACATTTTTTCATTGCCATATTCAAACATTTTCAATGGAATTTCTCACATAATTATCATAAGTAGAAGGTTCTTACATTGGACTTTGATATAGTTCCGCGACTCTCTCCATGACCTTGTCACACCGTTGTCACAATTACTGTGACAAAGTCGCATTTTCTTTGTGTTGTAGACGCTTTCTTGTGCCATTACAATTGAATTATCAAATCAGAATAAAAAAAGAGGTGTAGTTATGGCTCAAACAGAGACACAAGAGAAAAAAGGTCTCGGCCGTAAAGTTCAAGCGTTTGGTTCATTCCTTAGTAGTATGATTATGCCAAACATCGGTGCTTTTATCGCATGGGGCTTTATTGCTGCGATTTTCATTGATAATGGTTGGTATCCTAACAAAGAATTATCTCAATTAGCAGGACCAATAATCACGTACTTAATTCCATTACTTATCGCATTTAGTGGTGGTCGTTTAATTCACGACTTACGTGGTGGTATCGTTGCAGCGACAGCAACTATGGGGGTTATTGTTGCATTACCAGATACACCAATGTTACTTGGTGCAATGATTATGGGACCACTTGTTGGTTGGTTAATGAAGAAAGTTGACCAATTCTTACAACCTAGAACACCACAAGGCTTTGAAATGTTATTCAACAACTTCTCAGCAGGTATTCTAGCATTCATTATGACAATCCTTGGCTTCAAACTATTGGCGCCAATTATGCAATTCATCATGCACATCTTATCTGTAGCAGTTGAATTCTTAGTACACTTACACTTATTACCAATCGTAAGTATCATCGTAGAACCAGCTAAAATTTTATTCCTTAACAACGCGATTAACCATGGTGTATTCACACCTCTTGGTACTGACCAAGCAGCAAGTGCAGGTCAATCAATTTTATTCGCAATCGAATCAAACCCTGGACCAGGTATCGGTATCTTATTAGCGTACATGATCTTCGGTAAAGGCACAGCGAAAGCAACTTCATATGGTGCAGGTATCATCCACTTCTTCGGTGGTATTCATGAAATTTACTTCCCATATGTATTAATGCGTCCATTATTATTCATCGCTGTTATTTTAGGTGGTATGACTGGCGTAGCAACTTACCAAGCAACTGGTTTCGGATTCAAGAGTCCAGCTTCACCAGGTTCATTCATCGTGTATTGTTTAAATGCACCTAAAGGTGAATTCTTACACATGGTATTAGGCGTATTCTTAGCAGCACTTATTTCATTCGTAGTTGCAACATTAATTATGAAATTAACTTATGTAATTTTTAAAATTTGAATTGTATTCTTTGTCTAATTCTAAATTACTCAATTTTATTATGTGGTTATTTATATTTTCTTGGCTGCTACTCAATCTATTAATGTTTAATATCTTTAATTCTTCTATATTGCTAAGCAATAATACTTTTTCTCTAATAAACTTATTTTCTTCTTTTAATATACATATTAATGTATTAACTTTTTCTTTTTAATCAGTCATATTATAATCCTCTATTAGATATTAAATTAGTAACATAATATAATTATACATGGATTTATAATAAAATATGTCATAAAAATATGTGATTTTAATTTAACTTCAAAAATTCAAATTGTAGAAACGTATATATTTTAATTGAAAGAAAGGTATAAGTTTTTTGCTATCTAACTTTAAATTAGTATATATTAAGTTTACATAATGTTTTATATTGTTTTGGTTCCATCTCCTAACTATTTTTTAGCTAATTGATTTTCAATAAAAAGTTAAATCTCATTCAAAGTTTCAGTAAGACGTGATTTAGCTCTTAGTTAATATTTATATTAAAGGTTATATTATTTCTATTTTCGTTTCGTAATATAATAGTTCGTATTTTAAACTTTCCTCTAACTAACGCTTTTTCTTTTTTCGATTTGTATAATAAGCATGACCGAAGAATGCGATGTTCATTCCAATAATCAACACGATGTAAAGTACAAGTGATATTGTTAAAAATTGCTCGTTAGAATGGCTATGTGCTTTAAAGATTTGTCCTATTATATTAGGTAAGCAAACGATAAATAATACAAGTGCAAATAGTTTTTGTTTAACTATGAAACATAGTAACATGACGATTGCTAATAATATGAGCCCAGTAATGATGCTTTGGGTTTGATTTAGTGTCACAAGTGTATATATTGGATATCTTTTAGCAATAAACGTACTTAAAACCATCAGTGAGAAAAGAACTACTCCCCCTATGAATGCATAGACATACACACGTTTAGCATCGCCATATTTCATAATAGCTTTTTTTATTAAAAATAATGGCACGACAACACTTATTACGAAGATAAAGATTGTATTTAAAATATATCCTAATGTGATCGTAAATTCATTTTCAAAGAAATCTGGAATTGTGAATATCGCAAACATAAAGAGTACGAAGTACGTTAAATATTTAGGTAACCCTTTGGTAAAACTCATTTCTTTAGAAAAGTTGTCGGCATAATCTTTAACTGGTGTGTTTAAAATATTACTAACATCATCACCATTCGCTTCTACCATTTCAAAGTGATCTTGCAATTCATCTCCAATAGCGTGTACTTCATCTTCATCCTTACCTCTAAACATTAATTCTGCCTTTAATTTAAATATATAGTCCTCTTGTTCTTTAGTCATCATATTCATCACTCCCGAATAAGTTATTCATTCCTGAGTTAAGATAACTCCATTTCTCTTTGAATCGTTCTAACTCTTCTTGTCCTCTTTCAGAAATCGTATAATACTTCCGCTTAGGTCCACCGTTATCCGATTTGCGCGTGGTTGTGTGAACATAGCCTTTCTTGCTTAACCTAAGCAATACAGGATAAATACTACCATCGCTAATTTCAGGAAATTGGTTTTCTTTTAATTTCTCTAAAATTTCATAGCCATACGTCTCGCCCTTAGCTATAAGTCCAAGTATTGCACCATCTAAAAGCCCCTTCATCATTTGATTAGATACTGACATGTCATCACCTTTTATTAACTATCTTATAATATAAGATAGTGTATTTTAATAAATAAGTCAACTATCTTACTATAAAAGATAGTAGTTACTTAATGGTTTAATCGCTACGTTAATTAACGAGTTACATAAATGACACATTAAAACCCCCAGCAACTTTGACGCGCCTGGGGGATTTTTCATGCTAGTAACTTATATATTATAATTCGTTTTGTATAATTTATAATCAAATCGCTAATGTGTTAAAAGGTATAGATTATCAATGTATTTTACTAAGACTTTAAAAGATCATAATCGATCTTACTTATTGATATATTGCTTTTCCAAAAGATGCATCTGTACTTTCACCAATCACTTCCGATAGTGAAGGATGTGGTTGTATAATTCGAGAAATATCGTTTAATGTACCGCCCGAAACCTTAATGCCTAAGATTTCACTAATTAAATCTGTCGCATGAGGTCCAACGACAAACCCACCTAAAATCTTACCATCCTGCTTATTCGCTACTATTTTAACCATTCCTTGTGTTTCACCTTTTAAGATTGCTTTAGGATTCTTCTGAAAAGGTGCAGTCGTCACTTCAACCTCATAACCCGCTTCTTGTGCTTGTAATTCTGATAAACCTACTGACGCAGATTCCAATCTTGTATAAATACATCTTGGTATATCCTCTTGATTAATCGTCTCTAGTTGTTTGCCTGCAATATATTCTGCCACATATTTACCGTGTGCACTTGCAGTATGTGCTAACTGATAGCCTGGCACTAAATCACCAATCGCATAGACGTGTGCGTAACTAGTTTCATAATGTTCATTAACTTGTAAACATTTGCCATTTTGTTCTAAATTAAGTGCCTTAGCTACATGAACATTAGGTTGTCGTCCTGTCGCAAAGAGTAATGTCTCGTATGGTATTTCCTTAGGACCATCTTTTCCACCAATTTCCAAAGTCTTTGCATTTACTTTCTTAGTTTCTGAATTGGTGATGATGTTAACACCTTGTTGTTTCAAATAGGTTGATAGATGGTCACGTATTTCTTTAATTTCACTAGATAGGATGCTATCGCCCTTTTCCAAAATCGTAACATCTACGTCTAAATCAGCCATTGATGAGGCTATTTCCGAGGCAATAACGCCCCCACCAATAATCACAAGCTGTTTCGGCAGTTGTTCCATGTCGAAAAACGTATCAGCTGTTTCAAAGTGCGCTTTGTCTAGCCCTTCGATTGGTGGTACGAATGGCTTTGTTCCTGTCGCTAAAATAATATCTTTCGCGGTATAAATAGTTTGATCGACTTGAACTTTTAATCCTTCTAATACTTCTGCTTCCCCTTCAATAAAATCAACGTTGTGTTGTCTTAATGCGTCTCGAACATCATCCGTCACTGTCTTAACCACTTGATCTTTACGTTGTACGAGACTAGTTACATCAATGTCTATGTGATTCGTTTTAATTCCCCAATTGTTTGCAGAATTAATATCTCTCACTTTAGCACCATATTCTAAAAATATCTTCGACGGTATACAACCTACATTGAGGCATACACCACCAACGTGCTGTTTCTCAACAATCGCTACATTTTTGCCTAGTTGTGCTGCTCGAATTGCTGCGACATAACCTCCAGGTCCTGCTCCAATAACGATCAAATCATACGATTTAGACATCATTTGTACCCCTTTCACCTTTGAAGTTGTTTTCATCCCTTAATAACCTTTGTTATGAACATAACCACTTGTTTAATGTGTAAGCGCTTTTATACCCTTTCAATTATATATTAGAGTTATATTTTTATAATTTCAAATAAACGTAAGTGACAGAATTTTTACTTTTTCAATAAAGGGATTTGTGTTGTGCGAAAGGATTGGAAGTGTGGTTTGAGACATGAAAAGACCCCCAGCACTTTTTTGTGTACTGAGGGTCTTAATCAAATTAAATATATTTGTTATTAAAGAATTAAGAGATATGGATTTTCAATATATTTAGCTAATACTTTTAAGAAATCGGCAGCGCTCGCACCATCAAGAATTTGATGATCAAACGTTAAACTTAATGGAATACGTGATACTTGTTTAACACTATCTCCTTCAAGTACAACTTCTTTAGAAAGTGCACCTACACCTAGTATTCCTGTTTCACTCAGGTTAAGAATTGGTGTGAAATATTCGATGCCACTCGTACCCATGTTGGTGATTGTGAATGTAGCACCTGACAGTTTAACATCATTTGTATTACCATCACGTACCGCTTCTGCTGAAGATTTAATCTCTTTAGCTAAAGCACCAATACTTTTAGTGTCTGCATTATTTATAACTGGTACCATTAACCCTTCGTCGAGTGACGTTGCCACACCTAAATGAACATCATCATATTCTGTAAGTTGACCATTTTCATATCGAGCATTCATTGCACCATAATCTTTAAGTGCTAAGACGATGGCTTTAGCTAGCAATGCTGTGACAGTCAATTTAGTATCTTGATTTGCATTCTCAAGTTCAGCTGATAGTTTGTTTTTGAAATCTAACAAACGGTCAGCATCCACTTTACGATGTAATGTGAGTTGTGCTGTTTCGGCCAAGCTTTGACGCATATTCTGTGCTATACGCTTACGCATTGGATTTAGTCCTTCACCGACATTAGCACTGTTAAATTTAGTGTTCTTATCCTCTTTAGATTGCATATCCTCATTTTTTGCTTCAATATCATATCCTTGCTCTTCTACACGTTGAATATCTAATTTTGTTATACGATTATTACCACCTGTACCTTGAATTCTAGTGATATCAAAGTTTTTATCATCCGCCATCTTGCGTGCAAGTGGTGATATAAAGATACGTTTACCATTTTGGGGTTCAACATTATTAGACTTATTTGTATCTTCATCATGATTACTATCATCTTCATTTACAGAAGTTGTATCGCTCGTTTGTTGTTCTTCATTTTCTGAATGTGAGTTATTTTGTTCTTCGTTTTCAGATTCAGTCGTACTACTTGATTCAGTACTTTCGCCTTCGTCTCCAATAATACCAAGTACAGATTTAACTTCAGTTTCTTCTCCGGCTTGAACTTTAATTTCGAGTAATGTACCACTAGCTGGCGCTTCAACGTCTTGAGTCAATTTCTCAGAACTAATCGTACATATACTTTCACCTTGTTCAACCACATCTCCCTCTGCTTTAAACCACTCTTCGACTGTTCCTTCTTTCATTGTCATACCGAGTTTTGGCATAATAATATTTTCGCTCATCGTTCAACACCTCCTTGCCTATGAATTAACTTGTTTCAAGTCTTCAATTAGTTCAGATGCGACATCTAATACTTTATCTACGTTTGGTATATAGGCTTGTTCAAGGTTTGCTGCGAATGGAACTGGTGTATCCGGTGCAGTGACTTTCTTGATTGGTCCATCTAAATAATCAAAACCGATATCACCAATAACAGATGCAACATCTCCTGCTACATTACATTGTGGATTTGATTCATCAATTACAATTAAACGACCTGTCTTCTTCACTGATTCTAGAACTGTCTCTTCATCCCATGGTGACACAGAGCGTAAATCAATGACTTCAACTGAAACGTTATCTTCTTCTAATTTGTCTGCTGTTTCTTCAGCTACTGCCACCATTTTACCGATTGCTACAATTGTTAAATCATCACCTTCACGCGTCACTTTCGCTTTTCCAATTTCTATTGTATAGGGTTCTTCAGGTACATCACCTTTTTGTCCTAATAACGTTTTATCTTCTGAAAAGACTACTAAGTTATCATCTTGTACTGCTGCCATTAATAAACCTTTAGCATCGTAAGGATTAGAAGGAACGACTACTTTTACACCAGGTATTGCTGCAAACATGTTATACAATGATTGAGAATGTTGTGCCGCTGCGCCTGCACCAGCGCCATGAACTGTACGTACAACTAATGGAATTTTAGCTTTACCACCAAACATGTAACGCATTTTTGCACCTTGGTTCAAAATAGGATCTAAACCGAATCCAATAAAGTCATTGAACATTAATTCTGCAATAGGACGCATACCGGTAGCTGCTGCACCTACAGCAGAGCTGAGTGTAATATGCTCTGCGATTGGTGTGTCAATAACACGATCTCGACTATATTTTTTCGCAAGTCCTTTAGTTACACCAAAAACGCCACCAAATGTATCGTCATCTTTAATATGTTCTACACCTGCACCACCTGAAACGTCCGTACCAATGAGAATAACATTATCATCTTGTTCCATTGATTGATCGATTGCTTCGTTAATTGCACCCATAAATGTTAACTTGCGTTCTTCACTCATAGTTATGACCTCCTTTTAGGCAAATACATCTTCGTGTAATGAATCTACATCTGGTAATTCACTTTCATCTGCATATTTCACCGCATCTTCTACTGCTTGTTCAGCTGCTTTTTCAATTTCATCGACTTCTTCTTCTGTTAACCAACCTTCTTCAAGTGCTTGACGTTTAAAGTCTTCCGTTGCATTCTTATCTGCATTACGATCATTTGGTGATTTAACTTTTTGTTCGTCCCCTTCAAAATGACCATATTTACGATACGTGTCACACTCAATTAGCGTAGGGCCTTCACCATTTTTTGCTCGTTCTACAGCTTCTTGCGCTGCTTTATAAACTTCAACGACATCCATGCCATCCACTCTGACACCAGGCATGTTATAAGCTGAAGCACGCTCTGCAATTGTTTCTGAAGCACTGGCATAATCATGTGTTGTACCTTCACCGAATTGATTGTTTTCACAAACAAAGATAACTGGAAGGTTTAAGATTGAGGCAAAGTTAAGGCCCTCATGGAAATTACCTTCATTGGCTGCACCATCACCAAAGAAACATACAGCAACATTCTTTTTACCTTGATTTCGAATAGAAATACCTGCACCAGTAGCAAGTCCGAAGCCACCACTTACGATACCATTAGCACCGAGCATTCCTTTATCTATTTCTGCAACGTGCATGGAACCACCTTTACCATGACCAAGTCCATCACGTTTACCCATTATCTCCGCCATCATGCCATTAAGGTCACATCCTTTGGCAATTGCATGTCCGTGTCCGCGGTGTGTACTTGTAATATAGTCGTCGTCTTCAAGTTGTGACATTACACCAGTTGCTACAGCTTCTTCGCCTACGTATAAGTGAACAAAACCAGGAATCTTACCGTCACTAAAGATTTTATGCACCTTTTCTTCAAAATATCGAATTTCATTCATCGTTTTATAAATCCAACGTGCTTGTTCTTTTTCCATCGTTAGTTCCTCCTATCATTCATTGATTTGTTCTGTTATCACATATGAATGGCTTTTCCAAAGTATGCATCCGCGCTCTCGCCAATTGCTTCGGATAGAGAAGGATGTGGTTGAATGATGTTAGATAACTCATTCATTGTACCTTCTGAAGCTTTGACACCTAATATTTCACTGATTAAATCTGTAGCATGTGGACCAACAATAAAAGCACCCAAAACCTCTCCATATGCTTTATCAGTCACAATTTTAATAAAGCCTTGTGCTTCTCCTTTTACGAGTGCCTTTGCATTTCCTTGAAAAGAAGATTGTGTAACAGATACGTCATAACCCGCTTCTTTAGCTTGAGACTCAGATAAACCAACTGATGCTGCTTCAAGACGAGTATAAATACAACGTGTAATATTGTTTAGAGATACTGGCGTTGGTTTTAATCCAGCCAAAGTTTCAACAACATGTAATCCATGTGCACTCGCTGAATGTGCAAGTTGATAACCCTTAACAAGGTCTCCAATAGCATATACATGATTAATTGTTGTTTGATAATGTTCATCGACTTGTACAAATTTACCATCCATATCGATATCTAGATATTCAGCTACCTTGATGTTCGGTTGTCGACCAGTTGCCACTAATAAAGTATCAAATGACACATCTTCATGATTATCCAAAATCACTTTAGAGGTTGTTACTTTAGATATCTTTGCGCCTGTTAAAATTCTTATACTTTGATTCTTCAAATGGTCCTTTAACAGTTCACGTACTTCTTCAATCTCGGTGAGAAGAATATCTTCATTAACTTCAATCATTGTAACCTCGACTCCTAAGTCAGCCATTGAGGATGCTAACTCAGTAGCGATAACACCGCCACCAATAATTGCGAGTTGTTTAGGCAACGTTTCTATATCAAAAAATGTGTCTGTCGTTTCATACTTTATGTCATTTAATCCCTCAATAGGTGGAATAAAAGGTTTACTACCAGTTGCTAGAATAATATCTTTCGCTTGATATGTTTGATTATTAACTTTAACTTCTAAATCTTTTGTTACAGTAGCTTCACCCTTAATGAAAGTAACTTTGTTTTTCTTTAATAATTGCTTCACACCACCTGTGAGCGTGCTAACAATGTGTTGTTTACGTTGCACTAATTTAGAGAAATTCACTTTCATCGCTTGTGTCTCAATTCCCCAATCATTAGCCTTACGTATATCATGTGCTTTCGTTCCATGTTCGAGTAGTGTTTTAGAAGGTATGCAACCTACGTTTAAACAAGTCCCCCCTGCGTTTGTTTTCTCTACAATTCCAACCTTTTGACCTAATTGTGCAGCGCGAATAGCGGCAACATATCCACCAGGTCCTGCACCAACCACAATCAAATCATATGAGTCCGTCATCACTATCACCCACTTCCGTAAGATCATATCGTTGTGCATCCCAAAACATACTGTAAAAACATAGAAATGAGATATGCTATATTCTTAATGTAAGCGTTTTCTCATTTCTTTAAGTACATTTTATACTCATGAGTTTGAATTTTCAAATAATTGTAAAATTAAATTTTTATATACTTATTTCTATTATTTCATATAAGTTTTATAAGATTTGGAAGATTATCTTGCTACTCACTCAAATAAAAAAACCTCTAACCAAGTTGGCTAGAGAGTTGTATTACGGTTGTAATTTCATTATTGCGCCAAAGTTTTGTTGTGCGTTTGTGAATGTAATAAATGCAATGAGTTCAACAATTTCTTCTGTTGTTAAACTGTCTTTAAGTACGTTAATAATATTGTCCGGAATTTGGTCACCCATCTTAATAAACACTTCTGTAAATCCTATGCAAACGGACGATTTTTCATCTTTAAGACTGCCGGTAGGTTGACCTTTAGCTTTACAGTACTGACAACCGTTCTTTTGCGCTAACATTCTTCTTAACTCTTCTTTTAATTCTTTGTTAAGTGCGCCGTCATTTTCTAACACATCACTTAGCTGTGTCCATGATTGCATTAATTCTTCTTGATGACCTAATAATTTTTGAAAAGGTGTATTACCATTGTTCGAAGACTCTATAATCGACATTTGTTATCTCCTTTTTAAACTAATGCGTCTTTAATCTTTTGCAGTCCTTTTATCATGATTTCACGTGGAACAGCGATGTTTATTCTGATATGTCCTTCTGCGTTATGAACGAATTGTTCTTGTCCTTCAATGATAACGCCGGCGTGTTTGATGAAATATTTAGCGATTGGTTCATCTATGTGTTTTGCTTTAATGTAATAGCTTAGATCAACCCATGCGAGGTAGGTTGCTTCTGGAATTTTAAATTCTGCATGTGGCAGTTCTTGTTCTAAAAATTGTGCTAGGTATTTAAAGTTATCGTCTAGATAATCATTCATAGCAGCTAACCAGTCTTTGCCCTTTTCATAAGCTGCCTGTGTCGCAACGATACTTAATGGATTCTCAGAACTAAAGTGATGTAACTTCCATGTCTTTAATAATCTTCTATTCGGAATAATAAGGTTAGAGAACATTAAGCCTGCTATATTAAATGCCTTACTTTGAGACATTGCGGTAACAATCTTATCGTAATCTGGCACTGCTTTAGCAAAAGGTACATGTGTTTGACCGTCACGTTTAATGTCGCAGTGAATTTCATCTGAGATGATCCATACGTCATTATCGACCATAATTTGTCCCAATTGCTTTAATTCATCTTCTGACCATACACGACCTGTTGGATTATGCGGATTAGCAAAAATACATAATTTAATATTTTCTGTTTCCACTTTTTGACGGACATCTTCAAAGTCGATTTCATAGTATCCATTATGATTAATCATAGGAGAATATACCGTCTTAATATTATTTTTATCACAAGCCATTTTAAAAGGACCGTAGCTTGGTGTAAAAATCAACGCTTTATCATCATCGTCACAAATATAGCTTACAAGTTCAATTAACCCTGCAACAATCCCATGAGAAAATACAAGGTGTTCTTGCGGAAATGTATAACCAAATCGTCGTTCTGTCCATGACATAAAAGCCTCATAATAATCTGTGCCAAATATGTTGGTATAACCTAGAATCTTTTTATCGAGTCTGTCTCTTATCGCATCTAACACAACTTCAGGTGTCGCGAAATCCATATCAGCTACCCACATGCGAATCAGTTCATCATGTTCTTCTAAATCTGAAGTATCTGCGTCTCCAAATAAATAGCCTTTATAACCTTCTACATTCATCGCATTAGTAGAACGACGATCTATGATCTCATCAAAATTGTACGTCACATGAATGCCTCCTAGAATCATTGTTTAATAAGTCTTATTGTAATACTTCCCATTTATGAATTCACTTTTTAAGATTTCCACTTCTAAATATAAAAAGTGGGAGAAAGACAAAGAATTCATATAAAATTCTGCCTCTCTCCCTATTCTAAAAATTTACGCAAGTCCATCAATAACGTAAGTCACACCTAGAATTGCAAATGTGATGGCTATCATCGTTGATACTAGAATCATCCCCATCATAGGGTTAAATAGTAAAATAATTCCTAATAGTAAGCCTAAAACGTTAACAATGATAGATAGTCCCTTCAAACGGCTTTGTTTTGAAATGGTCATTAGTCCAATAATTGAACTTACAATAAACCATGCGGCAAACATAAATATGAAGAAGGTTGAACTTGCCCCAACGTTAAATATCACAAGTAGTCCAAATATGATATCAATAATTCCTATGACAACAATTAATCCTGAACCGCTACCGGCAAGCGCTCTCGCAGCACGACGGAATAATAGTTGAATCACACCATTAATAAGAATAAATAAGCCAATAAGCCAAGTAAGTGTGTAGAAATTTTTAACAGGATAACTGAAAATGATAACTGCAACAATTAAGAGTAACGTTCCCATAATTAAGCTTGACCATTTTAATTTTCCATTGTCTTGTGCCATTCAAATTCCTCCTCTCATTAAAAAATAGTTAATATATCAAGTATATTGAAGTTGCGTTGGACTAACAACGAATACATCTTACATCGTTTTACATGAAACATATTATATTTAATTCACGACCTCTTCAGTTTCTTACTTCTCCGAAAAGGGTAGACTGAACGTAGTATAAAATTAGGAGGCGTATCAATGAATACAAAAAGAGCATTAGTTGTAGTAACAAGTGTAACGAAATATCCTGATATGAATCGTCCAACTGGATTATGGTTTGGTGAGGTTGTTCATTTCGCGGATGTCTTATATAAAAATGGTTATAAAGTACATTATATTAGTCCAGAAGGTGGATATACTGCCATTGACCCTCAAAGTTTACAAGAAGATATGATGACAGATTTAGACTGGGAATATTATCAGAATAAAGACTTTATGACACGTCTTGGTCATACAGTTACACCTGACGCAGTTAAAGCTGAAAATTATGATGTCATTTATTTCGCTGGTGGTCATGGTACAATTTGGGACTTCAAAGATAATGAAGATTTACAAAAGCTAACTCAAGAAATTTATGAAAATAACGATGTTGTTGCTTCTGTTTGCCATGGTGCAATTGGCTTATTAAATGTAAAAGATGCTGAAGGTAAACATATTATCGATGGTAAAACGGTTACTGGCTTCTCAAATAGTGAAGAACAAGCAGTGGGCTTAGCCGACGTTGTTCCTTACCTTACTGAAGATGAACTTAAAAATCGTGGTGCAAACTATGAACAAGGTGATAACTGGACTGAGTTTGCTGTAGCCGATGGTCGCATTATTACTGGCCAAAATCCACAATCTGGTAAAGCCGTAGCAGAAAAATTCTTAGAATCTCAAAAGTAAAATCTTAGTCTACCCGCATAGTAAAATTTACAAAGATGCCTACATGATTTGGAACAATAATGCTTTGATTCCAATATGTAGGCATCTTTATTTATCTATATTAAATTACAGCATATTCACTTTTAACATATCAATGACACCGCTAGAGGCACCAGGGAAAGCAAAGATTAATTGATTTAAATCTTGTGCTGTCATGCGTTGATTAATAATAAATACGAGTAAGTTTACTAAATCAGCTGCATCGACGCCATATATATCTGCGCCAACAAGTCGTTTCTCTTCATCTAAAACGACATACATTTCTGCATCTGTTTCATTTTTATATTCGAATGCCATTTGTTTACCAAACGGAATGTGTTTAACTGTGTAACGTTCATTTTGCTCAGCTCCTTGAACACTAACACCAATTTGAGAAAGACGTGGTAACGAGTACAATACTGACGGAATCGCTGGGTATTGTATTTCATCTTGCGTCATTCCTAAAATATGTGCAGCAATATAATTTGATTCAAATGTCGCTGTTGGTGTTAATTTAGGTATAGCTTTATCTAAGACATCGCCACTTGCATAAATATTGCTCACATTTGTTCTTAAATGACCATCTACTGAAATACCTTTCTTACTATATTCGATACCTACTTGATCTAACCCAATACCTTCTACATTTGGATTTCTACCTGTCGCATCTAAGACATAATCTGTATCAATCGTTAATCCAGATGCTGTTGAAACCTTGTATGCTTCACCTATTTTTTCTACTTTTTGCGTCTCTTCATCAAAGTAGAAATGTACGCCTTCGTCTTCTAATTTTTTAATGAGTTGTGTTACGTGTGTTTGGTTAAAACCTTTAAGTGGTTTATCAGAGTGGTGAATCATAGTCACTTCTACGCCTGATTTGATCATTATTGATGCAAATTCCACACTTATTATACCTACACCTATAAATGTCATACGTTTTGGAAGTTCATCCATAGATAAGAAGTCACGACTATCATGAGTTAGTTCTTTACCTTCAATATCTAATTTATTACTGTGCTGACCTGTCGCAATGACAATGTTCTCAGTTTGTAATGCCTCATCATTCACTGTCACTGTGTGTGCATCTTTAATTACACCAGCACCCATATAAACATCGATACCTTGTTGCTCGAACATACCTTTTAACATGCCGTTCATAGGATTAATCACTTGTTTTTTATAATCCATTAAGTTTTCCCAGTTCACATGCAAGTCTTGTGATTGAATAATACCGTTATATTGTGCTGATTCTTCCAACACTTCGTAAGGTCCTTCAAGTAAGATTTTGGCGTTACAACCATAATTTGTACATGTACCTGCAATCGTATCTTTTTCAATAATAGCAACATCTTTGCCTGCATGTTTAAGTGTTAGTGCTGCATGCCATGCTGCGTGTCCGCTTCCTATAAATACAACATCGTATTGTTTCATTTAACTCATCCTTTTTTATTTATTCGTGAGTGCTTTTAAGGACTGTTCTAAATTGCTTAAGACTGCTTTCGTTTCGTTATATTGAGTTTCATCAAATTTTGGAGGTAAACATTGTGCGACTGCCTCAAAGACTGCTTCTTGTTGCTCATGCCCCTTTTGCGTTAAAGAGACGACTAATTGACGTTTATCTGCCTCTGAACGTTGTCGTTTAACCCACCCTGACTGCTCTAATCTCTTTAAAAGTGGGGTCAATGTATTACTTGATAAATCTAACTGTTTACCTACTTCATGTAAGGGTTGATTATCGTGTTCCCATAAAGCGAGTAAAACCAAATACTGAGAATACGTTAATCCAAATGGTTTCAATTGTTGTTCATAAAATTTCGCGAATAAACGACTCACATTATAAGCAGAAAAACAAAGTTGATTTGCGAGTTTCATATCTTCGTTATTCATGGCATCACCTCTTTTCAATCGTGTACGATTAATTAAAGTTTAAACAATCGCGCACGATTAATCAAACAATCTGTTTAAACAGACATAAAATAACCTCCATACCTTTAAATGGTAGGAGGCTATGGGGTAATACATATTTATCTTAACTTTAAGCTATAATAAAGCATATTTTAAATTTATTATTTATCTAAGAAACCGTTTGGGTACACCATTACTTTCAAGGCATCACCTTTACTTGTACGTGTTAATTCCATGGCTTCTTTCGTATCATTTAGTTCGAATTGATGTGTGAATAATGAGTCGATATCAGCATCTGTTGTACTTAAAATTTGAATGCCTTGTGGGTACGTATTCGCGTATCTGAAGACACCCACAATATTAATTTCATGGTTCGCAATAAATGGCACATTGATTTCGTTCATATCTTCTTGAGGTAAACCAACAATAGCTAAAGTACCGCCATCTTTTAATGAATTTAATGCGCTTCTTAAGGCGATCGGGTTACCTGCTGTTTCGATTGCATAGTTAACACCTTGACCGTCTGTTAATTCTTTAATGCGTTCAACGACGTCTTCATTTTTAATATTTATTGCTGTTGTTGCCCCTAAACGTTTAGCCGCTTCTAAACGATTATCTTCTAAGTCTGAAACGATAATGTTTGTTGCGCCATAAGCTTTAGCAGCTACAACTGCCATTAAACCAACTGGACCCATACCCATAATCACAACAGTTGATCCTGGTTTAATATCCGCACGCTTACATGCTTGTAAACCTACTGAGAATGGTTCAACAAGGGTTGCTTGTTCATAAGTCACTGAGTCTGGTAAATGATAAAGGAAGTCTGCCGGATGGCTTACGTATTCACAGAACGCACCATCGTATGGTGGTGTCGCCATAAATTCCATATGTGGACATAAATTATATTGTCCAGATTTACAATATTCACATTCACGGCAAGGTTCACCTGGTTCGATAGCAACACGATCTCCTACTTTAAAGTCTGTTACTTCATCCCCAACTTGTGCTACCATACCAGCACATTCATGTCCTAATACGATTGGTTTTTCGACTACGAATTCACCAACACGACCATGTGCATAATAGTGAACGTCAGAACCACAAACACCTACTGCCATCATCTTGATTAAGACATCTTTAGGTCCTACTTTTGGCATATCTCTTTCGACAATTTCAATATCATAAGGTTCATGCATTAATGCAACGTTCATTTTCTCCGGAATAGTTTCACTCATAAATAACATCCTCCTAAGTTTATGTATCTTTTATTATTCTTTCACTGAAAAAGATATATGTAAACGATTTCATAAAAATTTATATAGTACTTTTAAACAAAAATAATGAATTCACAAGAATTTTTCGATAAAAAATACGCTTCCCTAAAAAGAGAAGCGCACATCATCTACTACATATTACCTATTGATAAATATTTCGTTTCTAAGTATGGTTCGATGCCTTCTGTACCACCTTCACGACCATAACCACTTTCTTTCATACCGCCAAATGGTGCGTGAGCTGCTGATGGACCGCCATCATTCCAACCAATGACACCATAATCAAGTGAGTTATATAGATGGAAGCCAGTACGATAATCATTTGTGAAGAAGTAAGCAGCTAAACCAAATTGTGTATCATTCGCCATTTGAATGGCATCTTCTAGATCTGAGTATGTTGCAATCGGTACGATAGGTCCAAATGTTTCTTCTTGCATTGCAAGCATATCTTGATTCGCATTTGAAACGACGACAGGTTTTAAGAAATTGCCGCCCATTTCTTGTGCTTCGTCTAATGAGCGTGATAATTTAGCGCCCTTAGATTCTGCATCTTTCAATTGATTAACCACTTTCTTCACGCCATCTTCGTTAATCAATGGTCCAATAGTCACGTCTTCATCCATACCATTTCCGACTTTTAATTCATGGACTTTTTGCGTTAATTGTTGAACAAATTCTGCTTCAACCGCTTCGTGAACGTAAACTCGGTTCGCACAAATACAAGTTTGTCCTGCATTACGGAATTTTGAGGCAATTGTTTGATCTACGGCATATTCAATATCCGCATCTTCGTGAACGATTAATGGCGCTAGCCCACCTAGTTCCATTGTGACATTTTCAACTGATTCAGCAGCTTGTGCGATAAGTTTCTTGCCGACATTTGTTGAACCAGTAAATGTAACTTTCTGCATTACAGGATGTTTTGTGAATAATTCACCTGCATCTTTACCAGGCATAATGACATATTGAACGGCATCTTCTGGGATTCCCGCTTCATGCGCCAATTCAATGAGACGAATAGTAGTTAATGGTGTTTGCGTCGCAGGTTTACATACAATCGTACAACCTGCAGCTAATGCTGGCGCAATCTTACGCGTAATCATTGCGGCTGGGAAGTTCCATGGTGTTATTGCTCCTACTACGCCTACTGGGAATTTTTTCACAATAATATTTTTATTAGGTGTATTAGCTGGAATTGTACGTCCGTAAATACGTTTAGCTTCTTCGGCATACCAAGAAACATATGAATTCGCATAATCCACTTCACCTTGTGCCTCTTTTAAAGGTTTACCACCCTCTTTAGTAATCAGTTCTGCCAATTCATCTTTATGTTCATTAATTAAAGAGAACCATTTATACAACTTATCTGCACGTTCATGTGCATCTACTTCTCTCCAAGATTTAAACGCTTTATGCGCTTTCTCAATTTGTTGTTTGGCTGTTGTTTCACTTGTATATTCTAATGTTTCAATTACTTCGTTCGTCGCTGGATTTAAGACTTCTAATGATGCCATATTCATCCACCCCTTTTAGAATTATTGATATAAGTATATACCCGTAGAAATAGATTATCTATCAAACCGTTTTCTATCACTACTAGTTTCACTTTCCTGATACCTACTTTACTTGATAAAATATGTAGACTACATATAACAATTAATATGAGGAGTTTTTATGAATAAAAAGATATTTGTCATAGGATCTGGTTTAAGTGGTTTAGTTGCATCGACAGAACTATTAAAGAAAGGCTATCACGTAACGATGTTAGATCAAGAACCTCGTCAAGCGATTGGTGGTCAAGCTTATTGGTCATTCGGCGGGCTATTTCTAGTTAACTCAAAGATTCAACAACGCCTAGGCGTTAAGGATTCATACGAACTTGCACTGAATGATTGGTTAGGATCTGCACAATTTGACCGTCCAGATGATGAGGACTATTGGGCGAAACAATGGGCTGAAGCGTACGTGCGATTTGCCACTTTTGAAAAGGAAAACTATCTAAAAGAGATGGGCGTTCGCTTAACACCTATCTTAGGTTGGGCTGAACGTGGTGGCGCATCAGCTTCTGGTCATGGCAACTCTGTACCACGTTTCCATATTACTTGGGGGACAGGTCCTGGATTAGTGGAACCCTTTAGTCGTTTCGTACTTGAAAAAGAACAAGAAGGTCAATTTAAATTCTTGCCACGTCACCAAGTGACTGACATTGGCATCGAACATAATCAAGTCACTCACATTTCTGGCATCATTTTAGAGCCAAGTGACGTTGAACGCGGAGAGAAATCATCTCGTACCGTAATAGATACGTTCCACTACGAGGTCGATGAATTGCTAATTACCTCTGGCGGTATTGGTGCCAACATGCCACTTATTCGAAAATATTGGCCTAAACGTTTAGGCAATCCTCCAAAGACAATGATACAAGGTGTGCCTGATTCAACTGACGGCCACTTGATTCAAGTTACAGAAGATGCCGGTGCCAATATCGTTAATAAAGATCGCATGTGGCATTATACTGAAGGCATTCAAAACCATAGTCCAATTTGGTCTAATCATGGTATTCGTATCATTCCTGGTCCATCATCAATGTGGTTCGATGCGACAGGTAAACGTATGGCTGCACCAGATTACCCTGGATTTGATACATTGCATACGCTAGAGACAATTATGAAGACAGGTTACGATTATTCATGGTTTATTTTAACCGAAGATATCATTAAGAAAGAATTTGTACTTTCTGGCTCTGAACAGAATCCAGATTTAACTGACAAAGATATCAAATTATTACTTCAAGAACGATTAGGTAGTAAGGCAACGTCTCCAGTAGAAGCCTTTATGGATAAGGGACCTGACTTCATACTTGCCGATGATTTAGGCACGCTAGTTCGAAAAATGAATGACTTGGCAGGTAATGACTTACTTAACTATGAAACAATCAAACATGAAATTAAAGCTCGCGACTTACAAATTGATAATCCATTTACTAAAGATCCACAAGTCGCATTTATCAATAATGCACGTCAATTCTTAGGTGATAAACTCGTTCGTACTGCTAAACCTCATAAAATATTAAGTGGAAGAAACGGACGTTTAATAGCCGTAAAATTAAATATTATTAGTCGTAAAACGCTCGGTGGTATTCAAACGAATCTCGATGGGCAAGCACTTAATCCAAGCATGCAACCGATTCAAGGACTATACGCCGCTGGAGAAGCATCTGGTTTTGGTGGTGGCGGTGTTCATGGATATCGTGCATTAGAAGGTACTTTCCTAGGTGGTTGTATCTTTAGTGGTATTCGTGCAGCTGAAGGCATCCACCATCATATACAGTGAATTTCATAAATATACACTTCTAAAATAAAGTATTTTCAAAATGTATATCCCACCACTTTTTATGCATTTTGTTGTAAAATTATATCAAATATTATTTTTTTCAAGTAATAGTTATCAATTTTACAATTTTTTGCAAAAGAAGGTGATGGTATGCCTCGCGATAGCTTGAAATCTTTGAAAAATAAAACTGTAACCGTCATAGGTCGAATTGAACATATTACTATAACACCTAAAGTGAAAATTCCAAACAAGCCTATTTTCTCAAAAATTTTATTAATAGATGTTAATATTGGCGGTCAGTATTTCGATCACGTTTGGGTTTATGCATCAAAGAGATACTTTCATAACCAAGAACCCTTTTTACAACAAGTTGTAAAGTTTAAGTCTAAAGTAACGCCTTATGTTAAACATGGCCAACGTGGTTACGTCGAAGATTATGGTATTGATTATGTCAAAAGCTTAAGCATACTGCCTAATACGTCAATGGAAGAATATGACGAAAGATATTATGATGATGATATTACTGTAGACTTTTTCTTAACGAATTAAAAGCACATTGCAAAGCTTGATTAACTATCAAGTGCAATGTGCTTTTGTTATTTTATTTTACTTTTAAACCACGATAACGGTTCAATGTTCCGATAAATTCTTGCTTACGAGGAAGCGCTAAATTACCAGGATGTCCATCAAAGTTAGATATCGCTTCGATGCCTTCTTCGTCAATTAAGTCGTACATTTGATTCGTTGCCTCAATAAGACTCTTATGATTATCTATAAAGTGATGTCTAAAGTAATTCATCATAACGGTCAACGCATTGGTTTGACTGTCATCTACTAATTGTTCTAAACCAGATATATCTATTGCATCTTTGCGGTACATCACTGTGTGCAGCCCTTTGGCTTTCATTCGATCGTCTTTTCCTTTTTTAGAGAATGAAGCATTTAAAGGCACACGAGATGGAATCGCACCAAATTGCGTATTTGCCTGTAGGTCACGCTGATATCCATCTGATTGTGCAATGTCTTTCGCCTCAGCAGTCACATCTTTCAAATGATACTCATCCATCATCATGACTTGATCAGCCACGTCAAAATAATCACCAGACCCACCAACAATTAGAATAGTTGAAACTTGATGCGCTTCAAAAAGTGGTCTCACTTTATTAGAAAATGGTGTTATAGGTTCTTTATCAGGCGCAATTAACTTTTGCATACGACCATCACGAATCATAAAGTTCGTCGCCGATGTATCTTCATCAATAAGTAGCGTTGACGTTTGTGCTTCTAATGCTTCCATGACATTAGCTGCTTGTGATGTGCTGCCACTCGCATTGTCAGTTGAAAAGTGCGTTGTATCTTTCTTGCCAGGTAAGTTATCTATAAATGGACTAATGTTAACATTTTGAATTCCACGTCCATCTTCAGCTCGTATCTTCATAGCGTCATGACGTGTAATAACAAATTCACGACCATCATTTGGAATATGATCATAGACACTACGTTCAAGCGCTTCTAATAGGGTCGATTTACCATGATAACCACCACCAACGATCAATGTTATGCCTTCAGGAATAGACATCCCTGTGACTGCCCGACCACTTGGTAAATTGAATGTTGTTTCGAAAGCTTGTGGGCTCGTAAATTGAATGGCACCTTTCATTGGCTCATCGGATACACCGCTTTTTCGTGGTAAAATGGCGTTGTTTGCGACAAAAGCGACTAAGTGTTGTTGTTCAAGTTGATTTCTAATATACGTTTGGTCTAATTTTAAGGTTACTTGATGTTGAAGTGCTTGTTGATCAATATTTTGATACATGATGGCTTGATCTACTATCTTTGGTAAGCCATTTATAAGTGTATGGGCCGCAGCTTTTCCAAGAATCTTACGTCCTGCTGCTGGCATACCAACTTCAATGCGCACTTCAATTTCTTTATCATTAATTACGACTGATGTACGTTCTAACATTTCTTGACCACAATGGTCGATGAAAATTTTACCGTTTTTACCTGAACCTTTAACAGTACGATTAAATGCCGTAGCTTGATGGCCAAATGCTCTAGTTAAGAAATCTGATACTGCAATACGTTTATCTTTCTCATCTAATAAATCACTTGGAATTTTAGCGACATCACGTTGAATGATTAGACGCATTTTTGAAGGTGGCGCAAAAGGATCCACCTGTACATGATCTATTGCTAAGTGAAATTGATCAAAAGCATATATACCTTTCGTTCGTTTATACGCTCCATATTTTTGCCCATCTAACGATTTTAATGTCTTTTCAAGATCTATTGAGCGCTTCATCATTATTCCTCCGTTCAGTATGTGTCTATTCACATTTTACCCAACCTAACCGGCACGCATAACTTCATTCAAGAAATTCTTGATTTGAATATAAAAAATGCATCTCAAACATTGGATTTTCATCCTACAGTTGAGATGCATATCATCGAATTATTAAAACTTCTAAAAAAAATTCTTTTCACTAATAATGAAAAGTTGCAAAGACTCATCTTACACTTTTCCAAATATAATTATAATGCAGTGTAACCACCATCAATTGTAAATACGCTACCTTGTGCGAATGATGAAGCGTCAGATGCAAGGTATACAACAATGCCACCTAATTCTTCTGGTTCACCTGGACGACCCATTGGTGTCGCACCCATCCAATAATCGATCATTTCACCACCAGTATTAAACATTGGTTCAGTTAATGCTGTTTTCATGTAGCCTGGTGCAATTGTGTTTACTTTGATGCCATATTTTGACCATTCCATTGCTAAACTTTTCGTTAACATGATAACGCCTGCTTTAGATGCATTGTAAGATGCTTGTTCTTGTGGTTTATTGGCAATTAGTCCTGACATTGATGATGTATTAATGATTGAACCATAACCTTGTTTTATCATTTGACGTCCTACTGCTTGTGCTACTAAGAAGACACCATTTAAGTTTAAGTTAATTACTTTTAACCAGTTTTCGTAAGAGACGTCTTCTGCTTTTTCATTAATTGTCATACCAGCATTATTTACTAAGATATCAACTTTACCGTACTCATTCACGACGTCGTCTACCATTTTGCTAACATCTTCTGGATTTGTAACATCTACTTTTAATGCTGTCGTTTTGACGCCTTCATTATCTGCAATTGCTTTTGCTGTTTCTTGAGCTAAATCTAATTTAATGTCTGCAATAACAATATCTGCACCTGCTTGTGCTAATGCTTCTGCCATAGCTTTACCTAGTCCCATGGCACCGCCTGTTACGATTGCTACTTTACCGTTTACTTTAAATTGATCAATAATGTTTGTCATTTTCATCATCCTTTTTAATTTGATTGTGTATTAACTGTTGTTTTTACTTGTCTTCCAGGCTGTTGTACTTTCATAAAGAATGTAAGAACAAAGCCTAATACATAAATCACTGCATATGCCCAAATCGTTACTTCAGCTGAGGCGAATATAAGCATGACACTTGCAAGTCCATAACCTAGGAAATTACTTAGACCAGCTGCTAAGTTATGTACGGACACTGCCGCACCTTTATGTTCAGGTACCAACGTTGGGAAGATGGCTGACATTGGAACGAATGCAGCAACAGCGAAGCCGAACATCAGTGCAATTAAAGTTGTCACGAATATATTAGGTCCACTCCATGCAGGGAAATAATAGAACGCTAACGTAGAAACGGCCATACCAATACAGCCAAACCAGCGTACTTGGCGTACCCAACCAATTTTATCTCCCATAATACCCCAGAATAAATTAGTGAAGATTGTAATAATGTACATTAAGCCCCAAACACGTAACCATTCTGACGTAGTGAATCCGAAATCTGCCGTATAAACGTGTGGTAAGAATACAACCAATCCGAATAATGACAGTTGGTTGATGATTCTTACGACAAAGGCAACTGCAACGTTCTTATTCTTAAGAATTGTGATACCTCGGCCAAATTCTCTTAACATTTCTTTCTTAGTCATACGTTGTGCTTCGACATCTTCACCTTTTTTATCTTTAACTAAGAACATTGCGATTAATCCACCAATTAAGATGAAGATTAATGATGACCATAAAGTACCCATTTCACCAATGATTGGAATTGAAAAGCTTGGTAAATATGAACCTAGTACTCCAATACCGATTGAATACATTGCCCAGAACCAACCCATTGCTGAAGCTAGTTTATAACTTGGTGAAGAATATGTAATCCATACGACAAAGCTATAAATAAACATTGGATAAGCTAAACCACGAATACCATACATAATCATCATCATGGCATAGTTTTGTTGTTCTAGACCAAAGACTAAAAATCCAACATGGAATATCATCCAAATAATAAACGCGAATGTCATCACACGTCTTGGACTGAAAATCTCAGCCATCACACCTGATAACCATGAAGCGATAGCTACGACTAAACCGTAAACGGTTAAGACATTGCCGGCTTCAGAATTATCAAAGCCAAGACTCATAATATATTTAGATAAAAATGCTTGCTCCATACCGTCTCCGGTCATAAAGATCGCTACGGCAATGTATCCCCATATTAATACCATAGGCAATCCTAGAAATTGACGTTCTCGTTTTTCTATCTCGTTCGCCATTTTAATCCCACTTTCTACCTTTGTTTTATTCATTATTTTTGTTCTGAATTAAATTGTTCATGTGCAAGACGTTCAAGTGGAATGCCTTGTTTAAAACGTTCTGTATATTGCTCAAAGCTTGCAACTTCATCTTTAGTTGGTTCGATTGTCATTGATTCTGTTCCTTTAAACGCAAAGTCATTCAAATATGTTGCTAAATTTGATGTCTTTGTTTCAATCATATATCTCGCCAATACTGCGATACCCCATGCGCCACCTTCACTTGCAGTTTGCATAACACGAACAGGACTGTCTATAGCAGCTGCTAAGAATGATTGCGCAACTTTCTCAGTTTTAAAGATGCCACCATGACCAAACATTGAATCAATATGAATATTTTCTCTTTCTTTTAATAAATCAATTCCAATCTTCAACGTACTGAAAGCACTGTAAATATGTGTTTTCATTAAGTTAGCTAAGTTAAAGTTACTGTCTACTGATCGTACAAGCATTGGATAACCATGTTGTACATCTGTGATAAATTCACCAGAAATATAACCATATGACAATAACTTACCTAAATCTTCGTCACCTTTTAAGGCACGTTCAAATAATTTGGTGAACAATTCACCTTTATCGTATTTAACTCCCATTGTTTCAAATACTTCTCCAAACAAATCGACCCAAGCGTTTATATCTGATGTACAGTTATTCGCATGAATCATTGCTACTTCGTAACCATCTGGAGTTGTAACAATATCTACCTCTGGATAGACATCTTTGATTGGTTTTTCAAGGACAATCATCGAGAAGATACTTGTACCTGCTGAAATATTACCAGTTCTTGGTGCAACACTATTTGTAGCTACCATACCTGTAGCTGCATCCGCTTCAGGTGCACATAATGGACATCCGGCTTGTAGCTCACCGTTTGGATCAACTAATTTCGCACCCGTTTCAGTAAGACGTCCGGCATACTCCCCTGCTACAACTACTTTAGGTAAGATATCTCTAACATCTTGTGTGTAACCCTTTTCAGAAAACTTCTTATTAAAGCGTTGAATAATATCGTCACGATAGTCCTGTGTTTCACTATCAATTGGGAACATACCTGACGCATCTCCGATACCTAATACTTTCTCATCAGTTAGATACCAATGTATGTATCCGGCAAGTGTCGTCATATAACGTACTTTCTCAACATGTGCTTCTTGATCCAATGCAGATTGATAAAGTTGTGCGATACTCCAACGTTCAGGAATATTTACTTGGAAATCTTCTCTTAAGATTTCAGCTGCTTTATTAGCATTGTTATTACGCCACGTTCTAAATGGAACGAGTAAATCGTCATTGTCATCAAACGGTAAATAGCCATGCATCATACCGCTAATACCTAAAGAAGCAAGTTGTTTCACGGTTGCATCGTATTTATCTTTTAACTCTTGAGTCATTGCGCCATATGCTTTTTGAATGCCTACCCATGCATCGTTCATCGAATACGTCCAATAACCATTACGGTAACTGTTCTCCCATTCGAATGAACCTGTTGCGAGGGTTTGACATTGGTCATCAATCGCAATTGCTTTAATACGCGTTGAACCGAACTCAATACCCACTGTTAAATGACCATCTTCAATAAATTGTTTGATTTGTGTATTATTCATCGTTTCACCTTATTTTTTTATTATGAAAACGTTATCATAGACTTATCCTAGCATATGTATTTTTCATGAAACAAGAGAAAAGTAAGCGTTTTCTAATTTTATAAGTAAAAAGACACCTTTATCTTCCATTTACAACAATGAAGATAAAGGTGTTTTCTTAAATGTATTATTCAATTATGTTTATTTTAAAATGTGATAGTCTCTCATACAATCAACAGATGCTAGAATGGCTTCTTCTTGGGTGTAACTTGGCGTCCAACCTAAAACGTTTCGTGCTTGCTGATTACTAACATTTCTATTCATTTCAAGTAATAACTTACCTTCTTGTGCTTCACTATTAAATCTAGCGCCTAGCTTAATTGCGAAATCTGGAATAGTCTTAGTTGAAACTTTACTTGCTAATTCAGGGCGTTCTTTTTTAATTAATTGTGCGATTTCAGGCATAGAAATTTGTCCATCTGCAGTGGCGATAAAACGTTTACCATTTGCTTCTGGCGTTTTCATTGCCAAAACATGTAATTGTGCAACGTCTCTGACATCCACGATATTCATTGGTATATTAGGGATTCGTTTCATTTTGCCACTAGCAATATTTTCTACAAATTGAAAACTTAATGACATATGTTGATTTAATGATGGTCCAAGTATAGCAACAGGATTGATTGTCGCAAACTCAATGTGATTTTCAGTAGCATTCACAAAGTCCCACGCTGCTCGCTCAGCAATTAATTTAGACTTCTCATAAACAGAAAGTCCTTTTTCATTTGGGTTAGTCCAATGTTCTTCTGTTGTCACACTAGATTTATCTTTATTACTAAATCCTACTGCGCCAAAGTTTGCAGTCATTATTACACGCTTCACATTCGTTTTCTCGGCAGCTCTCAAGATACGCTGAATACCTTCAACGGCTTGTTTATTGATCGATTGTTCATCAGTTACGCTGACACTACCCATCACTACAGGCGATGCTACACTCATCACATAGGTGCAATCTTCCATAGCATCTTCCCAGTTATCATCTTTAGATAAATCCGCTTCAACAAATGCTAAATTTTGCGTATCAATATTTTGTGTCTTTAGTGTTTCTAAAATAGTATCTTTCTTAGAAAACGAACGAATTGTTGCACGTACACCATAACCTTGCTTTAATAATTCCGCGACAATACGTAAACCTAAAAAACCTGTCCCTCCAGTTACTAAAACTTGTCCCTTCATGAAACTTCCTCCCCTATCTTTCTCTTGGTAGGTACAGATTATAACAGTTTTATCATATCAGTATGATGAATAACACTTGCCTTTGAAAAAGTTCATTCTTAAGTTGTAGATGCTCAACTTTATAACTGTATTTACTACTCTTTTGATACGCCTTGGTCGGATAATGCAATCTTAATGTGCTCTAAATGATGACGCTCATGCCATGATAACTTGGCAAGCAATTCTGAAACCGGTACATTGCTACCATCTGATAGCTTGATAGAACTATTTAATTCACCTTCAGTAACATGATTTCCCATCTCTACAATGCGTTGGTTGAGTCCCTCTAAAATAGTAATTGAAACTTGCGTAGGTAATTTAGAGTCTGGCAACTCTGCCCAACGCTCTTGATTAAACATGAACGCTGTTACGCCATCTTCAGTCAGTGCCATTTTCAATCTTTCATACAAATTAATCTGAGAATCTGCAATATGATGCACTAATTGTCTAACTGTCCAACTTCCTTCTCGATAACGACGTTCTAACTGCTCATCACTTAATTGATTAACCGTTTCCTTTAACTGATCACTATATGCTGCAATTTCACTCATCCATTGTTTCACATCAACTAATGTTGAATTCGTTGGCGCTTCAAATTCTCCTATTGGAAATCTTACATCCATTATAAATCCCCCTTAGCTATCTTTATTTATACCTTCTATCTACCCTTATTAAGGATAAATAAAAAAGAAGTGAGTATAGAAATTAATCATTACATTAATTTCTATCCCACTTCCTCTGGAAATTTAAGATGTATATGATTTCCTCAAAAAATTAAGCTAATAATAAAGGACTTGAGAAAATAACTAAAAATACAATATTTAAGATTAACATTGTAATATTTATGGCTTTATTGCCTTTCAAGATGCCTAAGACATTTGCAATAATAGCTAATAACATCACAAACAATCCTGGAAGAAACCAGAACATGCTCGTAAACATGATAGAAACTACTAATAAAAATGATAATAAGCATAAAATCCCTGAAACTAAATTAATACTATTTAAGTTCATAAGTTGCTCCTTTCAATTGGTGTTACACAGTATTATATACTAAAACTATTTTGAATTGAGCAAAATTTTTATAACAAAATTGACACATCTTTTTAACTAAAGTTAAAAGCGACTCACACTTATGCTAGTGCAAACCACTTCAAAATGTTTTATGCTATTGTCTTATGCTAAAAGTAATGGGCTTGATAAAATAATAAATTAAACAATCGGTAAATACTTACTGATTTTATCGCCTATTCTTAGTGGAATCTCATACCACCATCAACGATAATTGTTTGTCCAGTGATGTAATCAGAATCACTACCTGCTAAGAAACTCACAACATTAGCAACGTCTTCTGGTTTAGATAAACGTTTTAATGTAATTTGATCAGTAAATTGTTTCCAACCCCATTCTTCAGGTTGATTATTTTCTTTAGCTAATTTAATCGCAATACCTTCCATCATTGAAGTTTCAACGATACCTGGTGCATATGCATTAACTGTGATACCTTTTTCTGCTAAATCACGCGCAGCAACTTGAGTTAAACCACGCACTGCGAATTTAGTACTGCTGTATAAAGATAAACCTTTGTTGCCTTCAACCCCTGCTTGAGAAGTAGCGTTAATGATTTTACCACCATGACCTAATTTTTCAAATTGTTCTAATGCAGCTTGGATTCCCCAAAAGACACCACCAATGTTAACGCCAATAACTTGGCTAAATTGCTCAGGTGTTACCGTGTCGATAGGTGTCATTGGTCCTAGACCAGCATTATTAACTAATACATTAAATTCACCGAAATATTCTACAACGCTACGTAATACATTAAAGACATTTTCACGGTCTGAAACGTCTGCTTTAAATGCAATCGCTTCTTGTCCTTCTGCTTTTAATGAAGCAGCCGCTTTTTTAGCTCCTTCTTCATTAAAGTCTACAAGTGCAACACTAAAACCATCTTTAAATAAGCGTTCTGCTATTTTGAGTCCAATCCCTTGTGCCGCGCCTGTAACTACTGCAACTTTTTTAGTATTACTCATAAAAAACACCTCTTAAAACATTATTCGTTTATTATATTATCACTTTTATATATTAACGATTTGAACATTTTATGAATAATAATTGGTGCTTTTATAAGATTGATTTGATTCAGATATTAAATAATTAATTAATACTAATATATTGTGTTCATTGTTTTTTCCTTATGAGTTATTGTTGCAAAATATGAAGATTAATAAAAAGTATCCCATAAAGGCATCATCCCTATTTATTTAGAAACCCGCCTTTTTATTGTTATGACAGTGTTTGTTAGACTTACTTCCCACTAACTTCAGACAAGCGTCAGTCTTACCCGTCAAACCTTTAAACAAATTTACAAATGCTTCTTGTGCAATTTTTAATAACCAATTATAAGCGCAATCGACATCGCTACTGCACAAATGATTACCCATAATAGTATCAACTTCCACACAAATTTTATCCATTGAGTATAAGTAATTCGTCCAACAGCTAATGCTCCCATTAAGATTGCTGAAGTTGGGAATAAAATGTTACTGATTGAATCACCATATTGGAAAGCGAGTACCGTTAACTGACGATTAATATGCAGTAAATCTGATATTGGTACCATTAATGGCATTGTTGTTAATGCTTGACCCGATCCAGATGGTATAAAGAAATTAAGTAAGAACTGTAATATAAACATAGCAATAATAACAAATGAAGCTGGTACATCTGATAGCAATGTTGTCATGCCATGGACAATCGTATCGATGATTTTACCATTTTCCAAAATAACAACGATTCCTTTAGCAAATCCAACAATCATTGCGCCAAATAAAATGTTCTGCATTCCTTCAATTAATGCGTCAAATGTACCATTTAATCCAAGTCCGCTTACTAAACCTGCAACAATACCAGCAAGTAAGAAATTGGCGCTCATCTCATTAAACGTCCAATCGAATACAAATATGCCAAATACGTTAAATAGAATTGTAGCAACTATAATAAGTAAGCTAGCTGCTTGTCTCTTACTAAAATGTTGATAGGTGATTTCTTGAGTAATATGACCTTCTTCTTTTTCTAGCTCATACACAATACTTTTTGACTTATCTTTCTTCACTTTACGTGCATATAACATAACTGTAGAAATGGCTGCAGTTAAGATAAATAAATAGATAATTGTACGTAAACCCCAGCCTGAGAACATTGGTAATTCAGCAACGGTTTGTGCCACACCAACTGTAAAGGGATTTAACATACCTCCACTGAAACCACTGGCAGCACCTAAAATAACCATTGCAGCACCTGTTAAGGCGTCGTAACCTAATGTCCGAGCGATTATAATGCCAATCGGAACAAAGATAATTGTTTCTTCTGCTAATCCAATTGTAAATCCTAATATAGAGAATATTGTCATCGTCAATGGAATCATTAGGAAATTGGCCTTTCCTAACATTCTCATTGCTTTGTTTACACCATTTTCGAAAGCACCCGTCTTATGAATAATGCCAAAGGCACCACCTACTAGAAATATATAGAATACGATTTCTCCGCCACTGATTAGTCCTTCAGGAATTGACCTGAATATTTCGAGGAAGTTGACGTTTACCGATTCCACAGTATGGTAAGTCCCTGAAACGACAAGTGTTTGATCTCCTTTCTTTTCACGCGCATATTCACCAGCTGGAATAATGTAAGTTAATAACCAAGCTAGAAAAATAACAAACATTAATAAAGCATATGTATGAGGCGTCTTAAACTTAAATTTCTTATGCTTCTTTTCTTCCATAACTCATCAACACCTTAAATAGAATAGAATGTATCTCATCAGATGATTATATACATCATACCCTATTTATCAGCTGATATACGATTACAATTTAAATTACATTTATTATTTTCGTCATTTCAGCGCTGGTTAGACCTATAAATACTTACAATTAAAAAAGCATCACCAAAATGAATAAATGATTCATTTTGATGATGCTTGTATTTCAAAAACGTCTATTTTAATTGTCCGTTATCATCGAAATCTTCTAATTTATGATATTGAATTCTAGGAATGTCATCGATATGTTTTAATTTCTCAGCTAATTGTTCAAGATAGTCACGTCTTACCTCTTCGCTATGGCTAACTTGATAAGCAATAAATGGTTCTAATGGTGTCATACCAGAGAAATAAATCATACCATGGTTAATATGGAATAATACTTGCTCATAAATATCTCCTGAAAAACCATTTGCAGCATAGCTTCCTTCGGGTGAGCCAGTCGTAGTTGAGATCATGGCTATTTTATCTGTTAATCGGGCTTTGTCATAACGGTCGTATTCTCCGCCATAAATGCCACCAAACATAAAGATTTTATCAAACCAACCTTTAAGTATGGCTGGAACACTAAACCACCATAGTGGAAATTGGAAAATAACTAAGTCTGCCCATAACAGTTTTTCAAATTCTTCCTTAATCACTGATGTTAATTCATCGTTATCATATGCATTTTTTTGTTCGACTGCGTATTTGAAGAATTCAGGATCTGTTAAGTTTTTGAAATCTTCTTTTCTAGCAACTGGATCAAAATCCATTGCGTATAAATCCGAAACTTTAACTTCATAACCTTGTGCTTCTAATGTTTCTACAGCTTTATCTTTTAATGCACCATTGAATGACTTTGGTTCAGGATGGGCATATACAATTAATGATTTCACATTCTCACCTCAATAGAATTGGAATACTTATACGTTCAAGATACTATGAATTTCTTTTATCACAAACATATATGCTCGTTTAAATGTAATTAGCATGTTGTCCTTACAAATCCACTCTATAAACGTAAAAAAGTGAGATAGACGAATCATAGACGAAATATCCGTTACCTCACTTAAGTTATTCTCGCTAAACTAATCAATTATCTTTAAAGAGTATACTTCCAATTAATAGTGGCGAAATATGTATATTCAACTATGTATATATCTAAGCCTTATATTACAATGAGGTTAGACTGCACGGTGTATAAAAGTTAGCAATTAACTGTTTGAATGGTCGATTTATACATTAACATTTTGGGATGGTGAGCAATCTAACTTCTCTTGAATATACTTTAAAATAGTATCAAAAAATTTAAACCCTATGTTTGTCTATTCTCAAAAGATACGTATGAATGCCTAACTGTTATTCCCATTGCGAATTATGATTTTCTCCTTTTAAAAAATGAGTAATGTAAGAAATAGTCCTAGCAACGTGAAAAAGAGTACTGGAATCGTAATGACTATTCCTGTTTTAAAGTAAACGCCCCATGATATTTTGACATCTTTTTGAGCTAAAACGTGAAGCCATAATAAAGTGGCTAATGAACCTATAGGTGTAATCTTCGGACCTAAGTCAGACCCTATTACATTCGCATAAATCATACCTTCTCTAAGGATACCTGTCACTTGAGATTGATGTATTGCTATCGCATCAATTAAAACGGTCGGTAAGTTATTCATGATAGATGATAAAATTGCAGAAATAAAACCTACGCCCATAATACTAGTAAATAAGCCATGCGCAGATATAGATGCAAATATATGACCTAATATGGTTGTAATGCCAACATTTTTAAGTCCAAATACAACTAAATACATACCTAATGAAAAAATCACGATATTCCATGGCGCACCTTTGATTACTTGTCCAGTAGAAACAACATCTGATTGGCGTGCCAAGAGTAGGAAGATAATAGCGACAATTCCAGCAATCAGAGACACTGGTACGTGTATAAACTCACTGACAAGATAACCTATTAATAGTATTGCTAAAACAAGCCAAGATATGCGAAATAGTTTCTGATCTTTAATCGCGGCACCAGGACTTTGAACCTTTTGAATATCAATGGTCTTTGGAATCGATGTTCGAAAATAAATCCATAATACAATGATACTTGCTAGAAGTGAGAATATATTTGGTATTAACATACGACTCAAATATTCAACAAATCCAATGTTGAAGTAATCCGCAGAAACAATATTCACTAAGTTACTTACCGTAAAAGGTAACGACGTTGTATCAGCGATAAAGCCACTTGCGATAATGAAAGGAAAGATCACTTTCTTACTAAATCCAAGATAACGTACCATCGCTAAAACGATTGGCGTCAAGATAAGTGCAGCACCATCATTCGCAAAAAATGCTGCCACTATCGCACCGAGGAGCATAATGTAAACAAACATTCTGAAACCGTCACCTTTAGATGCTCGAACCATATGTAATGCAGCCCATTCAAAGAAACCAATTTCATCCAGAATAAGTGAAATCAAGATGACAGCGACAAATGTTAAAATCGCGTTCCAAACGATACCTGTTACTTCCACGATGTCAGACCAACCAACAACTCCAGTAATAAGCGCTAAAACTGCGCCTACAACAGCAGTAATTCCTATATCTAGTCCTTTAGGTTGCCAAATAACAAAAATCAAAGTAATAACAAAAATGAGAATGGCTAAAAAAGTCATCATAAACGTTCACCTACAAAGTGTCGTTGATGACGATGTGAAAAATGAGTTATAGATGATATATATTTGTCTTTCATATCAGTCAATTCCTCCTATGTCATCAATAAGCATATCATGAGCTATGATGTGAAATCTATGTAGCAAAGTTATGAGGCGAATTATTAAATAAAAAATAGAACCTCATACATATAAAATGTTTGAGATCCTATTTTCGCGAGATTCAATGTCCCTTTTTCTTTTGCTTATTTTTTTGAACTTTAAGCTGTCGTTTGCGTGCTTTCGCCTGTTCTTTCTTTAATTTCTTACTCTTTTTACCCTGTACTTTTTTCATTTCTTGCTCTTTTTTGATTGCTTTTTGAGCATAAGTTGAAGTTTTAGGTTGTTTCTGTTCTTTAGCAACTTGCCTTTGTAAACGCTTAGGATTTACTTTTTTGGGTTTCTTTTTTTCAATGGAAACTTTCGTCTGATTCATCAATTCATCTAAATGATCATAAATAAAATTAAAAATTTCAGCACTATTAGGCTCAGTTCCAAAGGTAAATTTCACCAACTTAACCTTATCTTTTTCCCTATATTCAACCAATCCTATGAAAAACTGACCATCATGAAATATTGATAATTCCAATGATTGTCCCTCCTCTAAATATAACTTGAAATGAGGGACGACCTGAGGAGGAAGGTTACTGACAAATGATTGCATTTGCATTGGGACTACCAACCCAATTGTGTTTTTACATTTCTCTATAAGCATAACTGATATACACTAAGAAACCAATATGAATCAATTAAAAATTTAATCATTTAATATGTACAAATATCTTATGTATGAAGTGAAATTTTTTTATATTATCTACTTTTGTTAATTGCATAAAATTATGAAATAATTGTGTAGATGATTTAATTTTTATAAGGAGTTTAGTTATGAATATTTATCAGACTTATGCATTATTGGTAATCGGTATTATCATATTAGGCTTGATTGTAAATGTTGTTGTGACAATAGTAGACAGGAGGAAATTGATCAACCACATACATACACTTTGGCGTAATAAGAAGCCTATTGAGAACTTCATACGTCCAAATTCCCGCTTCGATTATCAATTCAAACTCAAACGTGACCAACATAATAACCTCATCGATGATAAAACATGGTCAGATTTAAATATGGAAGAAATCTTCCATCGTAGCAATTTTAACTTCACGGCTATTGGAGAGATGCGTTGGTTTGCCACATTACGCAATATGTTTAAGGTCAATAACAAACAACTATTAGACCAATTTAATAATGATGAAACATTTAGGGTCAATGTATCTTATCATCTCGCTTCTATTGGCAAAGTGGTGTACCCTATCTTCCCTGATCAACTCAAAGCAATAAAGCGAAATAATTTATTTATGATTTGTCCATTTATACCATTTATTGGACTCATTATTTGTTTCATTTCTCCATCAACTGGAGTACTTATAACCCTATTTTCGATTCTATTAAATATTGTATTATCCGGTACACTGAAACGTACTTATGATCAAGATTTAAAGTCATTATTCTATACCGCGAAAGTCCTTAAGGAAGGTTATCATCTCGACCAAATTAAAGGCACACCAGAAGTTAATACGAACTTTAGTCACTTTAAAGGGGCACGTTTATTTAGTGGTCTACTAGGCAAAGTGGGAGATCAAGATATTGGTGGCGCATTTATTATGCTACTCAAGATGGCGTTCATGGTAGATTATTTCCTCTTCCATATCATCCAGTATACGTATTATCGATATCAAGACGAGGTGATGGCCTGCTATGACTATGTCAGCACCTTAGACAATCACTATTCATTAGCCATGTATCGACGCATATTAGACACTTATTGTGAGCCGACTGCCTTTTCAAATGAGCAAACATTAACATTCACTAATTTGATTCATCCTTTACTGGAAAATGCAGTCCCAAACGACCTCGACATTAACCACAATATTCTACTAACGGGGTCGAATGCATCAGGAAAATCAACATTTATGAAAGCTTTAGCAATTAACCTTATTCTTGCACAAACGATAGAAACTGCGACGGCGGATGCGTTTAGCTATCGTCCCGGCTTAGTTTATACGTCAATGGCCAATGCCGATGATGTTCTGTCAGGCGATAGTTACTTCATGGCTGAGTTGAAATCTATTCGTCGTCTATTCGATATAGAGACGCATATGCCAGTATACTGCTTCATCGATGAAACCTTTAAAGGTACGAATACAACTGAACGTATTGCAGCATCAGAATCTGTATTATCATATTTGAATCATCAACCAGAGTACAGAATTGTAGCAGCGACACATGATATCGAACTTTCAGAATTATTAAAGGACAATTATCAAAACTTTCACTTTAATGAAACGATTGAAAACGATGAAATCCACTTTGATTACAAGATTAAAAAAGGTAAAGCGAATACGAGAAATGCAATTGAATTGTTGCGAATTACTAACTTTCCTAACAAAATCTACAAACGAGCCAAGGATCAGGTTAAAGATTTGAATTAACATTGTTTCATGTAAAACATTATCAATATAAGTAGGGTGATGAGATTAAATTATAATTTTGTCGACCCACTTCTTTATGGTTGAGTTGATGATTTAAGATAGATTTAAGACAAAATTATGATAGATTTTATCATTATTGTTTACTGTGAGTATTGAGGTGACATTATGAAACGAATTACAATTGCTGATAGTTTAAGAGGGTTCAGCTTATTAGGTATATTTCTTGCCAATCTACTTATATTTCAATTTAGTTTATCTGGTAAAGACTACATCGAACATTTCCATTTAAGTCCTGTAAACCAAGGAATATTCAACCTTATCATCATACTTGTTGAAGAAAGTTTTTTACCTATTTTTGCAATACTCTTCGGCTTTTCAATGGATAAACTGTATCAGTCTATGAAATTGAAAAGATTGCCACGGCCTAGATTAAAGTTGTTACGTCGTGCCATTTTCTTACTTATCTTAGGCTTTATCCATGCAAGTTACATATGGGAAGGCGATATATTATTGGCTTATAGTTTAGCTATGTTATGTGTAATACCTTTTATTTCACTAAGTACCAAAGCTTTCAAATGGTTTAATATTGTAATTATTTCTTTCATGCTCGTCATGGGTATTTGGTCTATGTTTGATGATTCACAAACGTCTACATCATCTGACAAATATGATTCCTCTTCGTATATTCATAAAGTGCAAAAGATTTATACAGAAGGTAGCTATAATGATATTCATCACGTAGATGATATAGCGACATCTCCAAAATTTGCAAAATTAGAAGATCAATTAGGCGATAATAAAGGTGCTATCTTCTTGGTAGCTATACTTTTTGAAGTACCATTATTCACTTTAGGTATCTTCCTTTCTAGATGTGGATGGTTCGAGAAAGATGCGAAACACTTTTGGACGTCGAAACTCTTTATATACCTTATTCCAGTATCTATTTTTGCCAAATCAACCATACTCTGGTTGGATAACGAGGCTATTTCAGGTACGCTTGTAGCTATATTTGGACCGATTTTATCCTTAGGTTACATGAGTTTATTTAAATATTTATACCAACGTTATGAGACGCATCCAATTTTTAAAGGTTTGGAAAATGCCGGCAAAATATCTCTTACCATTTACATTAGTCAAAGTATCATTGGTACACTCATCTTCTATAGTTACGGTCTAGGATTATTTGGCAAAGATATACTCATTTACACAAGCATTTTATTCGTAATTATCTATATAGTTTTAGTACTATTAGCAACATTGCATCAAAGATACTTCCGATACGGTCCATTAGAATATCTCCTGCGCATGTTCACATATTGGAAATGGCATGTAGGTAAACGTAAATAGACATAATAAAAAGGTTCAATGTGGTTAATCATTAACTGCACGTTGAACCTTAATTTATGTTGCTAAGCATATTGAATTAGAACATTGGGTTATTCATAATGTCCTTTGAATTTAGGGCTTTCTCCATATTTATTTTTATTAAATTTACTATTTAAGCATGTGATTACTATTTGGTAGATTGAAACAGCAAATTGTACTAGGGAAAATAGGAGAATAAATAACAGTGCCCAACCATTTTCACCATTGGGGTCATTAATATTCCAAATCAATTGCACAATAAAAGATATCACACCTAATACAACTGATAAGATAGGAATAAACATCGTACGATCAGTGTCATGGAATCGTCTGACTGTCATCGCTAAATTAGGAATGAATGTAATAATTGCGTATAAAATCATATAAATGATTGTGATAACTAACATAACTACGCTTAAAATTGATAAGCCTTCAGATTGAAACCCTGCTGCGAACATAATCATGATTAATGCCATAATATAAAGAATCAGAGCGGGTCCATAAAAGATTAAATGCCATAATTGCATAAACCAGAATTCACTTCGTCTTGAACGACCTTTGAAATTAAAATAATTTTTCCAAAACAACTTAAATGCTTCGCCAAAACCTACTTTTGGATTCATAAGCATAAACTCCTTTGCGTAATTTTAATTGCCGTCTTTCCCTTACCTTTATCGTATCATACTGGCATAATTATAAAACCCTATAAAAAAGTTCTCAGTCTAATTTAATTAACCTGAGAACTTGGGTTTGAACTTATTAATTTTCTTGCTTAATGACTTTACCGTTAGCATCTAACTTAATAATTTTATTATTTTTAGTTTTATATGTACCTAAAATTTCGCCATCTTTATTTCGATAATTCACAATCCAATCGCCACTATGACCGACCATTTTAACATCGTCCCATAAATAGTTGGTCTTACCTACCGCAATACCTTCAAAATCCGAAATCATTTGATACACTTGGTTACGGAAATGTGTATTTACTGTTCCTGACTTCTCTAAGTATTCAGCAGATAATGGATTATTATTTTCCTTATCTTTATTAGATAAACTATCTACAATATTTATCTTATCCGTTAATTCTGGTAAAGCTTTGTTGTCTTTATTCGCTTTATAGACATCAATTAGTTTTACTTCTTTACCTTTTCCTAATAAATCTTTGTAATCTAATGAACCAGATTGCATGCGTCCGATAAAGATTTTATCGTTACTAACTCCGATTAATGCTTCAAAGTTCCCTTTATTAGGTGATACATTATAGAGATTCATACCTTTTGGAGCATTTTTGATACTATCATCGTACTTCACAAGTTTGAAATCAACTAGTTTAAAGTTTTTATTTCCAGTCGCAAGTTTGTATTCATAAATTCCAGTTAGAATTTCATTCTTAGTCAATGTATATCGGTCAACATCCTCCACACAGAAGGCAAGTGCTAATTTTTGTTTTTCAGATAGCTTTGCTACTTCCTTTTCCAGCTTTTGTTCTTTTTTAGACTTCTTAGATTTTGTTTGTTCCGCGTTAGATTTCGTTTTAGCGCTATCTTCTTTGGAACCATCATTAGAACCACAAGCTGCAAGTAAAAGTAAAAACACCCCACACATAAATAATAGTTTCTTCATCTATGTCTCCTCATATAATTTGCATTTTTAAAATCAATTAATTATACTATATTTTATTTATAAAAGTGTACTTTGTAAATACTTATTTGAAAGTATTTCTTGCAAAAAAAGTGCTCCATTATAATTTTTGGAGCACTCTTTTTAATATAATTTATTAATGTCGTTCCAACTATTTTCAACAGCTTGTTGAATCGTTCGAGTAAATTTATTCTGATTATTTTCTATTAAAGACAATACATAAGCTCCAATTACGGGTGGGAATTTAGGTATTATAATTTCATTACTTGGATATGTCTTCTTCAACTTAATAATAACATTATCTTTAAACTCAAGATTAGAGAATAGACCTCCACATAATACGATAGGTGGTTTATATTGTTTTTTATCAATTGAAAGAAACGCACCCTTAACTAACTCAATCAATGAATCTATACTGTTATTAATAATTTCTATAGCAACATCATCACCACTTCGAGCAACTTCAAAAACTACTTTTGCTAATGAAGCGATATTTGATCGCATCTCTAAATTTTGATACACGTATGGAATTATATCTGTTTCATGTCTTAGACTTAAATGTTTTTTAAGTGCTTCAGTTAATTGAGTAGACTTACCTCTTCCATCATAACTTTTCATTATTGCAACAAGTGCTTGCCTACCTATATCATATCCACTACCTTCATCACCTAGTACATATCCCCATCCACCAACTCTATTTAATTCATTTGTTTTCTTATTATAGCAATATGATATAGATCCAGTACCAGCTATAAGTACAATACCGGACTCTCCATATGTACCCGATGCCAAAGCACATATGGCGTCATTTTCAACAATAACTTTTATCCTATGCAATTTGTACTCTTCCAATGATTTAATGATTAAGTTTTTTTCTAATTCTCTCCCGGCACCACTTAGAGATAAATATATAGTGTTAATATCATTTAACTCTATCTTAGCTTGTTTTCTTAATATCGATATCATATTCATTAATGTCGTTTTAACAGAATCTAACCCTTTAACCTGTATATTTGTAGATTCAGCCATAGTATACCCGACGATTTCTCCATAGTTGTTACCAATCACACCTGCCGTTTTTGTTCCTCCGCCATCAATACCAATATAATATTTCTTATTAATATTCATTGTTAAATCAATCCTATTCTTTCACATTCAACACGAAAGATTGCCAAGGTTCTATTAAATCTAATAAAAAATGTTCATCTTCAGTAATTTTACCAATAACATTTTTCACACCACTATTTTCCATATTTTGAAGTGCTATCTGCATTTCTCCCTTATAATGACCATAAGTTTCATTACAAATTAAAATATCTCCCTTTTCAATTTTAGAAGTATTATGTAGTGGAAATTCTCTATCTTTAAAATGTACTCTACTCATTGTTGAGCGAATAACATAGTCTGAGACATCGCCACGATTAAAGTGCTCTTCTTCCAAAACAATCTTTTTTTCTAAATTTGAAATATCAGGATTTAACTCTATATTGAGTGTAGGCATTGATAAATTAATCTTGGATAATGCATATAACTCTTCATTGGTAGCATAAGCGTTACTTATAATAATATCATCAATTAGCCCAGTCATTAATAAGTGCTTCGCTTGAACTTCAATCGGCAAATCTCTATGGTCTTCTAATGTAGGTAAACCTTCCATTACCTTCCATGGTCCTATATTGCCATGTTGAGATGTCACGAATGCTGCAGTCGTCAATTGATGTTGTTTAAATGATTCTGATGTTTTTTGAAAATGATTAAATGATAAACCTGTATATTGCTGTGGATAAAAGTTGTGACATCCAATCAAATTGTCTTTGTTAGGCTTATAATTTAGAACATCATTAATAAATGTTGCACTCGTACTTATATTTAATTCAATAAACATATTTTGCTTATTATGAGTCATTTTTGCTACTTCTTGTGCTGAAAAACCTGAATCAATTCGAATTCCAGAAACTCCCAATTGATCGAAAAATGTTAAATCTAAATTATCTATTTGAAGGTCTTTAAACACTTCCCGATTAATATCAGCTATGACCTCCATACCGTTCTTATTGGCATATTTAACAATTTCCTTAAACTTTTCAAAAATTTCACGTTCTTCTTGTTTCACTGATAGCAAATTAGTAAATATTCGTTTAAAACCATATCTCACACTATTATCAATGTAATCTTTCATCATCTCTAAGTCAGATTGTGTAGGATAAATTGAGATACCTAATCGATGCATTTATTTGCCCTCCTCAGATTTGTAGATAACACCTTTAATTTTTTTATTTTCAAGTAATTGTCTTGATTTTTCAAAAAATAAAATACTATTGAATGTAATCAAAAAATATATAGTTATCCATCCGAATGTATTAATTTCATCGAAAATCAAAATTGGAATAGCAATGATAAATGGCATAGTTACCAATAGTAGCCATCTGTTAATCGCTACTTTCCTAATAATCAATTGTGATAGCTTAAGGCAAAAAACTAATAAAATTAATAAACCTAATATATACAAAAGTCTCATAGAATATCACTTCTCTTCTAACTTTTTATATAGTTCAATCATCTTCTCAATTAAACTTTTTTCACTTAATGCTGTCATAAGATGATCTTGTGCATGAATCATTAATAGCGAAGTATCAACTTTTTCACCATTAATTTCATCTTGAATTAAACGTGTTTGTGTTTTATGAGCTTCCGCCATTTCATGCTCTGATTCATCTAAAAGTTTTTTTGCTTCTTCAAAGTTTCCTTCAGCAGCACTATTTAATGCTTCATAAGCTAAACTTTTCGCATTTCCTCCATGTGCAATAATTTCAAATATCTCTGTTTCATTTTTATTTTCCATAACAAGTCACCCATCCTATTCTTTTTCTGCAGAATCTTCATTAAGACTTTGTTCTTGAGCTAACATTTCACGCTCATATTTTTTAAAGAAAGGATAATAAAGCACAATTGCAATAAGTAAATTAATTAATACTAATATCAGTGCTTTCCAATCTCCGTTAGTAGCAAACAATGCACCGATAGGTCCCGGTAATGTCCATGGTGCTAAAATTGTGATTTTTGCAATTAATCCTAATTTAAAAACAAAATACGTGATCGTCGTTAAAACCAAAGGAATAAATATGAATGGTAAAGCTAGAATAGGATTCATTACTAATGGAGTCCCAAAAATTAGAGGTTCATTTATATTAAATATACTAGGAATAATTGAGAATCTCCCTACTTTTTTAAGATACTCTGATTTAGAGAAAACCATTAATATACATAGACTTAACGTTGCACCTGCTCCTCCAATCCAAACAAACCATTGGAAAAACGGTTCTACAACTATATTAGGAAGTTGCTCTCCAGCTGCCTTAGCATCTATGTTTTGATCTAAAAGCGAGAACCAAATCGGTTGGAAAACAGCACCCATAACAGCAACACCATGTATACCTGCAGCCCATAAAAGAACAATAAAGAATACTGGTATTAAAGCACCTAATAATGAATCGCCTGCAAATTTGCCAAGCGGTTCAAATAGCATGTTAACAATCTTATTTAAATCTATATTTAAAATCACACGAACGAACCATGAAATGATAATAACTAAAGTTGCTGGAATTAAAGATTCAAAAGATCTGGCAACTGAACTAGGAACTTGTTCCGGCATTTTAATAGTAAAACCTGATTTAATAACTAATCGACTTATTTCTACTGCAAATATCATAGAAATGATAGCTACAAATAAACCAGAACCTCCTAAATCTGCCATAGGCAACACATATCCAACAGCATCTTTTTTAGCTAATTTATCATCTAAATTTAATGGAATATTCATCATTAGAAAGGTTGCTAATGAAAGTAAACCACCTGAAAGACCATCCATTTTGTATGATTTTGATAAATTATACCCCATACAAAACGCTGTATATAAAGCCATTAAACCTAATGTCATTCTATTTGCGATCATTATCTTCTCAGCATGTGGTTGTACTAAATCTGCAAAATAGGGTATTGGTGGTAACGCAAATAAAGTGAAGAATGATCCGACAATAATCAATGGTAACGTTGCAATAATACCATCACGAATGGCAACTAAATGTCTTTGCTCAGATGCTTTTGCCATTGGTGTCATTAATACTTTTTCAAGCCATTGTAATAACTTTTGCATAAAACCATCTCCCAAACATTTATACTATTTATCGTATCCTTTAATTTGTTTTAAAATTTTAGGCGCACCTATTGGTGTATAACCCATTGGATCAACTACATCAACTGGTTTCCCAACTTCATCTCCCATCTTTTTAAACTTATCTAAACGATGCTTAACTTGTGGAGCAACTAGCCCTAAATCGTAATTTTCAATTTGATTCTCAAATTCCTCTGATCCGACCGCTTTAATTTCAAGATCATAATTTTCCTTATCTGCTTGTTTCTTTATTGAGTCAACAACCATTGCGCTTGACATTCCACCTGAACAAACCATAATTACTTTCATTTAAAACACTCCTCTATTTGAATTTATTATTTTTTATAGCTTTTCTTGTATTTTCTAGTTTCTGACGGTTGCTTAAATAATCATTACTAGCAATGCAAATATACAAAATATCAATGATACTTAACATTGCAATTCTTGAGCTCATCGCTCCGCTTCTTTTTGCTTTTTCGGAAGAACTAACAAACAGCTGTACGTCTGATAAATTAGATATAGGATTATCACCATATTTCGTTATAGAAATTACTTTTGCACCTTTCTCTTTAGCTAACTGAGTAGAATTAACTATATCTTTAGTTTGACCTGAACTTGATATAGCAATTACTACATCTTCTGAAGAAAGATTAGCACTTAAAGTAACTTGTTCATCAAAACTACTTCCGACATCACACCAATAATCGATACGTGTTAGTTTTTGCTTAAAATCTTGTGCAATAAGTGCTGAAGCCCCAATACCATAGATACATGTTTTTCTCGAATTAACAATTAATTCAAAAGCATGTTTAATATTTTCTGTTGATAAAATTCTTTCTGTATCTCTTAAAGTCTTAGTATTGTTATGAAATACAGTTTGCGTAACTTCTTCAATTGAATAATCTTTATCTATTTCTGCATAACCACGTTGAATATTCCCCGGTTCGTTTAAGTCATAAGCGATTTTTAGCTTTAAGTCTTGAAAGCCCTTACATTTCAATTTTTTAGATAACCTAACAACCGTTGCCACACTGACGTTTGTTAGGTCTGCTAGTTTTTGTACAGAATAATTAATAATTTCATCTGGATGCTCAAGAATATACTCTGCAACTCTACGTTCCGAGGGATTTAAATCGCTTAAAGATGATTCAATAATAATCAAACTACCATGCAATAAACATCACCTCTAAAAAGAATAATATTTCACTTCAAATACAATTTACAAAATATTATTACATTTGTCAAAATCTAATTTATATTTAATATTGTTATATCTCGTCTTAATACATTTGTATTTTTATGCTAATGTTACATTGTGATGAATAATATGATATTAAAATATTTTTGGAAAGGAATTATATTGTGAAGAAGTTTCTTACAATTTTAATTTTGAGCACCTTAATTTTATGTGCTTGTAACTTTGAACAAGACGTAGAAAATAAGCATGATCGTAATGCATCGACTAAAACTACTGGCAATGAACAAAAGAAAAAGGAAGTCATAAACGGTAGAACATACTATGACGGCATTTTAATCGTTAATAAAACAACTAAACTACCATCTGATTACAATCCTGGTGAGAAACCTAAAGCACAACGTGCATTACAACGAATGTTTACTGATGCAGAAAAAGATGGTGTGAGTCTTTATAAGATTAGTGGATTTAGAAGTTATGAAACACAAGTGAATCTATACAATCAATATGTTGCGCGTGATGGCGAGCAAGCCGCTGATCGTTATAGTGCACGTCCTGGCACTTCCGAGCACCAAAGTGGGTTAAGTTATGATGTGGGTGCTATTGGATCAGCTTGCAATTTACGTGAACAGTTTGGAGAAACAAAGGAAGGACAATGGATTGCGCGAAATGCCCATCGTTATGGTTTTATCATCCGTTATCCAAAAGGTAAAGAACAGATCACAGGCTACCAATATGAACCGTGGCATTTGCGTTACCTAGGAAAAAACAATGCGGCTAAAGTACAACACTCTGGCCAAGCCTTAGAGGAATATGTTAGATATAAAGATCGCTCAGAAAGCTAATTTATTGCATTCTGAGCGTTTTTATATACTATTTAACCTTTTTTTCTTTAACTACATTTCCATTAGCATCAAGCTTTTGAATTTTGTCATTCATATTTCTATAAGAACCAACGATTTCTCCATCTTGATTGCGATATTGTACCGACCAATCTCCATTTGAATTAAGTAACTTCACATCTTCCCACAAATAACCTGAATCTGTTAAACTAACACCTTCAAAATCTGCAATAATTTGATAGATTTGATTTCTAAGATGTAATCCTACGCCACCCAATCTCTCCAACTGTTTATAAGAGATTCCATTCTCATCATAACTAATGTCAGAATACTTATTATCAATATGCATTTTACTTACTAATTCTGGCAATGCTTTATTATTTTTATTTTTTAAATAGACATCTTTTAAATTTACTTCTCTTCCATGTTGCATTAATTCATTATAATCAATGATTGCAGCTTGCGTCCCTCCTAAGAATATCTTCTCATTATTCACACCGATGATTGCAACAAAATTTCGCTTATCAGGATATACAGTATAAAAATGCATATCTTTTGGCGCGTTTGCAACAGGTTTATCATGCTTAACTAACGTGAAATCGACTAATTTATAATGATACTCCCCAGCTGGTGCTATAGCTAAATAAAATCCAGTTAAAATTTCATTTTTAGTTAATGTATATTGGTCAACATGGTCGACGCAAAAAGCTAAAGCCAATTTTTCCTTTTCAGAAAAGTTAGGTATAATATCTTTGTTTTTTTCTTCATCTTTCTTTTTATTGTCAACCTTGTCTTGTTTTTTATTGTCTTTTGTTGTCTTAGTATCCGTTAGTTTCGTATGAAATTCCGTTTTATTTTCTTTAGATGGTTCATGTGTACTGCAAGCTGTTAACACTCACATAAACGTGGTGCTAAGTAATAGAAATTTTTTCATTAAAGATCCCTCTAATCTTATAACACTTTTATATAATATTATTATACTATACAAATGTTATAAATTTAGGTAATGTTTATAACACTCTGATACATAGCCCACACAAAAATCCGATAGCTTTTAAGCTACCGGATCAAATCAATTTTACTATTTTAGACTGCCGTCACACTTATTTATTTGATTATTGTTCCTTCTTTTTCATGAATCATTTGAATAATTTCATTCTTTTCATTCATAACAGCCACTTTAGGCGCATGGTCAACTAATTCACGTTCATCTAATTGTACATAGGTCATAATAATCACCACATCGTCAACTTCAACTAATCGAGATGCTGCACCATTAAGACAAATCTTGCCACTACCTCGTTCACCAGCAATAACATATGTTTCAAAGCGAGCACCATTATTGTTATTTACAATGGCTACCTTTTCATTAGGTAAAATATCGACTGCGTCTAAGATATCGGCATCAATCGTAATACTTCCAACATAATTTAAATTTGATTCAGTCACACGTGCTCTATGGATCTTACCGTTCATCATCGTTCTAATCATAACTTACTATTCACTTCCTAAAATTATATTATCTATCAATCGTGCTTTCGAGAATTTAACAGCTAAAGATATAAAAATTTGTCCTTGTATTTCTGTCGCAACTTCTAAATCAGGGTAACTATAAATTGCAACTTCATCAATATGACCACTTGTATGTTCCGATAAATATGTCTTAATCTCACCAACAATAATATGGCTACGTCGTTCTCCTTGTTTATACAATGTTTGAGCTATTTCCAAACTTTTACTCAAGTGAACAGCTTCTTGTCTCTCGTCGTCAGTTAAATATACATTTCGCGAACTACGTGCAAGTCCATCCTCTTCACGTACAATATCAATACCTACAATTTGAATTGGATGATTAAAATCTTCTACCATTTTTTCAACAATTGCGAGCTGTTGTGCATCTTTCTTACCAAAGTATGCTTTATTAGGACTCACAATATTAAATAACTTGTTTAGGACCGTAACTACACCATCGAAATGACCTGGACGTTGTGCACCTTCTAAGACTTCCGCTAGACGTCCTACCTTTAATGTGACACTTAGCTCGTTTGGGTACATTTCTTCTACTGCTGGATGGAATACATAATCAACATTAATTGCTTCAACTAAGGCTACATCTTGATCAATTTGACGTGGATAGGCATCGAAATCTTCGTTTGGACCAAATTGTAGAGGGTTTACAAATACACTAATCACAGTAATATCATTCTCTTCAACTGAGCGACGCATCATACTCAAATGACCTTCATGTAAGGCTCCCATCGTTGGAACGAAGCCAATCGTTTTACCTGTACTCTTCAATTCCTGTGTAATTTGTTGCATCTCAGATACGGTTTGAATCACTTTAGTCATTGCTGTTTACCTCATTCAATATCTTTTTCTTATATGTGTGGGCTTCAGCTGGAAAAGTCCCTGCCTTAACTTCTTCGTCATAATGTTTAATGGCATCAATTCCTACTGAAAAATCGCCAAATTGTTTTACAAATTTAGCATAGCGATCAACGCCATAATTTAACATATCGTGATAAACCAATACTTGACCATCTGTGTCTTTTCCTGCTCCAATACCAATAACGGGTATATCTAATTGCTCACTAATTAAACCAGCTAAGTCACTTGGAATCGCTTCTAATACTAAAGCCACTGCGCCTGCTTCTTGAACTGCATGAGCTTCTTGAATTAATTGTTCAGCCGCATCTTTCGTACTACCTTGTAAACGATAGCCCATAACACCAACGCTTTGTGGCATTAATCCTAGATGCGCTACAATTGGTATTCCAATTTGTGTTGATTTCTTAATGAAATTAACTAAATGTGCACCTTCTGCTTTTAACGCATTAGCATTCGTTTCCTGATAAAGTGTTATCGCATTTTTCAAATCATGTTCATCACTTACACCAACTGTGCCAATTGGTAAGTCCACTACTACAAAAGTATCATCAGCACCTCTACGTACCGCTTTGCCGTGATGAATCATGTCTTCTAATGTCACTTGTGTTGTCGTTTCATAACCTAGTACCGTCATTCCAAGTGAATCACCAACTAAAATCATATCTATATTTGCATCCTGTGCTTGTTTGGCACTTGGAAAGTCATATGCTGTAATCATCGAAATTTTCGTTTTGTCTTGTTTCATTTCAACTAATTTTGCTAAATTTTTCATTTTAAATTAACTCCTATTATTTATGTCCACATTTTTAAACAAAACTTTATAAATTGCTAGTCCATTATTTCAACTCAATATTATATATCAACTTCCATATAAAATCATATCATTTTCTGTTCTAAGATTTATCTTTGTTTATCCATCTTTTTTAGTTTAAACAATAATTTACATAGAAAAGTAAAATGATTATACTATATGATTATATTTAAAGTGCGCACATGCTCCTGTACATATTTGTGTGGACCTAACCAGAAAGGAAAGTTTAAAATGAAAATTGCTGTTATTGGACCAGGTGCGGTTGGTACGACGATTGCTTATGAACTGCAACAATCACTGCCAAACGTTACATTAATCGGTCGTTCTAATAAGATAATGACCCTCCAACCTGCAAATGAAACTATTAAAGTCCAAAGTATTGATGACATAAATACGCAATTTGATGTTATTATCATTGCGGTTAAAACGCACCAACTTAATCCACTAATTCCAAAATTACATCACTTCGCACATAATGAAACATGCTTTATTTTAGCTCAAAATGGTTATGGCTTATTGCCGCAACTTCCTTTCAATCGCAAATATCAGGCAGTCGTATACATAAGTGGTCAAAAGTCTGGAAACGAAGTGGTACATTTCCGAGACTACCGTTTACATTTGCAAAAAGATACTACCACAACACATCTAAAAGCATTATTCGATACAACCAAAATTGAAATTGTTTTAGAAGACAATATTGAAGAAAAAATTTGGTATAAATTATTAGTGAATTTAGGTATTAATTCTATAACTGCACTTGGTCACAATACTGCTCAAATCTTAAAAATTAACGAAGTCAAACATCTATGTCGTCAATTATTAAAAGAAGGTCATCAAGTAGCCGAAGCATCAGGTATACAGTTCCCACATACAATCGTCGATGACATTATGCAAATCTATGCCGGCTATCCTGATCATATGGGGACAAGTATGTATTACGATATAATCAATCATCAGCCATTAGAAATCGAAGCAATACAAGGATTTATCTTTAGACAGGCAAAATCTCATAACGTGAACACACCACATTTAGATACAATTTATGCATTGTTACGTTCTCATCAATCACTTATTAATTAAAAAGATGATTTACAGTCTCAGAATCTTTTTATTTCAAACATATTTAGTTCTTACTTTGTTTTAATTTTAAAGGCACTTTAATTTGTTTATTTACAGAATCGCCTTTCATTAGGCCATTAACCACTTTAATTGCTTCTTTACCCATAAGTTCAGGTTGTTGAGCTATTGTCGCATCTAGTTTGCCATTTTTTATTGATTTCATTGCATCCTCGTTGCCATCAAATCCAATGACTTGAATATCCTTGTCCCCAATAGCTTCAATGGCACCAAGTGCCATTTCATCATTTTGAGCAAAGATTGCTTTGATATTTGGATGCGCTTCTAGCATATTTTGCGTTACGTTTAATCCTTCTGCTCTATCAAACTTCGCACTTTGTTTGGCAATTACTTTTAACTGTTTATCAGCAATCTCATGGAAGCCTTTTCCTCTTTCTCTCGTCGCACTTGCGCCTGGAACTCCTTCAAGTTCTCCTACTTTTGCATTTTTACCTACTTTATCAACTAAATACTTACCAGCCATTTTACCGCCTTCAACGTTATCGGATGCGATAAATGAAGCAACGTCTCCTTTATCCACTGATCTATCTAATGTGATTACAGGAATACCCTCATTGTTCGCTGACTCCACAGCACTTGAAATCGCACTTGAATCTGTTGGATTAACAATTAAGTAATCAACTTGTTGTTGAATTAAATCTTCAATGTCATTCGTTTGCTTAGCTGAATCGTCTCGAGCATCTACAACTTTAACTTTCATTCCTTGAGCTTTAGCATCTTTTTCAATTCCATTTTTAATTTTAACGAAGAATGGATTATTTAAAGTTGAAATACTTACGCCTATTGTAATTTCTGATTTTTTCTTATTGGTTTTGCCATTTTTATCATTTTTCAATGGTGATTCTAAGGAACACGCTGCTAAAAATAGGACGAGTGCTAATGTAATGGCTAATAATTTTTTCATATTGTTATCCTGCTTTCTCTTATTTTTTACGATCAATTAATACCGCAATTAAAATAACTACACCTTTAACGACTTGTTGGTAGAATGAAGAAACACCAAGTAAATTTAATCCATTATTTAAAACACCTATAATAAGTACACCTATTAATGTTCCAACAATTCGTCCTTTACCACCTGTTAATGACGTACCACCAAGTACTACGGCAGCAATAGCGTCTAACTCATAAGAAGTACCCGCTGTTGGTTGTGCAGAATTTAAACGTGATGTTAATATGCCTCCTGCTAACGCTGACATTAGCCCTGAAATTCCATAAATTAAAATTTTAATTTTATTAACTTTAATACCTGAAATTTTAGCAGCTACTTCATTCCCACCAATTGCATATGTATGACGTCCAAACGTTGTTTTTTGAAGAATAATAAGCAAAATCACAAACACGATAATCATTGTTACTGCTGGTACTGGAATACCGATAAAGTAGCCCTTACCAAATAATTGGAATAAATAACTATCCCCTAAATTTGTTATTGGATTTCCGTCAGTAATAACTAATGTTAATCCACGGAAAATCGTCATCGTCGCAAGTGTTGCAATAAATGGCGCCATATTTCCTTTAGTAACTAATAAACCGTTCACTGCACCTAAAACAAAACCAATCAGTACGCCAATAATTAATGCAATTATTGGGTCAACACCACTCGTAATCATTAATGCAATAAACGCCGATGATAATGCAAGAATTGAACCAACTGATAAGTCTATACCACCAGTTAAGATAATGAATGTCATACCAAAGGCAATCAGACCATTGATAGAAATTTGTCTTAATAAATTGAGTAAATTAGATAAATCTAAAAATGATGGGTTTAAAATACTCACTACAATAATTAGTAAAATCAGACCAATAAATGGAATAATCTTTTCCATGAACGATGTTTTAGCTGTTAACTGTTTCATTTAAAGTTCCCCCTGTAGCTAAAGTCATAATATTTTCTTCTGTAATTTCATTTCCTGTTAGATCCCCTTTGATATTACCTTCGTGAACGACCATCACTCTATCGCTCATACCAATGACTTCAGGCAATTCAGATGAGACCATAATAATAGACACACCACGATCCGTAAGTTCATTCATAAGTTGATAAATCTCTCTTTTTGCTCCGACATCAATACCTCGTGTAGGCTCATCTAAAATAATGATTTGCGCACCGGTACCAATCCACTTTGCTAATACGACCTTTTGTTGATTACCACCTGATAATGAGCCAGCCGGCAGTCTACCTGGAGATTTAATATTAAGTCTTTTACGCATCGTATCAACAAATTGCTCAGAACTTTTATCGTCTACGATGCCATGTTTTGAAAAACTAAATAACGAAGGTAACACCATATTGTCTTGAATGGAGAAGTCTAAGATTAACCCTTCTTCTTTACGATTCTCAGTTATAAAAGCAAGTCCATGTTTCATCGCTTCGATTGGAGACGTTATAGATACTGTTTGTCCTTTAATTTCAATTTCATTATCTGCTTTATCGACACCGAACAAACTTCTCATCATTTCTGTACGACCTGCCCCCATTAGACTACTCACGCCCAATATTTCACCTTTTTTAAGATAAAATGATTGATTCTCAATATGATGTAGCGGATTATTAAGTCGCTTTACATTTAAAACAATATCTTGTGGTTCATACGTTCTATCTGGAAACTGTTCATCTAATTCACGTCCAACCATTGCTTTAACAATTTGGTTGTATGTTAGATTTGTCGTTTCATCATACATAACAGAAACGCCATCACGCATCACTGTTATTTCATCCGAAATCTCAAAAATTTCAGCCATTCTATGTGAAATGTATACAAAGGACACACCTTTAGCTTTTAAATTATGAATCATGTCGAACAAACGTCGTATTTCTTTATCTGTTAATGTTGCTGTTGGTTCATCCATAATAATGATTTGTGCTTTTGTCATCATCGCTTTAGCTATTTCTATCATTTGTTGCTCACCAATTGAGCAATCTTTGACCACTTTGTTTAATGGAATATAGAAATCTAATTCTTTAAACACTTGCTCAGCTTGTTGCTTCATTTCTTTTTTATTTAGTATTCCTATTTTGTTTCTGATTTCTTTTCCAACGAACAAGTTATCAAGCACTGTTAATTCTGGATATAAATTCAGTTCTTGGTGAATAAATGTTAATCCTTTTTCTTCCGCTTCTTTAGGATTGTTATAGTCGATCTCAATATCAGAATTAGTGATAACACCTTGGTCTTTTTTATGAATCCCAACTAAAATTTTCATGAGTGTTGATTTACCAGCCCCATTTTCTCCCATTAGTGCATGCACTGTACCTGGCTTTAGAGTAAAATCAACTCCCTTTAGAACCTCGTTGTCCCCGAAGGCTTTATGGATATTAGTCATTTGAATCATTAATTTCACCCCTTAAAATATGACACCACTTTGAAGTATGATGTTTGCATATGGCGTTGCTTCCCCTGTTCGAATAATTGCTTTAGCGTTTTTAGTTAATGCTTTAAATGTTTCATGATTAACTTGTTCTATTTCTGAAAAGTCCTTTGTCACTTGTTCAAAGATAGGTGCATTGTCTACTTCCATTTCTTCAGCTATCGTTACGTGTTCAATTTCCATGTGTTGCTTAAGTACTTCATAAACTTCTAGAAAACTTGGCTGTCCTAATGTTAAAGCAAGGTCAATCTTCTTAACGTCTTTAGGAACGGGTAACCCACAATCAGCTATTACAATTTGATCTGTATGTCCTAAATCACTGAGCACTTTTGAAATGTCGCTATTTAATATGCCTGTTTTATACATCTAATTCACCTGCAATTTCTGAAAAGGTTGGCATGCCACCTTGAGCGCCCATACCTGTTACTGAATGACTTGCTGCTAAGTTCGCAAGTTTAAGTGCTTGTGCAATTGAATATCCTTTTTGTAATCCTACTGCGAAAGCACCATTGAATGTATCTCCAGCACCTGTTGTATCTTTAACTTCTCGCTTAAATCCATCAATTTGAACCTTTTCAGTGCCGTTATGATACATAGCACCTTTATCTCCTAATGTAATTATTAACTTGTTAGGGTAACGCTCTAATGCTTTATCAATGTCAGTTTGGAACATTGCATTGCTCTCTGTTTCATTAGGTGTAATGTACGTTGCTTTATCAATAACATCTGCCTCTACTTCTCGGAATGGCGCTGGGTTAAGAATTGATATCATATCGTGTTCATCGCAATATAAAACGACATCTCTTACTGTTTCAGCGGGAATTTCTTGTTGAATTAAAACAATGTCACCTGCTTGAGCTTGACTTAAAGCTTCCAACGCGTAATCTGACGTAACATAGTTATTAGCTGAAGGTACAACGATGATGCTATTATCATTGTCAGATAAAGTGATATGTGCCGTACCAGATGCAGATTGTGTAACGGGTTTCAGAAATGTCGTTAAAACATGATTGTCTTCTAAGTTTGTAAAAATTTGATTCCCGAAGTCATCATCACCGATGCGTCCTACCATATAAACATCATCACCGAGTCTTGCAGCCGCTACTGCTTGGTTTGCCCCTTTTCCACCAGGTGTTGTAAAAAATGACTCACCTAAAACGGTTTCACCTTTACTTGGTACTTTATTTGTAGAAACTACTAAATCAATGGATAAGCTTCCAACTACATATATACTTGTCATTATTTCTTCCTCCTTGTAGATTCTCTGTGAATAACATCAACATCCAATACGACTTTCGTCGTTACGTCATTATGTTCTAATTGATTAATCAAACCTAATGCTGCTTGTTTCCCAATTTCATACGCAGGTTGTTCTATCGTTGTCAGACTTGGATAAAATAACTTGGCTAATGGAATATCATCATATCCAATGACTTGTACATCATATGGAATATGGAAGTGTAAATCATGTAACCATTTCATGATTTTAAGCGCAGATACGTCGTTACTACATATCACACTATCGATATGGTTATGGTTAACATATGCTTTCAGTTTATCAATTGTGATGTCATGCTCATCCTCAATCCACAATTGAATGTCATGGTTCTTTAGAGTAGTCCTTGCACCATTAAATCGTTCTTCAAAAGAGCGATAATTCAAATCTTGATGTAACAATAGTACACGCTGTGCATTTCCTTTAATAATTGTCTCAGCTTGTAGTTTCCCACCTTTATAATGGTCCGCTTCTATACATTGCTGATTATCTGTTACACGGTCAATAAGTACATAGGGTAATTGATATGAATTAAACTGATCAAAGGCAAATTGAGTTGATAACTGTGAAGCAATAACGCCACTACAATTATTCACTTTAAAAGTGGTTAGATAGTTTAGTTCTTTATGCTCTTGCATTTCACCATTGCCAATCATGACGTGGTACCCTTTTTGAATTGCTGTGTCCTCTACACCTTTAGCAACAATCGTAAAGAACGGGTTACTCATATCTGGTAACAACAATCCAATTGTTTTTGATTTTTTCGTAAATAAAGTTCTTGCAGTCTCATTTGGATAATAATCTAATTCTTTGATGACTTGTTCAATTCGTTTACGTGTAGCCTCTTTCACATAACCACTTTTATTAATTACTCTTGAGACTGTGGCTACTGACACATTTGCTTGTTGAGCCACTTCTTTAATCGTTCTCACTTTGCCACTCCTTTTATGTAATCGCTTACATGAAAATTTATCACTTTTTTCTTTTAAATGCAATATTAAATAAAACATTTATAAATTAACTCTTTTGTGAATGGCCGTCGTCTTAATATTTATGTTTATTGATATATCGCGACTTTTTAATTTTGGAATTATACACATCGTAAAAAGAATATGATACTATATAATTAATTTTCAAAGTAAATATAGAATTGATGCAAAGGGGACCCAATTCTTGGATAAATCAACTCGTATACTAAATATTTTAACTTTGCTTCTTAAAGGTCACGTTGTTACGCAACACGACTTAAATCAATTTACTGATGTGAGTAAGAAATCGATTCAGCGTGATATTAATACCATTAACACGTTCTTTTATGAAAATGAGTTTTGGAGTCATAGTAATACTAGAGTCGTTTATAATCATCAATTGGCAGGATATGAACTTAAGCAAAAAACACAAAGTAAACATAGTTTAGGCATCCTTAGTTTACTCATTAAACTTCAAAGTTTAACACCCATATTGCATCACGATATTCACAAATTTTTACTTAGCTCAATCAGTTCAATGAAGGTTTCAGATAAACACGTTTTAATGAGTACGTTAAATCAATTTAAAATTAGACAGGAATTATTGCCCGGGAAAAATCTTATGATTTTACAAAAAGCGATTGTGAATAAAGATATTGTTCGCATTGAGCTTGAAGACAAAAAGATAGTCATTAAACCATTATCTATTTTGTATATGCATTATGATTATTGGTTTACGTATGAAGAGGATTATGAAATTGAGACGATTCTACTTCGTGATATCTTGTCTGTGAAAGTTTTAAATTTGAAATTCAAGAAGGATGGCACTTGTAATCCTGTTTTATTCCAAATACACACACACTTTTGGAACCAATTCCAACAGCAATTTTCTATTAAGGAAGTTGTTGAACGAAGTGAGGATTATATCACAGTATGGGTGAATTGTACGCGTTTCGATGCGTACTATATCGCTTATCAATTAGCGCCACATGCTAAAATTCTAAAACCACAATCATATATTGATAGTTTTATAGAAAGATTAGATGAAATCAAAGATATTTATAAATAATGAAAGTGTTCGTAAAGTAGTTCATAGATAGATTTCGCTTGCTTAAGTTATTTCGCTTTCCTGTGGGAAAGGCTCTAAAGCAGTTCTTTGATTTTAATCATTAGAACTACTTACTTAAGTGTATAAACACTTAAGTTCCTTTCCCCAGCAAAGAGATTTTCGTAATTCATCTATGTATCTCCAAAATACAATAAAATTAGGCACCTCGTTAATTTATTGAACATCACTAAGCTAAATTAACGAGGTGCCTTATACATTGTTATCGTTTATTTTAAAGGTTTATTCTTCTTCGCAGTTTTCATCATATTTCGTAACGCTACCGTCTGAGGTTACAATATATGATCCAGCTAATTCACCATCTTTATCAGTAAATGAGAAACCCCAATCTCCGTCAGAATTTTTTTCTGGTTCTTTATATGTGTATGTGTCGGTATCTAAGGTATGACCTTCATATTCTTCGACTTTATCAATGACATTATCACGTGTCACCGTTTCGTCACTTGAACTACTATCAGAGTCTTCTGAGCTACTGTCATCTGAATTTGAACTATCATAATGTTCAGGTTGTCTAGGCGTATCAGATGTAATGTAACTTGCTACTTTTTCAATATCTGAATCTAAAGCATTCTTAATCTTCTTCGTTTGACCATTTTTCAAAATTCGAGCTGTTTCTTGTTTAGAGTAGCCATCTTCGGTCCAACGATGGTCTTGGAAATGACTTGGTACATCGTAAAATGTGACTGTCCCATCATTATTATCTTTAAAAGTAATGTGACCTAGAGCTGTAACGGATGGACTTAATACAACGGTTCCTTCAGGATATACTTCTGAAGCATCTTCATTATATGGATTAATCGGTTCACCGGACATATCTACAGGTTCATACGTATGGTCCTCTTCGTAAAATATGTCATCTGCGTCATTTCGTGCCGTCAGCCATATTTTAGCAAAGTATTCTTTCGTATTTTTATCATTACTATTAGCAGAATGTGCACTATTAGAACCACCACTAATAGAAATTTGTTTTGCGACTTTTTTATAATCTGAATCTTTGCCATATTTATGATATAAATCTTTAACATCAAGTTCATGTCCTAAGTCAGATTGAATAAATTGTCGGTATTTCCCTGGACTTTGCGTACCTATCACTGCTACTTTATCATCACTAACACCAATTAAAGTCGCGAATGGCCCTCTAGCAGGTGAAGCACTATAAAATGTCATCCCTTCTGGTGCGTCTTCAACTGCTTCTCCAGTTGCTTGTAATTCGTATTTATCTATACTTTTTTGAGTTTTCCCACCATTACCATTTTCACTATATGAATGACGTTTTAAATCATTTGCAGTTATGGCTACATTAGATACACTGTCATCACTTAATGCTAGTGCGACTTTCTCAGCTTGATTTAAGTCTTTAACACTGTTTTCTGAATTCGCATCATTATTTTTCTTATTATTAGTACTATTATCAGATTTCGAATTACTATCTTTATTCGATTTATCCGTTTGTGATGATTTGTTTTTATCGTCAGAAGCTCCATTTCCAAGTCCAAAGTCACTTAAACTACAACCAGCTAATAACATTGTTCCAGTCAGCGCACCAATCATTAAATAATTTCTCTTCATTTCTCTCCACCCTTTATTCCCTTTTTAAAATAAATTGCGAAACGCTTGTAATTCAATTTATTCAATCAGATTACTTAATATGTTGACGAACAAATTTGCCAACATATCCTTTGAAAGACTCTCCTCCAGAAGCTTCTTGCTTAGCATACATATCGGTCGCAGTACCACCTAAATTGTGTCCATACGTTCTCATACCGTACATTGTAGTATATTTGCTATTTAACATAGGCGAGCCTGACGCACCTGATCTAAAAATGTCTTTCGTTTGAATTTCTGAACCATTAGGAGAAAATTGTGTTACGCGAAATTTACTAAGGTATGGTTTCGTATTGTCACCATTAATTTTTGAGTAACCTAATGAATATAGAGGTGTATTAAATTTCAATTTCTTAATTTCAGAATCTGTCGCAATACGCATTGGTTTAGCATACTTCGACATATTTTCTTTAGTGTGGACTATCGCAATATCATATTGCGGTACCTTAATGACTTCATTTGCATGAAAAGTATAAGGTATTGATTTACCATTACGATTCAATTGAAATTTAATATATTTTGGTGCTGCAGCTTTACCATATTTATCATCAATAACATGTCCATTTGTGACAAAGGTATGCGCACCAATTACCGTACCAGTACCCATTGAGTCTTGTCCTTTATATTCTGGAATCCCCACTTTCCAACCATTTAAATTCGAAACACGACCAATAGATTTCAAATTACTTTGGGATGCATTTGGATAATATTTGTTTGAAATTGAACTGTTACTGATCTTTTTAGCTTTTAAATATCCTGAGTACTCACCTGCATGCAAGCCATCATAGTAATAGTTACCAACAGCTTGCGCTTCATCATGATGACCAGCATACCCAAATATCGTTGTTCCAATTACTATACTTGCAATAAACGTTTTACCAAATTTTGATTTCCACATACTTTTCTCCTCAATACCTTTCTTTTATGTAATAACTATTTCACGACATACATCGCTCAATATAATAATTTATCAATATTATTATATGATATTAGACGGACAATATACGTCTTTAGAAGTATTAATTAATAAAACTTTAGACTTATTTTTTAATTTAATAACAAAAACAAAGTATTTTTTGTTTACAAAATAAATTGATAGATGTAAACTGTAAAACATATTAAAAAATATATTAATGGAGGGGTACTCAAGCCTGGCTAAAGAGGCCAATCATTTATGATTGGTAGGAGCTTTTTGCTCGCGTTGGTTCAAATCCTTCCCTCTCCGCTATTTTACGACTGGAACGATTATCGTTTCAGTCTTTTTTTTGATTTAAAGATCGTTCCAACTCGTTGCCACATAGAATGATTCCTACTAAGTCAATGACAATTGTCAGTGAGTAAGGTTACTATTTGTTTAAATTACTTTGAAAGAGATACGTTATTTTAACTTAAGGTATTTGCAATACATATTTTTTACCTCATTATGTAAACGCTTTCTCTTTTGAAATGAAAGGGAGATCATTATGGAAGCTATTAAAGCAATCTTTAGCAAATTGTTTGAATTCTTGCCACGAGCAATCATTAATTTATTTATCTAATATGGATTCATAGATTTACATTTTCAAAAATTAAATAAAATAGAGGTGCTGTTTATGAAAACAAGAGAGAACAGATTTAGTATTCGTAAATTGAGCGTAGGCGCGTCATCAGTTGTAGTAGCAACGTTGCTATTCATGGGAGGTGGCTCAGCACAGGCAGCCGAGAAACAACAGGAAGTGGGAACTCCTGAAACGGCGTCAGCACAATCTATTGGGGATAAAGACACACACGCGACTCAAAAGGGACAAGTTCAATCAACTGAACAAGATAAGTCGCAAGCTTCTCAAACTGAAAATAATACAAATAATTCACAAACTAGCTTACATAATGAACATAATCAAACAGACGATGCATCTACAACGAATGAAACTACTTCAACTTCAGATGAGACGCATCAAAGTACCACTGTAAAATCTGAGAAGCCAACTTCAAATAGCGATAACCAACAAACTGAAGCTAAACAAACTTCTCAACAATCACTTTCAACTGATACACAAACTTCTAAACCAACTACTAACGACGGTATAACAACGCAACAATCTGAATCATCTAAACAAGAAAAACCGTCAACACAATCAACTGATACAGCTTCTAAAGAAGACGACACAACTAAGAAAACAACTGCACATACGCAATCACAAACTGATGAAACGTCTGATAATAAAAAAGAAGCATTAAATCAACCACATTCAAATGTTGTTAAATCTGAAGATGCAAATACTTCTTCAAATGAAATTAATCCAAACACAATTAAATCAACTGAACAACAACAGTCAACAGAATCAAATACGTCAGACAAACCAAAAGTCGACAATCAACAAGCACAATCACAACCAAAGGATAATGACGACAATCAAGGTGACGCACTTAAAACCGCAACACAAGCTCAGCAACAAACGTTAACTAAGAAGGAAGCGACAACTTCTGAAGTAACGAATCGTCTTAATACACAAAATAGCGATAATAGTAATATTTCAATTGATGGGCAAACTAACCCTACTTTAGATAGTGATAAGTCTTCTAAACAAAATAAAGATGCACAATCTGGGTTAAATACACTTAAAAATAACGCAGTCGCAACGACAAACACTCAATCTAAATCACAAGCTGCAACTGGAACGAAAGATCAAACCAATAAAGTTGCGAAACAAGCTCAGTATAAAAATCAAGACCCTATTATTTTAGTTCACGGATTTAATGGTTTTACTGATGACATAAACCCATCCGTACTAGCGCACTATTGGGGTGGCGATAAATTAAACATACGCCAGGATTTAGAAGAGAACGGCTATGAATCTTATGAAGCGAGCATTAGTGCGTTTGGTAGTAACTACGATCGTGCTGTCGAACTTTATTACTATATTAAAGGCGGAACTGTGGATTATGGTGCTGCACACGCAGCCAAATATGGTCATGAACGTTACGGTAAAACATATGAAGGCGTATATAAAGATTGGCAACCAGGCCAAAAAGTACACCTTGTCGGACATAGTATGGGCGGTCAAACGATTCGTCAATTAGAATCCTTATTAAGAAATGGTAATCCAGAAGAACAAGAATATCAACGTGTACATGGAGGCGATATTTCACCTTTATATCAAGGTCAAAACGATAATATGATTTCATCAATTACGACACTTGGAACGCCACATAACGGCACACATGCATCAGATTTATTAGGTAACGAAGCGCTTATTCGTCAAGTTGTCTTTGACGCAGGAAAAGTACTTGGCAATAAAGATTCACGTGTAGACTTCGGTCTGTCTCAATGGGGTCTAAAACAACAGCCTAACGAGTCTTACGTTGACTATGTCAAACGTGTTAAAGATTCAAAATTATGGCAAACCAAAGACAATGGCTTTTATGATTTAACACGTGAAGGCGCGACAAACCTTAACCGTCAAACATCATTAAACCCTAATATTGTGTATAAAACTTACACAGGAGAATCAACACACGCATCATTATTTGGACGTCAAAAATCAGATTTAAATTTATTCTTCCCATTCACCCTAACTGCTAATGTAATTGGTAAAGCAGCTGAAAAAGAATGGCGAGAAAATGATGGTTTAGTTTCTGTTATTTCATCACAACATCCATTTAATCAAGCTTATACACAAGCAACGGATATAAATCAAAAAGGTATTTGGCAAGTAACACCAACAAAACATGATTGGGATCATGTAGATTTTGTCGGCCAAGATAGTACTGACACAAAACGTACTAGAGCTGAATTACAACAATTTTGGCATGGCTTAGCAGATGATTTAGTCCAAAGTGAGAATTTAACACGCAACGCTTAATACATTTCAAGTTTAATCAAGAGGAGGTCTCGTTATGTCTGGTACTTTTCTTCAATTAATAGGTTCTCTATTTAACATCTAAAAAGTATTATTCTCATAAATGCGTCATAAACATGATAAGCACCACCTATTAAAAAGCATTCGCTTTTCATAATAGGTGGTGCTTATTTTCATTCGTATATTGCTGTTGAAATCAAAAGTTCTTACGCTAACATTTTTAATAATCACTAACGATTATTCCGCGCCTTTATTAACAAATTGAGAGCTACTGGAGGCACTGTCTGCAGCAGATAAGATCACTTTAATTGCGTCATTTGATTCATCAACCTCATGCTGCAATTCGCTATTAAGTCCTAACAAGTTATTCGCTTGCGTTTCATCACTATTAAGCTCTTCCAAATCATTTACAATCTCAGTTGCTAGAATTTCACATGCATCGTCACTTTCAACATAGACTTTTTCTTTTACAATACTTTCAATTACATCGATTAATTCTGATTTTTGAATTTGAATATCAATCACGAAAATTACTCCCTTAAATTGTTGTTGACATAAACAAAATTTTATGTCTTTAATTTTATACCCTTTTTAAGCATAGATATTCAAAAATGCATACATCCAATAACCCTAAACCCCTTATAATATCTAGCTTAACAAGCTTCTTGGAAGGCTTGTTAAAGGCATTATACATTAATTTAAAAGGAGAAAATACTTAATTTTTTTAATATGACAAATGTGTCATATCAATGAATAATGATATGTTTAAATTACTTTAATTGTCGACCTTTTTCGGCACAAAAACTTCTGCCTCACTATCATCTGGATAGTAAAATCCATTAGGAACAGTTTGTAATTCAATTAAGCTTCCCCACGGACTTTTTACATAAACAGTTTGATTACCTTCAGTGTCTTCATATTTCGTATTCGCATGCGGCTCTGAAATAGGTTGGCCTCCAGCTTGCGTCAACTGTTTAACGGCCTCATCAAAGTGTTCTGCCTCAACATAAAAAGAGATATGCGTAAAACCAATGTCTTGTAACGTTTGCGCTTGACCCTGATGTGCATCTTTAAATTCAAACATTTCAATATTGGGTCCATTACCAAAGACCATCATACGTTTATGAATAATGGATGCCCCTTTTTCTAAACCAAGAATGTGTTCAACTGTCTCCCCACCACGAGGTTCATCCGTCTTTCGTTGACTATCATAAGCAATCTTGCCATTGAGTCCTTCTTTGAAAAAGGCTGTCGCCGCTTCAATATCCGGTACTGTGAGTCCGATATGATTGATTCCTCGATTTATATTCATGCACCATCACCTCTAATAACAATGTTTTAATATGCGAGTTACGTATGTTCACCACGACGGACGCGATCTATAATTTTTTGTAGTCTCTTACGTTTATCTTCCTCATTTTCAACAAAAAAGACAGCACCTTCTCCTTCAATCGCAACCCAAGGTACAATCGCATCAAAATCTAAGTCTTGAATCAATTCGAGACTTTTAATGGATGCTTCTCGGTCACTTGAATTGAGAATGACTGTACGCCATTCCCCATCATCTACACATAAGAAGTCGCCTGTAAAAAGGAAACGATGTTCTCCATTATCCCACAGAAACATCGTCGTTCCTGGCGTATGTCCTGGCGTAGGAATGACCTCTAAATCATCAGCAAGCGTTTCACGTTGTTCAAACTGTCCATCAATTGGCACCGTTCGACTGATTGCTGCTACATCACCACGATGAATCCAAAATGGTATATCTATACTAGGTGTTCCGCCTAAGGATTCATGCTCATGATTCATTAAAACACGTGAAGCACCACCTAATAGTTGAATATCTGTCACTGCTTCATTTAAACCTGGTGAATGATAAATGACTATGTTGCCTTCTGGTCGTTCTAGCACAAATGACTTAATACGGTAGCGTTTATCAAATGGCAAGACTGCCTTTGTTGTTTCATATAATCCTTTCTGAATACGTGTTAATGTGTCTAATTGTTTATTATCCATAAATGGATCACCCTTTTCGCAATTTGATATCTTAAGCTATACCCTTTTTCTTCATCATAAATATGATTAGCACTGACTCTAAACGTCTTTTCACTTAAAAAAAGCGGAACAGCATTCATTATGAATACACTGTCCCGCCCCACCGCATAAGTGACTTTAACTAAAAAACTTGATATAAGTGTCTTTTTATTTCAGTCAGTTACTGCGTATTTGCACTATTAATTAATGTATTATTTATAATCGATTACACGATCAACTGGCATTCTAAATGATGTGTGTGCCTCTTTAGCTTTCTTACCGATGGCAACAATCATGACAGGTACATAACGTTCTAAATCGTAACCAAATGCTTTACCAATTTCTTCATGTTCAAAGCCACCAATTGGATTAGTATCATAACCGTGTTGTTTAGCAACTAACATCAATTGCATAGCAGCTAAACTACTGTCTACTTTAACAATGTCATTCATTGATTGGCGTGTACGATTTTTATAATTTTCTAAAACAATCGGTAACATTTGTTCTTTAACTTCTTGTGGCATGTGACCATTGACAACCGCTTGTTCATAAATATATTCGCCTTCTTCATAGCATTGTAAATCCCCAAAAATGACAATCATTGCTGATGATGTATCATTTTGGTTTGTATTAAATTGAATTAATGGACGCAATTTAGCTTTCGCTTCATCACTTTCAACCACAACAAAACGCCAAGGTTGCATATTCACTGATGAAGGTGCTTTCGTTGCTTTTGCAATCATTTCATTCATTTCTTCATGAGGAATTTTATAATCTGGGTCGAAACCTTTAACTGATTTACGACCTTCTAATATTTCATTAAAATCATTAAGCATGATTAGCCCACTTTCTATCTTTATTCTATAGTTATAATTTAAATGCAATTGACAACTATGTACAATTATATGTTTTTAAAAACTTTATATTTAGACAGTAGGCAGTCTTAATTATAGAGATTATAGCCAAAGAAACGCCTATTTCAAGCATGATTATGACATCATACACCTCTCTTATTTCCACTTACTCCTAATATGAAAATTTGTATAATTCATTGATTAAAAATTAATAAATAGGGTATTATTAATTTTAACAAAAAAATTAATTACATAATTTAACACAATTAATTAACTAATTATAAAGAGTATTCGTAGTCAGTCATAATTTTAAGTCACATATATACTCATGAAGGGGACGAACATTATGGCAGATAAACTGCAAAGGGAATTAAGCAATAGGCATATACAACTTATTGCAATTGGTGGTGCGATTGGTACCGGATTATTCCTAGGTGCAGGTGAATCCATTCACTTAGCAGGTCCATCGATTTTACTTACATATATTATCGTTGGTTTCGTATTATTTATGTTTATGCGAGCAATGGGAGAAATCTTATTGTCTAATCTAGGATTTAAATCATTTGGTGATATTGCCCATCATCATATTGGTCCAATGGCAGGCTTTATGGTAGGTTGGACATACTGGCTAACTTGGATTATTTCAGGTATGGCTGAAGTAACAGCCGTTGCTAAATACGTTGAATTTTGGTATCCAACAATACCTAACTGGTTAACAGTTGCATTTACGATTCTCGTACTTGTAGGTATGAACTTATTTAGCGCCAAATTATTTGGTGAACTTGAATTCTGGTTATCACTAATTAAAGTTATTACGATTATCGCATTAATTGTTGTAGGTATTGTTATGGTCATCTTCGCATTGAAGACTGATTATGGTACAGCAAGTGTAGCGAATATTTGGAGTCATGGTGGATTCTTCCCTAATGGCATATCTGGATTCTTAATGGCATTCCAAATGGCAATCTTCTCATTTATTGGTATTGAGTTAATCGGTATCACTGCAGGGGAAACTAAAAATCCATATAAAACGATTCCTCAAGCAATTAACAATGTACCTTTCCGTATATTAATATTCTACATTGGTTCATTAGCTGTTATTATGTCAGTTGTACCTTGGAATCAATTAGATCCTGCGGAAAGTCCATATGTAAAACTATTTGGTTTAGTTGGTATTCCATTCGCAGCGGGAATCATTAACTTTGTAGTTTTAACAGCAGCTGCATCTTCATGTAATAGTGGTATCTTCGCTAACAGTCGTACATTATTCGGTTTAGCGGGAAGAAAGCAAGGCCCACCATTCTTACATAAGACGAATAAACATGGTGTTCCATATTACGCTATCTTACTTACTTGTGGTTTATTAAGTATTGCGATTATTTTAAACGCAGTATTTAAAGATGCTACAAAGGTATTCGTTCAAATCACAACGTTCTCAACAGTGCTCAATATTATGATTTGGACATGTATTATGATTGCGTATCTAGGTTTCGTGAAGAGAAACCCTGAATTACACAATGATAGTAAATTTAAAATGCCTGGTGGCAAATACATGGCATATGCCATTCTTGTCTTCTTTGCATTTATCTTTATCGTTTTACTTATTAATAGTACGACACGTTTTGCTGTACTATTCGCGCCAGTTTGGGCAATCGTACTTGTCATCATGTATCAAAAGTATCGAAAAGAATCTGAAAAAGCGACAATCGCTATGGAAGATGAAAAAGATTTAGAAAGAGAATTAGAAGATAAATAGATAATAATTAACTCTCTCTAAGTAGCCATGATTTTCAAAGCTTACTTGGAGGGAGTTTTAATTTGTTTATTTTTCTTTTAAACGTCCGTCTTCCATATGAAAGACTTTATCACAGAACTTGGTTAAACGTTCATCATGCGTAACGATAATACACGTTTTATGACGTTGTTTAGATTGTTCTTTTAGGATTTCCATAACTGCCATCGCATTTTCAGTATCGAGCGATGCAGTTGGCTCATCAGCTAAAATAATAGAAGGCTGTGTATAAATTGCCTTAGCAATCGCAACACGTTGTTTTTGTCCTCCTGACACTTCAGAAGGTAATTTGTTCTCTATCTCTTTTAAGCCTAGATCACTCAACAATTTATCATATTCTTCAGTACTTAACACATCTTTTTTATAACTCTTCAATAAATGGAATTGTTGTTTGATTGTTAAGAAGGGAACTAAGTTCGTCGCTTGTAAGATAAAGCCAATTTCTTTCATTCTCATTTTAGCTAATTGCTTCTGACTCATTTTTGAGATTTTCTTATCATTTATATATATTTCACCGGATGTTGGTGTTTGTAACGCTCCAGCCATTGTTAAGAACGTACTCTTACCGGAACCGGAAGGGCCAACAATAGCTATGAGTTCACCTTTTTCAAAAGATAAAGATGTCGGTTTAACTGCTTCAATTGTATGATTACCATCTTGGAATTCTTTAGTCACTTCATCAAATTTTAACATGGTGGCACCTCCTTACCCGATCGCCTTAAGTGGGTCTATTTTTCTAATGGATAATACTGAGAATAAGCTACCAACAAGAGATGTTAGTATTAAAACGATACCAAAGATAATGAGTGTGCCGATATTAAATTGGACAGGTACCGCTTCAGGTAAGACTAAACTTGTCAGTAATGTCAGTATTAAGCCAATCAAAGTACCGATTAAGGCTAATATAAAGGTTTGTGCTAACACCATCTTCATTAAGAACCCATTCGTAAATCCTTGAGCTTTTAGTACTCCGAATAAATTCTTTTTCTGCAACGTGATGACATATAAGAATACGCCAATGACTGTAGCAGAAATAACAAATAAGAATGTAATCATAAAGTTCATTGTTAAGTTTTGTGGTTTGTAGCCTGGTAGGTTCTCTACAAAGTCATCTATTCCTATAACTTCTAAATCTTTATCAACATTTTTATCTTTCCAATTACTGTCTTTTACAACTACTGCATTGGTTTTATCTGATGATAATGCTGGATTAATTTTTTCAATCGTTTTGTCATTTGCGAAAATAACAGGAGAAGCATTATATTTAGCACTTTCTGATACGCCAACGATATGTAGTTTCTCATCAGATTGAGATAACGTGATGGTGTCACCAACCTTGAACCCTTTATCTTTCAATGATTGATCGATCACGACATCATTATCTTTATTAAATTTTTTGCCTTCCTCAATCTTTGGAATCAAGAATGAGTTTGATGTTACGCCAAAGAGTAATGCATTCTCTTCACTCTCTCCATTCGATGCAATAACGCCAATTTGTTTTAACGGTGCCTCTTCTTTAAATTTGCCTTCAACGTCAGACGATTTAAAGACAGATTGTTGAACCGTTTGGTTGGCATCTTTATTTAAAACAATTGCATCTGCTTTCCATTTCTTGATGCCTTCAGTGTTCATATTAATTAAACCACTTGCTAAACCGGATAGTAAAAAGAGTAAGTAACTAATTAATACTAGAATGCCTATAATTAATCCGAATTTAAGCTTGTTGCGTTTAATTTCGTTCCATGCAAGAAACATTTAATTCCCTCCTTTATGTGTATTATTAACAAGTATAGCAATACTTATATTAAAAATTACTATGAATTGACCTAAACTATTTAAATATTAGTCATATTGAACATCATAAGAAAGTTCTACAAATTGGTTATATTGTGTTACGTCTTTTAAATTCAATTGAACTTGATCAGTCATATCATTAAATAAATTAACGCCTTGACCTAGTAATTTAGGGGCAAGTGTTAATCGCATTGATGTTAGAATGTTTAAATTTAATAGCTCGGAAATCAAGGCACCACCGCCTACAATCCATACAAATTCGTCATTTCTAAATCTATCAAATAGTGATGTTAAATCTCCACTATAAAATTCAATATCCCAATCTATCACAACATCCTTCGACGTAATCACTATCACTTTTTTGCCTTCGTATGGATTCTCTTTAACATTATTATCTAATAACCATCTAAACGTATTTCCATCCATAATAACAACGTCTACATTGTCATAGAACTGGGCATAGCCATTATCTCCTTCGCCTTCTACATCTTCTAAAAATTGTACACTTTCATATCGGTCCGCTATGTATCCATCTACTGAAACACCTAAATATGCACAAATATTTGCTGTCATCATTATCCACTCTCATTTCTCTATAATGTAATTTGAACCTACTATACCGATTATTACAAAGAATATAAAGAAAAAGGCGGAACCGAATTCAAATTGAATTCGCGATTCCGCCTAGACAATAAAATGAGTCATAAAATTAGTGAGCTGTTTGACCACCATCAACAAGATAAACTTGAGCAGTCATGAATTTTGCTGAATCAGATGATAAGAATAATACGATGTCAGCAATATCATCAGGTTGTGCTGCTTTAGCCATTGCCACACCTGAAATCATTTGTTGCCATTTTTCATCGTCATCTTTCCAAGCTTTAGTCATATCTGTTTCAGTTAGTCCAGGTGCAACTGCGTTGATATGTACACCATCAGTCGCATGGTCGAAGCCTGCTGATTTTGTCATACCAATCACTGCGTGTTTTGCAGCAATGTATGGTCCCATTTGAGGGTCAGCAATTAATCCAGCAACTGATGCTGTATTAACAATTGTGCCACCGCCATCAAGATTTTTAAAATCTCAATAATAGGGTCATAATAATAATATTAATTATATAAGACTAAATTCACATTAATTATATTCATCTTCGATATCGCCAACGATTTCTTCAAGAATATTTTCTAAAGTAATGATTCCCTTAAAATCAGCGTCATTATAAACTGCTGCGATATGCACTTTTCTCTTTTTCATCATTTCTAGTATGTGTTTCAATGGTGTATTCATTTTAACGTTAATAATTGGATTAACGAATGTCTCTAACTTAGATGGTTGTTCCACGTTGAACAATGATTTTGAATGTATAAAACCAACAATTTGATCATCTTTAACAGCTGGATATCTTGTAAACGCATCTATTTTAATTTGCTGTATAGCATCATCAAAACGTGTATTTAAATTTAACGTTTTAACATGTTCTTCATCAATCATAATATCTTTTGCGACTAAATTATCAAATTTAAATGCTTGGTTAATATGGTGTAATTCACTGTCATTAATTTCGCCACCTTCATGGCTATCGTGAATTAATTGTTTCAACTCTTCCTCAGAATGGAATACTTCACTCTCTTTGGCTGGTTTCATATTGAACATTTTCAATATCAATCGTGCTGCACCATTTAATAACCAAATAAACGGATACATTAATTTATAGAAAAAGATAATCGGTTTCGCAAATAACAACGTAATATATTCTGCCTTTTGGATAGCAATCGTCTTAGGTGCCATCTCACCTACAACAACGTGTAAAAATGTCGCGATAACAAATGCGCCACCAATTGTAAATGGATGTATCCAAGCTTCAGGAATACCAATACTGCTGAATAAAGGATATAATATAAATTCAAATGTAGATTCTCCTACCATACCGATACCTAGTGCGGTAATGGTAATACCTAATTGGCAGGCAGCTAAGTATTCATCAAGATGATCGACAACCTTCTTAGCGGCTATCGCTTTCTTCTCACCTGCATTAGACAATTGTGCAATTCTTGTTTCTCTGACTTTAACAATAGCGAACTCTGTCGCCACGAAAAAAGCCGTTAGGACTAATAATAATATAAAAGTAATAAGACTAAGTGTGGTCCCCAAATATGTTCCTCCAAAATAAAAAATTGTAGACTTGCTACTATACTAATTATATCAATAATATATATAATCAAAATATTTAAATTTTAATTACTTATATAAATAGTACTTAATTCAAAAGGTAAAATTGAGAACCCTTCTTTTTTATCAGTAGTGATTTAAAGCTTCATAATGGAACGATTTAGACTTACCCCATGGCGGTCGGTCTCAAATAGCTGTAACGCATACATACAATGTTCACCCGGAAGATGTTGTTCAAATTCGTCCCAAATCCACATTGCAATATTTTCAGCAGTCGTATTCATATCAGGCAACGTTTCATTAATGAGTTGATGATTTAATTTAGGTTCAATCACTTTATTATAAATCGCATCTACTTCATTAAAATCTAATCCAAAACCATAATCACCAATTGGTGAAAGTACGTCTACATACAAGCGATATGAATGATTATGCAAATCTCGAAATATATCTTCACTAAAATAAATTCGATTATCACACTTGAAATCATATTGTTGTTTTAACACAGTTCGGCCCTCTCTATATTTAAATTGATTGGGTGGTTGGATATGATTAAAGCGATTAGACATGATTTCTTCCTCCTTAAATTATCTATTCACTATTTCAGGTTTTTTCCACAGTTTATCCACATTATCCTTTGATAGTTCACCTGCATTAAATTGAGCTAAATGACTATCATAGGTATCTATCTTATATTTCAATAAATTTCTAGCTTTGTGCATTACTTCTAATTTAGCATCTAGTTCACTTAATTGTTCATTAAGTATCTCTTTTTGACGTTGCTGCGTGTCTTCATTTGAAGGTAATTGCCCTAGTTTACAAAACTCTAAAAGTAATTCAATTTTCACACCAGCAAGACGTAAGTTTTTTACTAAATATATCCAGTTCAAGTCGTTTGTTCTATAATCACGATAGCCATTTTGATTTCGTTCAACTGGTGGTATAGCGCCCACTTTCTCATAATATCTCAATGTATCTTGAGATAATCCCATAAATTCTACAACTTCTTTCGTATTCATAGCACATTCACTCCTTATCGTTCCCTATGTTATACCATAATTTAAAAATTTTAGTCATTTGAAATTTTTAAAAATTAGTACTTGCTATGGAGTTCACTCCATAGTTTAGACTATTACTATTCTTCTAAAGGGACGTGTCAATATGTTTAAAAAGAAAAATCAAATTATACTCTTCATCATTTTATTTAGTTATTTTTTAATATTAATGGATAACTCAATCATATTTACAAGTACTGTCAAGATCGCTCAAAGCCTACACATGGATAAAGCGTCCTTATCTTGGGTATCAAATGCTTATACAATTACATTCGGTGGTTTCTTATTGTTAGCGGGTAGACTAGGTGATTTATTAGGGCGCAAACGTATATTTTTAAGTGGTTTAGTGTTATTTGGGATATCAAGTTTATGTATCGGGCTTGCACAAAATAGTATACAAATTATTACTTTTAGAGCAATACAAGGTATTGGTTCGGCGATTATTGCACCTACAACACTCGCTTTACTTATGGACCATTTCGAAGGTAAGGAAAGAAGTAAAGCCATTAGTTACTACGGCGCCACTGCTGGTATTGGTTCAAGCATTGGTTTACTCCTCGGTGGTTGGTTAACAAGTACAATCAGTTGGCGTTCTGGCTTCCTGATTAATGTCCCTTTCACTATTATTTTAATTATCTTGACGTTGCTTTTTGTAAAATCTACAACGGTTCATCGTGTACGAATTGACTTTATTGGTGCAATACTTTCAGTTATTGCGATAATGACACTCGTATATGGCATGACAAATGAATCTATCATTGCAGTCATTATTGGGTTCATTTTATTAATTATATTCGTAATATTTGAACGCAAATTACCATTTGCATTAATGCCAATGTCATTATTTAAGAATAAGGTGCGCACAGGCGCTTATGTCGGTCGTTTTATATTTATGATGGCAATGTTATCTTATTGGTTTATCTTGCCACAAATGATGCAACATTTATATCATTACACACCGTTACAAGCTGGTATAGCTTTCTTACCTTTAACCATTATTAATTTTATTGCGGCATTGTATCTTCCTTACTTTACTGAAAAATTAGGCAATACGAACGTGTTATTACTCGGCCAAATTATACTGACTTTAGGACTAATTGTTACAACTAGTTTGAATCCGTTACATGGATATTGGCTAGCGATAGGTATCCCCATGTTACTCGTAGGTCTAGGTCAAGGTTGGCTACTGGCTCCTATTACAAGTGCCGGCATTCACGAAGTAGATGCTAGTTTATCAGGTGCCGCAAGCGGAATGACTAATACCATGCACCAATTAGGTGGTCCAATCGGCTTATCAATTATCGTCTTTTTCACATCAAATATAACGCATATTATTCATTATTATCACGTTGTGATGTGGTTAATTGTTATTTATATGATTATCGGCTTCATTGTGTTATGGATGACTCAACGCCAAACTAAATCAATTTAAATGAAAAAAGGAGAAGGATAGATATTTATTAAATTCATAGTCCAATGCTCCTTTTTATAGTCGTTATTAAATAACAATCTCACTTTGACCTAAACTTAAAACTCACTTTCACTCATTCCAAAAGCTTCTAATTTTCTCTACATCTTCAAGTGCTTGAGCTTCTCCAGCTTTGAAAATGTCAGGTCGAATTGATGGATCTACTGTATTACCGCCTAGTTCATTTAATTTATCAAATACTGCTTTACTAGGTGTAATTAATTTGACTTTAGCGCCACTTTCTTCAAGTTCTTTAATGGCATCTTCTAATTTATATGGTGTTGAAATAGGAAGATTCGTTGCAAGAATAAGTACTTTCTTAGCACCTTTAGCTAAATCTGCATTCTCCATGGAATGACATCCACCATCAAAATGTTTGTCACCCTCAATCGTCGTAGCCGGCCAAACACCTGGTAACGAACCACTTGAAGCCATAGCTCTATGCAAGTTCACTTGACTATCAGACGTTAGTGCGACACGCTCTGCCTTACGCGCATTAATAGCAGTAATCATCAAATTAGATGGCCATTCAATGCCTTTAATTCTATGTTCTAAGCGAGTGATATGCACGCTCTCATTAAATTTATGATCTTCTAGTGCATAGACACTATAATTCTCAATCCATTCTTTAGGTGACTTCGAATGCTCTTGTATTTGAGCATATCTTTCAAAGATACCTGACATGTCTTTAACTGGCGGCGTTTCATTTGATTTAGGTGCAATTTGCTCATCATAAATGACATCAAAACTCTTGTCAGATGTTAAACCTGTAGCAGCTTGTGCGCCACCTGATGTACCTATCATTAAATCTGCATGACGAACATCTATACCTTGATTAGATAATGTTAACAGATAGCCTAACTCCCAACCTATGGCTAGCGAACCACCACCGCCAAGTACAATTGCATGTTCTAAACTGTCTTTTTTATTCATATTACATATCTCCTTTAGTCAATTACATTGAATATAATCTCTTTTTATTCATATTACAAAAAAGAAGTCTAAGACAACCATTATAGTTGTCCTAGACCGATAATTCATATTAATCTAAATAATTTTCAGCATGCTCAAGACCGAAATGTTCATCTTTAGCTTTTTCTTTTTCGTATTCTTCTTGAGAGATTTGTGTAATACTCTCAACTGCATAACTTACTTTTTTCGCGAATTGTTCAACTTCTTCTTCATTTTTAGCCAATACAAATACTGTTAAGATATTATCATCAACAATATCTTTATAATGTTGATAACGTAATTTATAAATATTCATGTGACAATCCCCCTATAAATTAAAAACCTCATGCCGTTTCATTTTTCATGAAAGGTTTAATTAGTAAAATATGCCCTATTTTTATTACTTCCAAACTTCTATATTGCTTACGATTTAAAAAATTCTTAATCAAACCAAGTATTTCAACATGTTCTTATTTATATGCATTAAATCTATAGCTTATTACACTAAATATGAAACCTAGTATAAGTAATATCATTGCGAAGGTTAACGCCAACTGATAATTATTTGAGTCTCCGATGAGTACTCCGGCAATCATTGGCGCTATCATTTGTCCGACACTATAAATGACTGTTAATAACGATACAAGATTTAACTTTTGATTTGTATGATACATAAGTTCTTGGCTTTTCGACATAAATAATGTTGTTAAACCTAAGAAGGTTGCACCAAATAGCATCGAAGCAACGATTAATCCTAGCATATGATGTGAAAAGATAGGCAAGCCTACACTAATAATTTGTAATATTAATGCACTATATATCGCCTTTTTGTACCCAAACTTTTCAGCAAATAATGACCAAATTAACGTGGCCGGCATAGCGCCTAGTCCTACAAACATCCAACTTAATGCAGCGTAATCTGCGTATGCAGGTATAGTCTTAATAAGTGCGACTAAAAATGTTCCTGTAACAATATAGCCTGCTCCCTCAAAAAAATAGGCAATCGAGAATGGAATAATAAATGCGCGATTTAATGCCTTTCCTTGATTCTGATTTGATGACGCTGAATGTTTAGAAATTGAAGGGTTGTCCTTCATGCTAGTTAATATAATGATACCTGCCATTAAAGCCACAACACCTAATATAATCCATGTTGCTTTCCAAGTCTGAGCTTGTGTATAAAGAAATATAAAAATACTACTAGAAAATATTCCTATTCCTACTGCACTATATAAAATTCCCGAAATACTCTGTTTATTAGCCATTCTTAATGCTTCTAACGCCACATTTGATGCTACAACAAAGATCGTACCACTCGTTATGCCGGCAATTATTCGCAGAACTGACCAGATAAGAAAATGCTCTGAAAATCCCATTAAAATAACAGAAATCACATTAATCATGACATACAACTTTAAATCAAAGACTTTAGATTTTATCGTAATAAACATAGGTATGATAGCACCCATTAGATAACCTAAATAATTGAATGTCGCTAACAGACCTGCATTTTGGTTATTCATCGAGGTATCTTGTTGCATAAATGGCAAAATTGGCGTATATGCAAAGCGGCTAATTGACATTGCAATCATTAATGCCAGCATGCTTAATACCAATTGTTTATAAGCTTGTTTAGGTATCATAAAAAACCTCCCGTCCAGTATGTACCATTAAGTATATACCTTATCAGGAGGTTTGACTCTAATTATTCAATTGTTCGAGTTGTAACTGAACGCCTTTAAAGCGACTCAAGACGTACGCATCATGTGAAATAATGATTAATTGCGTTTGCTTTAATGCGATTAACATTTGAAGTATTTCTTCCTCGTTAATCACATCTAAGTTTGTCGTTGCTTCATCTAATATCAATATCTCTGGTTCTAGAATAAGTGCCTTCGCTATCCAGACACGTTGAAATTGCCCACCACTTAGCGTTGAAATGCTTTGATTGAGTATGCTTTGTGGTAACTTGCATTGTCTAAGCACCGCTTCTATTCTTGATGTGTAACTCTGCTTATCAAATTTGTAATTCTTAAGTGGTTCTAATAACGTAGATAATACGGTTTTACGCTGATTTAATGTGTCACGTTGATACTGAGGCACATATTGAATGTGTTTCATCCATTCTTTTGCCGTATATGACTTACGTAATTGGCCATTAAAGTATAAGTCACCTTGATAATTCATATCTAATCCGGCGATAATCTTGGTTAACGTAGACTTACCGCAGCCACTTTCACCACTTATAAGTAAATGTTGGTCATTAATTGCACATGATATATCTTTGAAGATAAGTTTCCCATCAATGTATTTAGTTAATCTTTCAATTTTAAGCATAGGCCTGTCTCCGATGTGCGATAGCAATTAAATTTTTCGTATAGCTATGTGTGGGGTTAGCTAAAATAGATGATGCTTCACCACTTTCAATCAATTGACCTTGCTGCATAATACTAATATGAGTGGCATAATCCTTAACTAAGTTAATATCATGTGTAATAAAGACAATTGTCATTTGATAATGTTCCTGTGCCTTAATCAAATAGTGCATAAACTTTTTAACATTCTCTTGATCTAGCGCACTCGTCGGTTCATCTAAAAATAAGTAGTCCGGACGTCTAATTAATGACATTATAAAGGCTACACGTTGTGCCATACCCCCACTAAGTTCAAAGGGATATCGTTTAAGTAATTGTTCACCTTGATTTAAACCGAGTAATTGCATTTTATCTAAGACGTCTTCCTTGATATCTTGTTTAGATAGTTGTGAATGGTTAGCTTCATAAATATATTGGAAATGTTTAGCCAAGGTCACGTTTTGAAACATATTACTTTGAACATCTTGAAAAACGGCATCCGTCTTATTTAAATCAATCTTGATATCTCCTTGATAGCTTAGTTGTGATGGCTTCATTCCAAGAATAGTTCTCGTCAATAATGACTTCCCACTACCACTCTCACCTATAATGCAATGAAATGCCCCTTTAGTTATTGTCAAATTAACATCGTTTAACAATGACCGATTATGATCTAAGATGGATAATTGATTGACTTTAACTACAGTATTCATTGCGTTATTTTTTTGTTGATCATTTGACATAATAAGGCGAAACCTCCTAACAGTACACCAGGGAAGAAGAAGAGCCAAGGTGCACCATTGAAATAACTTTTCCCGTCAAAGAGAATGGTTCCTAACTCAGGCGTCGGTGATTTAATACCCAGGCCTAAAAAGGCAAGTCCAGATATACTTAGCATCATTTTGCCAAAGTCAGCCGTGACCAAAGCAAATATATTACTTAGTAAATGCGGAATCACGTGCGTCACTGTCGTTTTAAACGTTGAGTTACCACTTAGTCTTGCATAACTGACAAAGGGACGCTTTTGAATATCTCGTGTTAAATTTCTGAAATAACGTAAATAACGGCCTATCCATCCAATTGTTAAAGCAAGTATCAAACCTAGCATTGAATTACTTACTAAGCTTAAGATGACTAATGCAATAATAAATGAAGGAATTGCCAATAGCATATCGGCAATAAACATGATGATTTGGTCTAACCATTTTCTTTCTATACCTGCAATTAACCCAAAGACCAGTCCAATACAAACACTTAATAGAATTACCACGCTAGTTAAGCTTAATGTGACTAGACTACCTACAATCAGTCTGACTAAGAAATCTCTGCCTAGTTGATCCGTGCCTAACCAATGTTGGCTATTAGGTGATTGGAGTGGATCCAAGTTTTGTGTGTCTTGCATAAAGCAATATACAATTAGCACAAACATCACACTTAATATTGCACTTATGGCGATGTAAGTTTGATATTTTTTCATCACGACACACCTCTTTTCTCATGGGCTTGGCGTTTGGTATGTCGTCGTCGAAGTCTAGGTTCATTGTTTAAAATGATAATGTCGCCTAAATAATTAATGAACATAATTAAGACGATAATAAAGACCACAATGCCTTGAATAAGTGGATAATCTCGTTGATTGATAGCATTAATTAATAATTTCCCTATACCAGACATGCTGAAGATTACTTCAAGTATGACTACTTTTCCTATTAAATGAATCACACTGTTAATTGAAATGGTCATGAGTGGTGCAAATATCTCTTTAATCTGGACAATGATACGCGCCTTTAATGAGTAATGTCTTAACTGAGCAAGTTGATACGCATCGTTATCTAATGTTTGCGCAATAAGGTGCGATGTCATCAATAAGATATGACATCCTTCTATAACAACAATGGTGAAGATGGGTAGCACGAAATGTTGCCAGGAATCGCTACCTACAAAAGGTAGCAACTGCCAACGTACTCCTAAATAATATATAAACAAAATGGCTAACCAATATTCCGGCATAGAAGTCATCACTTGAGCGAATCCACGAATACCATTCGCGTATCGAGTATGTGGGCGCGTCCCAATAAAATAACCAACCATATAACCAAATGGCAACATGATACAACTTGAAACAACGATTAATATTAATGTTGGAATGACGGCCTCCATAATCATAGTTGTTACTGGCTCATTTGTACTAAAACTGTATCCCAAGTTACCAGTAAGTGCATGTCCAACCCAATCGATATATCTTAATAGAAAATGTTGGCCCAAACCAAGTTTATGTTGTGCTGCTTCAATATTTTCCTGGGTAATCGACGTATAACCATGACGTTGTAAGTATAGTATCGCTGGATTACCTGATGTCTTCTCGACTAAAACGAATATAATAAACGAACTCACGATTAAGTAAAGTATTAATTTTATTGTTCGTTTAAGCATTGTTACTCATTAACTTTCAACGCTTTATAATCAATAGGAGCATCAGTAAGTCCAGAGAATTTGAATTGCTTCACTTTATCACTAACGACAAAGCTTTCATTTGGATAAGCAATAGGCACACCATAATATTGTTGATTAAAGTGTTTAAATATTTCATCAAATGAACGCTGTTGTTCTTTTTTAGATACAGTTGTTGGGAAATCATCTAGCTGCTGAGTCAATGTTTTATCATTAGCTAATACACCTGACTTACCATCATTATTTTTAAATACTGAACTCATGAAATTATAAGGCATTAAGGCATCTGAATACGTTCTATAGAAGATGAGGTCATAATCTTTTTTCGTCCATAACGTATCATAGTATGATTGTGAATCTAACGTTTTCACATTTAACTTAATGCCAGCTTTTTTAAGTTGACGTTGCACTTTTTCCGCTTTATCTTTCCAACTTGGGAATTCTGCAGTTTGAATAACCAAATTAAACGTTAATGGTTTACCGGTTTTTTCAAAAATACCGTCACTGTTCTTGTGATAACCTGCTTCTTTAAGTAACTTCTCAGCCTCTTTTACATCATAGTCGTGTGCCTGTTGATTATCTTTGTTTACAAATTGCACGTTCTTCTGGAATAAACCATTTACAGATTTACCCGCAATATCTTTTGTATCGATGCTCTTACTAATGGCTTCACGGATTGTACGTTGTTTTAATACATCATTATCCGGATTAAATGCCATGAAATGACTTACTGTACTTGGCTTATCTTCAACAGTTAAGTTTTTATTTTTCTTGTCTTGCTTAATTTGCTGATCTGACAGCATTCCTAAAGCACCACCAGAAATATCAACAGAACCACTTTGTACTGCTGAGTTTCTTGAATCTCCATCTTCAATCGTTTGGAACGCAAGATTGTAGTTTACGGGATGGCTATGGTTGAAATATTTATTTGGCTTCATTGTCGTTTTTTCTTTGCCAGTTTTATCAACGACAAAGGCACCTGTTCCAATCGCTTTTTCAAATTTGCCATTTACTTTACCATTTTCAACGGAATGTGGACTCATAATACGTAACGGTCTCACCTGTGTTAATTCATTCAACACTTGATTTGATGGTGACTTCAATCTAATTTGGACAACATGATCACTTTTAACAACAACCTTATCCAATTTTTTTAACGTTTCTACAGTCGTATCTTTGTTCATCGCTTTCGCACGCTCAATTGAGAATTTCACTGCTTTAGCATCTAAAGCTGAGCCATCTGAGAATTTAACGTTCTTTTTTAAATGGAATTCATAGACTTTTCCTGATTCATCAAAATGCCATTTTTCTGCTAAGCCAGCTTTCACACCTTTGTCTTTATCGTATTTAACTAATGCATCATATACTGCACTATAGACTGGCATTGCGGCGTCATAACCTTGTGCGTCAAGTTTATCTGCTTTCGCTCCAGTAGGTAGCGATACTGTGATATTTTTATCTTCTTTTTGGTCATTCCCACAACCTGCTAATAAGAGCGTTGCGCTTGCTGCCATTGTAATTAATACACGTTTTTTCATTTCCCAATACCTTCTTTCACGCTTGCTTTAATTAAAAATGATTCCTCATAAAGTGTTTGTAGATAATCATTTGGTGATAGATAAAAATCACTATAATGTGTTAAATCAATCACGTCAGGCACAGGTTCTTTCATTACTGCAACTTCAAACCCTGCATCAACAAAACTATCAACGATATGTTTTAAAGAATGGTTCTGAGAAGGTGTTGCGCCGTATTGATTAATCGTGTCATCCATAAATTGACGACTAGGATTATTGGTTAAATCGGCGAATGAAGCATAGTAAACGCCTCCCGGTTTCAACACTTCTTTTAAATCTTGTGCATGTTGTGGAATGTCTTCGATTAAGTACAGGACAGATGTACTTACAGCAGTATCAAATGTTCTATTTGTCTCTTGTGGTTTATCGGTTAAATAATATGTAAGTGGACGTTCACCTTTTAAAGTTTCGGCCTTTTCTAAAGATAAACGTGCTAAATCTATACCGACACCTTCTTTAAATGGCGTTGTGTCATATAATTTTCTTAAAAATCCGCCTTGATTACATCCCACATCTAAGATTGTCTTCCCTTTGATATCCGATGTATCAAGCATTTCTATAGTTCTCTCCCAAGCTTCTTGATGGTCACGCGCCATATCATCATCTGATTCTTGGCCTTTTTGCCACCAAACATCATAACTCTTAGTCATCTAATTCTCCTCGCTCGTTTTAAATCGTAATAATTACGTTTTAGATAGTACTACACTATGTACAATTACACAATAAGAATTTTAAAAGTTATGATTGAATGCAAAAAAATAAGCTATGGGAGCGAGACAGAAACAATTTTTTTCAAAATTTATTTCGTCCCACCCTAGCCTGCTTAGCTTGTAGAATTTCTTTTTGAAATTCTCTTTGCCGGGGCCCCATCTGGCAGGTAAGGTTGACTAGAATTAAAAAGATGCTTGTTACAAGTGCATTTTAATTCAGTCAACTACTGCCAATATATATTTTTAGCCTGAGACATTGATTTATGTCCCAGGCTTACATGTTATTACTTAATATTTATTGTGTTTGAGTTTGTCTACGAGAACGAATTAAATAAACGATAAGTCCTACTACAAATCCTATGATTGCCGGAACAATCCAACCCATTCCAATTGTGAAGAACGGTAAATAACGTTCAGCGAAACTTATTAATGCTTGTGCAAATGATGTCTTTGCAAAGAATTCTGGGCTTGCGTTTACACCATCAAAGAACGCTGCAAACATTGTAAAGAACGTTGTAAATTTATAAACAATTGTTGAATGATTAAATAATGGACTGACAAGCGTTAATAAAATCAGTGTAATCGCTAACGGATAGATAAACATCAATACTGGCGTTGAATACATAATAATTTTAGTTAACCCGACATTAGCGAAGATACAAGCGAGTAACGCTACACCTGTTGCTAACCAAAGGTAATTCATTTTCGGGAATAGTTCTGTAAATGTCTCTGAAAATGCAGTAATTAAACCAATTGCCGTCTTCAAACATGCGACAATAATGATTAGAGATAAAATGATAATACCGTAATCTCCAAGATAATGCTGCGCAATTTGAGCCAGTGCGATACCACCATTTTCACTCACTTTAAAATGACCTAAACTCATCGTACCCATTAAAGCGAGCAATGTATAAATAACACCCATGCCTACGATGCTTATAAAACCTGACTTGAAAGTTTCTTTAGCGATCCCATTTGGATTAGTAATACCTAATTTCTTAATTGTTGTCACAATGATAATACCGAAAGCGAGTGATGCAAGTGCATCTAGCGTATTATAACCGTCTATAAACCCTTTCAATAAGACACTATCACTATAATTTGCGCTTACTGGTGCATGACTAATACCGCCCATTGGTTTAATAAATGCTAAGACAACTACGATACCTAGTAATACTAAAAATACTGGATTTAAGAATTTACCTATGTAATCTAAAATTTTAGATGGCTTTCTTGAGAAAAACCATGCTATAAGAAAGAATAAAATACTAAATATCGGTAATACAACTTTTCCAGTACCTGCCGAAATAAATGGTGAAAATGCAATTTCATACGATGTTGTTGCAAGCCTCGGTAAAGCAAAGAATGGTCCAATTACTAAATATAAGGCAATCGTAAATGCGTACGCATACCCTTTACTCACTCGAGATGAAATATCGAAGACGCCATTTGTTTTGGAGATACCAATCGCTACTATACCTAGAAAAGGTAGCCCAATGGCTGTAATTAGAAAACCTAAATTCGCAAGCCAAACATTCTCACCTGCTGTTTGTCCAAGATGAATAGGAAAGATTAAATTTCCTGCACCAAAGAATAAGCCAAACAACATCGAACCAATAAATATATTTTCTTTGATTGATAGTTTTTGTTTCATCATGTGTTATATCTCTCCTATCATATGTTTACTAGCTATTATACATAAATTTAGTGTCGATTTGTTCAAAATATTCAATAAATTTAAATCATCAACAATTTGAGTTGTTCTTTCATAAAAAAGACACCTCGCAACAGAGCGTTAACTTACTTTAACGCAATGTGCAAGGTGTTAAAGTCATTTTAAGTGTTGCCTTTAAAATATTATTGCTTTACTATGTCGTGAGTTTAAGCTTTTCGAATTTGCCAATGATATGGATCTTCTAATTGATTCCAGTCGCTATCAATTTCATCACCATTGACTAAGCACTGGTCTAATTCTTTCACAATTTTTTCTTGATCTAATTCAGTACCTATAATCACAAATTGTGTATTTCTGTCACCATATTCTATGTCCCAACTTTGCGCAACATCAGGTCGCTGATTTAAAATTTGTTCTCGTTGTTCTTTGGACATCGCAGCTACCCAATAGGTTACCGGACTAATATTACAAGATGAACCTGCTTGTGATAGTAGACATGCAACTTGATTATATTGTGCCAACCAGACGATACCTTTTGCACGGACAATATTATTAGGCATTTGCTCTAACCAATCGTTGAAACGTTTCGCGTGAAACGGTAATCGTCTTGAATAAACGAAAGAACCAATCCCATACTCTTCTGTTTCAGGTGTATGTTCCGCGTGACCACCTTCAGTTAATTCTTTTATCCATCCTGCAGAGTTACTCGCTTGTTCAAAGTCAAAGCGACCTGTATCTAATACTTCGTTAATATCAACTTCGGCGTTTGTTGTTTTAATTAGATGTGCATCTGGTTGTAACTTTCTTAAGATATTTTCTAATTTTGTTAATTCTGCTTCGGTTACTAAATCTGTCTTATTTAGCACTAAAACATCACAGAATTCCACTTGATCAATAAGTAAATCAGCAATTGAGCGCTCATCTGTTTGATCTGCACCTTGATCACGATCCACAAGTAAATCCTCGGAATTAATGTCATTAATAAATCGATTAGCATCCACAACGGTTACCATCGTATCGAGTTTACAGATTGACGTTAAATCGATACCTAATGCTTCGTCAATATAAGAGAATGTTTGAGCCACAGGTACCGGTTCAGATATACCTGTAGATTCAATCACGATATAATCAATATTCCCCTTTTCTACTAAGCGCTCAACTTCTTGTAATAAATCGTCCCTTAACGTACAGCAAATACAACCATTTGACAGTTCTACTAGTTTTTTATCCGTTCTTGATAGTCCACCCCCATCTGCAACTAAGTCTTTATCAATATTGACCTCGCTCATATCATTAACAATAACCGCAATTCGACGACCTTCCCGATTATTTAAAATGTGGTTAAGTAATGTTGTTTTACCTGATCCAAGGTAACCACTCAATACCGTTACAGGTATCTTGCCCATAAAATCATACCTTTCTTTTTATAAATCGTAATAATTACGCTTTATATTTTACATTTAATTATTTAATTGTCAATCGAGCCACGGTTCATTAAATACAGTAATATCAATAATTAAAGCCCACTTTAGACCTTACTTTCGGAAACAAATTTATACTATTACCACATTTTAATTGACTATCTCGACTTGACACACACTGTTTTCGGTGTTTATTATAAAATAAATTAGGTTAACCTAAACTTTTAATTAGGAGGTAATTGATTGATAGACATTAGCAACATGAATTTGCATTTAAATCATAAACATGTTCTTAAAGATATTACTTTGAAGATTCCAATTTCAGGAGAAATTATTGGCATTATGGGGCCCAACGGTGCTGGTAAATCCTCTTTATTAAAAAGTTTAATTGGATCGTTTAACGCGAGTGGCGAGATGAATTTATATGGCAAATCCATACATAAACAATTGCAATATATTACATATATTCCTCAAAAAGCACAATTAGATTTGGACTTTCCAATCAATGTTGAAAAAGTCATCTTGTCTGGTTGTTACCAAACCATCGGCTGGTTCAAACGCGTCGATCACGCGTCAAAAATGAAGTTTCATAAATTATTAAGAGATTTGGATCTAGAATCATTACAATACAAACAAATTTCTGAGCTTAGTGGTGGGCAGCTACAACGTGTACTTGTGGCAAGAGCTTTGATGTCTGATAGTACCATCTATCTATTGGACGAACCATTTGTTGGCATCGACTTTAATAGTGAACAACTCATTATGGAAAAGCTTCAACATTTAAAAAATCAGGGCAAACTTATTCTCATTGTGCATCATGATTTGTCGAAAGCTGAACAATATTTTGATCGAATTCTTTTACTTAATCGTACAGTTAGATTTTTCGGTCCTAGCCATCAAGCGATGCAGCCACAAAATTTAAATCGGACATTTCTATTTAATGTGACTTCTACTCTAAAAGAAGGGAGTGACATATCTAATGACTGATTTCATTCAACATTTATTCGATTATCAATTCTTAAATCGAGCTTTAATTACATCTATTGTCGTAGGTATTGTGTGTGGAACTGTAGGAAGTTTGATTATCCTCCGTGGATTGTCGTTAATGGGAGATGCGATGAGTCATGCTGTTTTACCTGGTGTGGCATTGTCATTCTTATTCAATATTCCAATGTTCGTCGGTGCATTAGTCACTGGCATGATTGCAAGTTTATTAATTGGCTACATTTCAAATAATAGTAAAACGAAACCTGATGCAGCCATTGGTATTAGTTTCACTGCGTTTCTCGCAACGGGTGTCATCATTATTAGTCTGATAAATAGCACGACAGATTTACATCATATTTTATTTGGAAATTTACTAGCGATTACACGACAAACATTTTGGACAACCATCATTATTGGCGTCATTGTGATACTACTCATTGTCATACTTTATCGTCCATTAATGATTTCAACGTTTGATGCGACATTCAGTCGTGTAAGCGGATTGAATACAACAATGATTCATTATTTTGTAATGCTGTTACTCGCCTTAGTAACCGTCGCGAGTATTCAAACTGTCGGCATTATCTTAGTCGTTGCATTACTTGTTACACCGGCGTCGACTGCCTTTTTAATCACAAAGAATCTATATTCAATGATGATCGTAGCAAGTTTAATAGGCATTGTAAGTTCTATCATAGGATTATACTTTAGCTTTATTTACAATCTACCGAGTGGTGCAACGATTGTTATTGCAACATTTAGTATTTATATCTTGACTCTTCTCTTTTCAAAAATAAAAACAAAGTATAGAGGTGTACAAACAACATGAAAAAATTTATTCCATTACTGATTGCATTAATCTTAGTACTAGCAGCTTGTGGTTCAAATTCAAGTGAGCAACACTCTAAAGGTCATGGCAAATTGAAGGTCGTAACAACTAATTCTATTATTTATGACATGGTCAAACAGGTTGGTGGAGACAAGGTTGACGTTCATAGCATTGTGCCTGTCGGACAAGACCCGCATGAATATGAAGTTAAACCGAAAGACATTAAACAACTTACTGACGCAGATTTGATTTTTTACAATGGTTTCAATTTAGAATCTGGTAACGGTTGGTTTAAAAAAGCTTTAGAACAAGCAGGCAAATCTAAGGATGATAAGTCAGTCTTCGCGGTGTCTAAAGGTGTTAAACCAATTTATTTAAACGGAGAAACTGGTAATAAAGATAAGATCGATCCACATGCATGGTTAAGTCTGGATAATGGTATTCAATACGTTAAGAATATTCAAGAACAACTCGTAAAAGCAGATGCGTCACATAAAGCTGACTATCACAAACAAGGTGATGCCTATCTTGCTCAACTTGAAAAGTTAAACAAAAACAGTAAAGATAAATTTAATGATATTCCGAAAGAAGAACGTGCCATGATTACAAGTGAGGGTGCTTTCAAATACTTCTCAAAAGCCTTCGATATTAAACCAGGTTATATTTGGGAGATTAATACTGAAAAACAAGGTACACCATCACAAATGAAACAAGCAATCCAATTTGTTAAAGATAATCACATTAAACATTTATTAGTTGAAACAAGTGTAGATAAAAAATCTATGAACAGCTTGTCTGAGGAAACAGGTAAAAGTATCTATGGAGAAGTCTTTACGGATTCAATCGGAGAAAAAGGATCGAAAGGAGATTCATATTATAAAATGATGAAGCATAATATTAAAACAATCCATGGCAGCATGGAATAGAATGTAGTCATTCATGTAGTAAGTCCATGGAAATCATCCTCCTATTAAAATAGCCAGTAAATGAGTTTTAACAACTTCATTTACTGGCTTCTTTAGTTTCAATAGTTCTAAAATAGTTCTCTAAAGTCGATCTTAGATAGATAACCCACTCACTTAAGTTGCTTCACGTTCCTGGGATGCCGTCTCTATAGCACTTAGGTTCATTACTTGATGATCTTAATAAAATCTTTATTTGCTGTTAAGAATAGGCCTTCTTGTGTTACTAAGCGAGGTGTTGAGTTGTTCGTATAAATGATGTCTCTAATAGTTAATACATCACCTTTTTTAAGTTTACGTACTGTATTGTCTTTAAAATCACGTGAATCATAGAGTTTACATGCTTTTACAACTTTAACTTTCTTAGGCACCTCAGTAATATACTTGTTTAATCCCGATGTGTTGATTAAGGTAATAAAATCTTTATTCGCTGTGATTATACTACCATCATCTAATACCAGTCGAGGTGTGCCTTTCGATGTATATTGAATATCTGACGCTTCAACTCTAGTACCCGCTTCTAGACTACCTACTTCTTCTTTAAATGATACATCTTTGTATATTTTAATTTTTTTCAATGTCATCATTGGATTCGTTATTCTCTTGAAATATTCACTTTTACGGTTTGTTACTTGTTGTGCTTTGTTCTCATTCTTTTTATGCACAAATTCAACTTTGAAATTTTGGCGTTTCATTTTAAATACATCATTGAAACTTGGATATGAAGCATACACCAATGAGCGTCCTGACTCACCATAATTCACATTAAAATTAATATTGATATCTTTATTTAACTTTTCAAATTCCTCATGTGGAACATAAATTCTATCGTCGCTATATTTATACGTCACTTCATATTCATTCGCCGCATTGTTGATTTCTACTAAACTTACTGATTGGATGTTTATATCGTCTGGTTTCATGACACGAATGACTTCGTATTTGTTTTCTCCCATCATTTGCGTGCCTTCGTAAACTGGGTAGCAATCAACAACAGTAGGTTTAATCATGTCATATTGATGAACGAAATCTCTAAAGACAATGTCATCTTGAATAATATAGCGCCATTGGTCATTAACAACATCCTTTGTAAAATTAACAAATACCGATTCATCTGCATGATGATATAACGTGTAGATTTGCTTGAATACTGGATTCGTAATCAATGTATTGATATCAATGCCTTGCTCTTTTATTTTTCGTTCAACTTTTTCAATTACTGCATAAAATTTCTCTTTATCTGCAGATTTAATAAATGTCTTCGTACGAAGGAATCTCGAAATAAAGTCTACTTCAACCATTCTAGCTAAAGCCATATGCTTAAGTTCCGAAGACATATCCATATGACAAGTTCTATCTAGAACCTCTAAATTTGAGTTTGCTTTATCTAACATTGATGTTTGCTGTACCAATGATTTATTTTCATCGTAACGATTTACGTGATACATAGGTATTGTGGACATTGTGATATCGTCCACTTTTCCAAATAGCTGAAAGAAAAACAACTTATCCTCGCCATATTTCATATGTTCAAATTCAATATGATGATCCATGACTAGACTTCGTTTAAATACCTTTCCTGGTGGTCCGACTGCTCTAAAAATCTTACTAATATCTTGTGGTTTTAAATGTGATGCTTCCTTATAAGAAGTAAACCTAGCATGATACTTCACGTTTTTTGACTTATGTTTAAAACTTTGTCCAAAACCAAGGTCGGCATCATCTTTATTCACTTTCTCAATCACTTGAGGGAATCCTTCCTTATCTAACCAATCATCTGCATCAAGTAACGTAATATATTTACCTTGTGCCTCTCTCATTCCAATGTTTCTTGGTTCAGAAGGACTACCTGTATTTTCAGGTAATTGAATTAATTTTATAAAGTCATAGTCCTTTTCATAATGCTTGATAATGTTAACCGACTCATCAGTTGAACAATCATCTACAAATATCGCTTCAATATTATTCTTGTCCATCTTTAAGTCAATTAAAGACTCTATGCACTTTTCTAAAAACTGCTCCTTATTGTAAACAGATACAATAATTGAAACTAGTTTAGCCATACTTCTCCCACCTTTTAATCCACTAAATTTTGTTTATAACTTTGATAATACGTTTCATACTTCATTTTCCCTATACCGCCAACAATATACTTACCAAATTTACTTAAATTCATTACATAAGAGATACATATTGAGAATGTCATTGTTAATGTAAACGTAAATAGGATGTTTAACAGCGGATGATCGTGCAGCGCTCCTAATCTATGCACAAAGAAGTAATGAATTAAATAAATTGAAAATGAATAATTACTAATGAAAATAATAAATCTTGGAACGTATTTGAAATAAGATGCGATTAAAAAGAATAATAAAATAACCATTGTTACATAAATAGGTGTATCAAAACGTTTAGAGTCGACTAAAGTCAAAATTCCAAATAAATAATTGCAAACCACAAAAATGGTAACAATTACCGTTCCGCTCACAATATGGATTGTGTATTTTTGAATATGGTTCATTAGTTTCTCATAATGATAACCCATATAGAAACCTAATAGGAAGTAACTCAACCATCCAATAAATATCATCCAGCCTTCTCTTTGCCACAACCAATTAAAATAAATTGATTCTGGTGCGGGTATGAAGTTTCTCATAGCCCAGAATAAAGTGGTAATTATTAATGAGTAGATAACTAATTTGATTGGATTAAGTTTGACCAAATGTTTAGCAAATATTATATGTAGTAAATAGAACTGAAAAATAATTACAATAAAATAAGTTAATGTCCCACCATGGAACATCATAAATACAACAGAATCCATATAATCCTCAAAATTTTTAGGATGTCCATACACATACGCAAGTCCTAAATTAATGATGATATATGGAATGCCTAACGTTAGTAGCTTTTGCTTAAAGAATCCATCTTTCACTTTCGTTTTATACTGCTTAGCTAACAAGAACTCTGAAATAAAAACAAACATTGGTGTCGCGTATAGCAATAACAATTGAAAAATTCTTAACAAGTAGCCTTCATTCGGCATGTCGAATTTATAAAAAGTCGTTGTTATTGTATGTATCATTACAACACTTAAACACGCGATTGTCCTCATCCAAAATATAATCGATGTATAAACTCTCATTTGTATCTCCCTTTTACATACTAAACTAAGATTGCTTTATGTTTGAATTTTTAAAAAATAGCAACCAACTTTCATTGTATAATAGTCATTTATACAACTTCAAAAGAATACAAATGAATTATTTTGATATTTACAAATACGTTATTAAAAAACATGCTAACTCAATAGCATGTTTTAGATAAATTATTATTTATTTTTTAGCTTTGTAACTATGATATATATGCCTATCATCACTAAAATCACTTGGAAAAAGTTACCAATTAACAAGACAATAATGTAAAACGGGATGATAAAAAGTAGTGTCCCTATGAATATAGAGAAAAATAGTGTCACAAAAGACTTGTTTTCAGAAACATTGATTTTCAAATTGTTCTCCAACAACAACCTCATTAAATCATTTATTAGCCACACACATTTCCATATACAATACATAAACACTGCCAGTAAAAATATAGAATAAGGTACTACTACTAACATTTGAATAAACGCAATGATACCGTCCATTAACTATCTCCATTTACATATCAAATTTTTATTACTTTAAAACGTAGATTGAGTATTTATTCGTGCGTTATCTCATTAAAATATGCACATTGCCATGCTTGTGTCTTAGTTGCTGTTTTATTTAATTCAGTTTCCCACGGTGGATACACCCTCAATGCCATTTTCCCTTTAGACTCATCACTTTTCAAAATACCTTTCTTGATCAATATATCCTTAGGAAATATAAACTGGCCTCTCCAATTATCATCAACAATATTCACTATTAATTGATTCTCTAAATCATCCTCAGTAAACGGCACATTCGTATTATTTTCATCTTTTTTCCACATTGCGAAAAAGTAGCCTTTTTTGTTAGGCGTCTTTTGAGCTAACCTACTTTTAAAATGTCCATTTCGAGTTTTTATTTCTACCGCTTCATATTGTTGATTCCATTCTTCTAATACATAGGAAACTTCAGAATTTGAAAATAACAATTTCAACAAATGGTAAGATTGCATCGTTTCAATGGATTTCATAAATATCTCCTTATTTAATTTATAATATCTTAAAAATTTAATTATGATTCATACCATGATTTTTCGTATCCAATACTGTTTTCCAATAATTCTCTCTTTCAATTATTGTATTAGACTTTGTCTTGGTATCAAATATTTCCAAGATAGAATATTGAAAATGATTAATAATATAATCTCTTCCTTTTGCATTTAAAATGGACAGAAATTCTTTATTGCCACCAGTTAAATTATTTAAATGAGCATAATTCGACCATCGTTGCCATATACCATCTGTATTTCCAGATGCTGAACCAATATATAATTGTCCCGTTTCTAAATCGGTAATAACATAAACACCTTTAACGTGACTTAATGCATCTTTCCAACTTGGTTCATTTCTATCTATAATCTGTTGTAATTCTTTATGCTTTAAACACACATGTTGATAACCTTTAAAATGTCCCAACTTAACATTTGGCGCTATTTCATAAACTTCTGGTTGTAATTGTTCTTGTACAGTTGAATAGAGGCGATTATATACATCTCTACCAATCGGTTTCTGTAGTTTGATAATAAGTCTTTTTCGGTATTCTTTATAGTCATCAAGTAATGTTAGTTTATAACCAACTTGATTAAATACTTCTGGTTGTATCTTTTCAACCTTATAAATACCTCCAAACACAAAATATTCCGGACCATATGGATAATACTGAGCCATGGCTATTAAGTAGTCTGCCTTATTAAGATTATTGTTATTTTGTAATGTTTTCCATGCGTTCATAACTATCCAATCTTCACTATCTTCTAATAAAAAGTCCCATGCTCGCTTACTTATATCACCAGCATTCATATTAAATTTAATTTTAGTTTTACTTATATTTGGTGTCTGAATAAAATCTGTTAGTTTAATCATCTTATATCCCTTAACAATTTAGTATTTTTATTATTTTAATACATTATATAATTATTCTACAATTTTCATATTTATATTTAATATCTAGACATTAAAAAGCCTATCAAAGTGTTCATTCCCTGATAGGCTTGATTGAGTTTAGGTTATATCATTAAACTAATAATTCTTTACTTTCAATTTCATGTTTTAACTTTTCAATAAATGCTTGAATATCCATTGTTTCATTATCATCATGTGCATATTTTCTAACTGAAACCGTGTGATGTTGTTGTTCATCGTCTCCTAATACTAATGTATATGGAATTTTATTCATCTGGCTTTCTCTAATTTTTTTGCCAAGCTTTTCATCCCGATCATCTATAGCAACACGGATATTCTCATCTCTTAGTACCTCTGCAACTGTGCGGACGTAATCATCATTATTATCTGATACGCCAATTAAATTCACTTGTACAGGTGCCATCCATAGTGGGAATGCGCCTTTGAAGTGTTCGATTAAAATACCGAAGAAGCGGTCTAGTGAACCGAATACTGCTCTATGCAATACAACTGGTCGTTCTTTTTCATTTTGTTCGTTAATGTAAGTTAATTCAAATTTCTCTGGCATTTGGAAATCTAATTGCACTGTAGCACATTGATGGCTTCGATTTAATGCGTCTTTAATATGCACATCAATCTTAGGACCATAGAAAGCGCCGTCCCCTTCATTAATAGAATAGTCTAATCCAAGGTCATCCAATACATGTGCCAATGATTGTTCCGCTTCATTCCATAAGTCTAAGTCTCCTAAATAATCATCCGGACGTGTTGATAATTCAATACTATATTCAAAGCCGAATACTGAATAAATATAATCAATTAATTTCAGAATTTCCTGCACTTCTGATTTGATTTGAGATTTCATGATAAAGATATGCGCGTCATCTTGGCAGAATGTTCTCACGCGTAGCAAACCATTCAATGCACCACTGAACTCATGACGGTGCACTTGACCAAATTCAGCAATTCGAAGCGGTAAATCTTTATAAGATCTAAGTTCATTTTTGAAAATTAACATATGTCCCGGGCAATTCATTGGTTTCAACGCGTAATCATTTTCATCCACTTTAGTGAAATACATGTTCTCATGATAATGGTCCCAATGTCCTGATTCTTCCCAAAGTCGTTTGTTCATCATTAACGGTGTTCTTACCTCATCATAATCGTGTTTCAATTGAACCTCTCTCAAGAAACTTTCCATTTGATTTCGAATGAATTGACCATTAGATAGATAGAATGGCATACCTGGCGCTTCTTCAGAAAACATGAATAATTTCAACTGTTTACCTAAGCGTCTATGATTGCGCTCTTCCGCTTCCCTTAAAAATTCAAAATAGTCATCAAGTTGATCTTTAGAACGAAATGCTACGCCGTAAATACGTTGCAACATCTTATTATCACTATTACCTCGCCAATAGGCACCTGATACTTTAGTTAATTTAAAATGATTTACAAATTTAGTACTTGGTACGTGTGGCCCTACGCATAAATCAATAAATTCCCCTTGTTGATACAGTGAAAGTTGATCATCTTTATGTTCTTCTGTAAGTTCCAACTTGTAAGGATTATCTTTAAAAATATTTTTAGCTTCTGCATAACTTAAATTTTGTCGTTCAAATTTTAAATTTTCACTATGGATTTTCTTCATTTCTTTTTCAATTTTATTTAAATCTGCTTCACTAATGGATTCATCTAAATCGATATCATAGTAAAAACCATGCTCAATGACAGGACCGATTGTTAATTTTACATCGGGATATAATCGAGTAAGTGCTTGTGCTAAGACGTGGGCGGCAGAATGTCGCATTACATTTAAACCTTCTTGATCTTTAAGTGTGTAAAATGTGAGTTCACAGTCTTCTTGAAGAGGATGGGTCAAATCAACTAAACGGTCATTCATACGACAAACGACTGCTTCCTTATATAAAGATTGGCTAATGGATTTCGCTACATCACTAGCAAGCACTCCAGCTTGATACGCTTTATTACTTCCGTCTGGAAATTGAATATTGATTTGTTGATTAGACATGATACATCTCTCCTTAAACATTTATATAAAATAAAAAACCCGTCCCTACAAGAGGGACAAGTTTGTAACACCCGTGGTTCCACCCAACATTCCATCTCAATCAAGAGATGGCACTTTAGCCATGCATTAACGCGCATGAAACGTTACATGTTTCCATGTAATGTATGAAAAGGTAGTAAACTATATTTTAGATTAGGAATATCTCAGCGTTTATCCCCTCTCTGTGAATCGACAATATAGCTCTTGTCCTTCAATCATGTATTAATTTTTTTATAATCATATACCTATCATAATTGTTAGTCAAATATGCATCAGAATAATACATTAACTACATTAGTTACCTTTTTGATAGTTTATAACTTTTAAAAATTAAAAAGTCTAGCCAAAGCAATTACACATACTTCAACTAGACATTTATAATTTTAAACCTGATATTTAAAGATATTAGGATTATAGATTTTTAATACTTTTACAAATAAGTAATGGAAAAATAGCGCAGAAATTAATGGAACAATGATGTACACAATAGCAATAATCAATAAGCCACTGGCTGTACCCATTTCCAATAAATTTAACGATTTAATCGGTCCAACAAGACCAATGAGTCCGAAACCTGCTGAATCGGGTGTACCTTTAATATTGAACAACCCTCCAACAAATCCTGACACACCTGCAGTACAAACAATGGGTAGCATCATCATTGGATGACGAATCAGCGTCGGCATCATTAATTTTACTGCTCCAAGTAATACCGTAATCGGAATACCGGGTTTATTTACGCGCCAACTACCGACTGCAAGCATAATTGCACTCGCTGCTACACCAACTGCAGCCGAACCAGCTGCTAAGCCTGAAATGCCAATTGCCAAACCTATCCCAATTGATGATATCGGTGAAACAATTAATATAGAGAAAATCATCGCGATCAATATAGTCATGATAATAGGTTGTGTATTGGTTAACCCATTGATAACATCGCCTAAGCCTAATGTAATCAATTTAGTATATGGCAAGATCAATAGTCCAATTAAGCCCGCCACTGCACCACCAACGATTGGTAACACAATCATATTTAAACTACCTAATTTATGACTAATCAATAAAATGATACCGACTGCAATCGATGCAGTAATCATCGTATTAATTAAATCTCCTATACCAACAATGACCCACTTATTATCTGTGAAAGTAGATGCACCTGATCCTACAAAGGCAGCTGCACCTGTAACGGCGGTTTGTAATTGCGTTAATTTAAATTGTCCTGCAATTAATACACCTGTCAGAATTGGAATCGAATATTGAATTCCTTGTGTTACAAAGGCTACTTTCGTAAATATATCGTTATATTGACTTAAATACTTACTTAACTCTCCTAATATTGCGTTTGGAATCATACCTACTACAATTGCTAAAGCTACACCATTTAATACATTAAATATAAATGTTCTGGGTGTTATCATTTCTCTCTCGCCCATAATCCTTATACCTCAAAAAGCTTTCTCTTTTTCTAAATTTTAATCTTGATTTTAAAGTATTGTAGAAATAATTCAATCACATTATTTAAAACCTTTTAAAAATAAATATGTAACATTCATCATTTGTTCACAACTTCGATATTATATTACATTAACAATTACTAATGTAACCCCATTTTGACCACTATATCATTTTGCATGTAATTTTATAAAATAAATTAGGATGAATATTCATTATAATGTTTATAAATTACACTTTATGTATAGATAATACTAATATCAAATTTAAGGTTGGGATACATATGCGTACTTTTCAAGAGGAAGATAAAATTAAGTTACTAGCAGATATTATTGAAATTCAGTCAGAAAATGAAAACGAAATTGAAGTCTGTCACTATATACAAAACTTATTAGCTCAATACGATATACCTTCTAAAATAATAAAAGTGAGCGAGACAAGAGCGAACTTAGTAGCTGAAATTGGGAGTGGTTCGCCAATATTAGCGATGAGTGGCCATATGGACGTAGTTGATGCCGGGCATCATGAAAAATGGACTTATCCGCCATTTAAACTTACAGAACAGGACGGCAAATTGTACGGACGTGGAACGACGGATATGAAAGGTGCCTTGATGGGCATGGTTATCGCACTCATTGAATTAAAATTGTCTGGAGATTTATCTAAAGGAACAATTCGTTTACTTGCGACAACTGGAGAAGAAAAAGAACAAGAAGGTGCCAAACGATTTGTTAAAGAGGGTTATTTAGATGACATTGATGGCTTAATCATCGGAGAACCTACAGACAACGGGGTATTCTATGCACACAAAGGTTCAATGGCGTGTAAAGTAACTGCCACTGGGATTGCTGCACACAGTTCAATGCCATTTTTAGGGAAGAATGCAGTAGACACATTAGTACAGTTTATCAATCACTTAAATTCAAAATATGATGATATCAAACAGCATGACCTTCAACATGAGTTAGATGTTGCACCAATGGTAAACAAATTTATGAAGGGCACATTAAGCGAAGAAGAGGAGAACTTCGCATCAGGATTTACAATGATGGGTTCTATTATCAAGGGTGGCAAACAATTTAATTCTGTACCCGATGAAGCATCTATTGAATATAATGTAAGACCAGTACCCGAGTATAATAATGACTTTGTTAAAGATTTATTCCAACAAACGATTGATGAAGTAAGTCCTGAAGCATTGTCGTTTGAAGTCGTAAGTGATCATCGTCCCGTCACAAGTGATAAAGATAGTACTTTAATTCAAGTAATTACAGATGTAGCACCTCATTATGTGAGTAAAGAAGACGTCTTTGTCGCAGCATTCATAGGTACTACGGATGCTTCAAGTCTGTTGGGTGATAATCCTAATAATGTAGATCTTGCTATTGTTGGTCCAGGAATTACGATTATGGCCCATCAAGTGGATGAATATATTGAAAAGGACATGTATCTTAAATATATCGATATCTACAAAGACGTTGCAGTGAAGTACTTGGCTGAAAAGTAATTTTTGAATATAAAACGAGACGTAGCACGGACATTCATACCTTAGTTGGTTATAGATGTCTAATGCTACGTCTGTTTAGTTAGTGTATTTATTTGTGGTCCTGGGGTAAGACTAACATGTTAGTGACCGTAGTCTACCTTCCCTATAACGTTCACGTTGTTTTAATACCACCTGCGACGACAACTATGACAGCTTCCCCAATTAGCAAATGATTAACGTAAATCATTCTTTATGTCTGAAAATAAAGTCTCGATGTCTTCAATATCACTGATATTAGGTATGAATATCATCTCTTTCGCATTCCGATACGGCGATACTAATTCATATCCTTCTAGCTTTTCGAGGGAAGAATTTGAGGCTTTAACTAACAATCTATTATCCTACAAACCACCTATCACTTTGCCATCATAGTATACGAGATACTCCCCCATCATACTTCTCGTTTTGATTTTGCTTGAATTAATTTTATTTAAGAATGTTTCATGAAAAATTTTGTCTGTTGCCATTCATCATCTCCCCTTTATTCTATGGATACCCCGTAATTAAATAAATTGAGCAATTTTAGATTAAAATCATAGTTATTTTGATATTAAAAATATATAATAACGCTACTTATTAATGCCCACCCAGATTTTAATAATGAATCAACGTATACCGCCAAATTAAAAAATTTATTTCTAGATAAATATAAAACTACATTTCCAAACGAGGAAATTGAAGAATTAAATTTATATGATATTAATGTACCTCGTATCGAAGGTGATCAATTATTAAATGTTTGGAACAAGCAAAGTTTAGGCGAGTCCTTATCAGATGATGAAACAAAAATTGCTGATATGTCGGCATTCTTATTAAATCAATTTAAAGCTAACCATCGCATTGTCATTCTAACACCACTTCACAATTTCAATATCACATCTAGATTAAAAGACTACATCGACAACATTATGATTGCTAGAGAAACATTTAAATATACTGAGGATGGTTCTGTTGGCTTAATGACCGATGATTATAAAGCACTATTATTACAAGCAAGTGGTGGTGTCTATACAAATGACGACCGTTATACGCCACTTGAATTCTCATATTACTATTTAAAAGAAATGTTTAAAGAAATCATGGGATTTGATGAGTTTTACATCGCTCGTGCCCAAGGTACGTCAGTCTTACCTGAAGACGAAATCTTAGATGCTGCAAACAAGGATTTAAACAACGTATTCGATGCGTTTTACACACAAAAATAGATCCAATTACACATAAAGTGAGCGGGATATTGACATTACCCTAGTTATGTCATCCCGCTCACTTTTTTAAATTTATTAAATTAATAAATCACTACACAATATTATCAATAATTTCTTTACGTAATTTACCTCTGATTTCAGCCATCGTATTTAAATTATATTTTTTATAATCTCCTGAGTTTAATCGGAACGCATGGACACCAATGACTTCATTTTTACTATTTAAGACTGCCCCACCAGAAGAACCTGGTTCAGCCATCATTTGATAATAGCCAATCGGGTTCACATTACGTGCAGGCATCGTATATTTCCCTTTTGAATGATACATTGTACCGGCAGGATCATTTTTATATTTACCAGTCGGCTTACCATAATGGTACATGTGAATAGGCGTATTTGCTTTCATTGCTTTAATTGAACTTTCTGATGCAATCTTTCTTATCTTCATATACTTTGAAATATCTTCATACGTATACACTAGAGAAACATCACCATATTGCAACATTTGAACACCAAAGACTTCAAGTGTACGCACAATTTTAGATCCCTCTTGTAATATGTTGATACGCATATTTTGTGGTTGTGACGGTGTCAAAGGCTTATGCGCACTTTGATCATTTACAACATGATTTGCAGTTAGAATCGTATGCTTTCCAATTGCTGTACCAGTGCCATATGTTAATTGTTTTGCTTTTGGATTCCAATTATAAACTGTTGCGATATTGGCATCTTTCGCCTTAGCATGTTCAATGGTTACACCTTTGTTTCCTGATTTCTTCATAATTTTTAAGGCGTCATCAATACCTGATTCTTTCGTCGTTTGACCGAAATCACGTACATTATCACCACCAGGCACATTAGATGGCCAACGCTTAGGTGCTTGATTGTAATAATTCTTCTTCGTCGTTGATGATGCTTTTTTAGACGCTTTGACTGTTGTTTGTGCACTTGGTTTCGCAGTTTTAGACTTAGTTACAACTGCCACTTTCGTAGATGGTTTACTTGCCGATACTTTTGACGAAGTTGGCTTACTTTTTGTTTTAGTAGTTTGCGCTAATAACTGTGGTCTCGCGGATTGCGTGCGTGTTACTTTTGATGCTTTTTGTGGTTTTTTATTTGTTGAGACAACTTTTTTGTTAACCTTAGTTGGTTGCTTTTGTTTTGAAAAGTTTTGCGATGAAGGTTTTACTTTAGTACTTTTTGGTGTCACATGTGTTGAAGTAACATGTGCTCGTTTAGAAGGTGCCATTGTCTTTTGTAACGAAGCTTGATTGCGATTTGTTACCTTAGACGGCGTTTGTACCTTAGTCTGCGTTGCTACAACTTTATCTTTAGATACATTTACTGACTTATTTTGTTGTTTAACGACAGGTTGTTGAGATGTTTGTTGTACATCTAATTTATCACTTTTAGTAGAAGCATTCGCTTCATTAAATTGAAAATGAAAAGATAAACACATCATTATCAGAAAGACAACTAATATAAGTGAATATCTCTTTAATGCTACCCCTTTGTTCACTATACTCATCCCTACTTTCATCATGTTTCAAATTAATAAATTTTTGCTTTAATTTATTATATACCTTAATCAATGTACACTACAATATTCATTTTTATAGTTTTTTAACTTTTAATAAATATTACAATTATATAATATCGAATTGCCATCACTTTGATTTATAACAATTTATTCACACGTTCATAAATATACAAAAGACAGCTAGTAGAATTTAATCTGCTAGCTGCCTATTTTAATAAATATTTATGATTATTTAGACTTACTATTTTTTTGTTTTCTCTTTTGCAGATAAACGCCAAATACAATTGCCATTCCGACTATTATAAAGAATAGCGTATAAAACATAACATGAACCAACGTACCTAAAGACATTTCTAATGAACTCCTCTAATGCTACATTTCATTATCACCGTAACATTAATCCCTGCCTAGTTCTATCTTCCTTCTATAGGGAGGTAAGACTTACCTCTTCTTCTAATAAATAAAGACCTCATGACTATCATCACGAGGCCTTGATATGAAGCATTAATATTTTTTATCTTATATCGTATTATTCATTCTTAAGGGCTTTTTCAATCGCTTTAACGTTCTCTTTCATAAATGATTGGTACGTATTTTTGTCGTCATCTTGTTGTTTCGTATGTGAGCCCATATTGTAGAATTTAATTGTTTTTGCGTCAGTCTCTCTTCTAACTGTGTCGGCAACTTTGTTAGATACATTTTCTTCAGCTAAGATATATTTCACTTTATCTTCTTTAATTTGTTTAACAATATTTGTTAAATCTTTTTGGCTAGGTTCTTCAGCATTCATATTTTCAATACCTTCTTGTTTGAAGTTATATCTATCAGCTAAATAACCAATAGAGTCATGTGAAATATAAACTGTTTTACCTTCATTACCTTTAACTGCTTCTTTCATATCTTTATCGATGCCTTTTAAGTCTTTAACTAATTTATTATAGTTATCTTCATAGTAATCTTTATGTTTACTATCTTTCTTAACTAATTCATCTTTAATTTCTTTAGCAAATTTTTGACTAATCACAGGATCTAACCAGATATGAGGATCATACTTGCCATGATGATGGTGCTCATGCTCTTCGCCGTGTTCATGTTCTTCACCATGTTCATGCTCATGTTCGTCTTCTTCACCTTTTAATAAGTCACTATTTTTATCTAATGTTGATTCTAAAGATAATGTTTTATCTTTATCATTAATTGCTTTTGCAATTTTCTTAGCTACGGGATCTAAATTATCACCTGTGTATACGAATAAATCTGATTTGCCAATATCAACCATTTGTTTCTGACTTGGGTCATATGTATGTGGGTCTACTCCGTTTGGATAAACTGATTCAACATCAACATATTTACCACCGATTTGTTGCGCAAATGATTTAAGTGGGTAAACTGTCGTCTTAACTTCTAACTTACCTTTATAATCAGATGATTTATCACTATCACCTTTGCCACATGCTGCAAGTGATAATGTTAAAACAGCTACAAATAATAAAATAATACTTCTCTTAAACATGTACACATCTCCTAAATCAAAATCATTACGTTTTATTATTTACATTAATTCGTCTAATTGTCAATGATAATTTTTAAAATTATTAATGTTAGACATCGGTAATGCATTTAATCTCTCTTAATTTATTCATTTTTTGAAAATGTGTATCGATTTAGGTATACTTTTTAAATAGTAATAATTACGATTTGATTATTGATTTATTTCCCTACCTCAATAACACTGTAAAATCGTAACGTCGGTATCTCATTCAAAGTTAGGAGTTTATTATGGAAATCATTATTGTTGGAGGTTTCTTAGGCAGCGGTAAGACAACGACATTGAACCACCTGATTACAGACGCCTTGGATCATAACTTAAAAACCGCATTAATTATAAATGAATTCGGAAAAATGAGTGTCGATAGTCAACTCATTCATCCAACTATTCCTATCAGTGAGATTGTAGAAGGCTGCATTTGCTGTGCTATGAAATCAAACGTTTCACAACAATTGCATGAAATATATTTAGAACATCAACCAGATCTTGTGTTTATAGAATGTAGTGGTATCGCTGAACCATTGGCCGTTGTTGACGCCTGTCTAACACCTGTACTAGCTCCAATTACCACTATTAGAAGTATGCTTGGCATCATTGATGCAAAGTTGTACGAGAAGATAGAAACATACCCTAGAGATATTCAAGCGTTATTCTATGAACAGCTAAGTTATTGTTCTACGCTATTTGTAAATAAAATTGATATTGCTGATTTTAATCAAGTCGCTCGCTTATTAAGACATCTAGAGGTCATTAATAGAGACGCAAACATACAAGTAGGACAATGGGGAGAATTAGCGTTAAACACATTGTTAAACGTGAAACATTTAGATGCTAAACAAAGAGGTACACTCCATCACGCCATCAATCATCAGTTGATAGATACGCCTCGCTCACAAACAAAAGCAGATTTCATTGAAAGGTTAACCCAACTCCCACAACAAGTATACCGTGTGAAAGGATTTGTGCGTTTTACAGATAGTAAATTGATACATTTAGTTCAATACGCTGAAGGAGAAATCGAATTAACACCGATTCAATTCAAATCAGATGTTCCTTTGTATTTGGTAGTTATTGGAAAGCACTTAGATGCTATCGAGTTAGACTTATAACACTAAAAAAATCCAACACGAGATCGTGTTGGATTGTCATATAAGCTTTTACTAAACAAAAGTAAAGTAAGCGCTAGTGAATGATAATGCCTTTATCCGTCGTTTCAATTGTGGCATTCTTCGGTGCTTTAATCATTTTCCAAACCCAGTAGAAATCGCCAGCGCAACATCCTGCATGAAATGTGGCAAAGAAGAAAAAGAGCCCCCGTGGAAACCACCCTAAAAATAACGTCACTATAAATAGCATTGTGATAATGACAAACGGTGCAATACTACTAATTAAAAACGTAAACGGTGTAAACGTCCCACCTGGTATCGCACAATAAATCATACCGCTAGCTGCCCCAAAGTAGACTTTATTCTTAGGTGAAAATAGTTTGAAAAATATCCCGTGAATACACTCATGAACAACAAACATAAGTACAATAAGAATAATCACGAATAATGCGTTAACTAACAAAGAATCAAAAAATTTAGGTGTATCCGAAAACTTCATAATAAAATAAAAAATGATACCGAAAACGACAAAGCTAATATATGAATATATAGCTAGTTTATTCGCTAATTTTTTATCTTCTAACAAGTTAATTTCTTCCAAACATAACGCCCCTTTTGAAAGTTTTGTTACTACAATCGTAATATGATTTCGTGAAGTTCACAATGCATCGTTGTTTCATTTTTGATTTATTTTACTTTTAACTTTAAAGAAGCACTCTTATTATTCGCTTTATCTTTGGCATACATAATGAGTGTTGTTCCTTTTTTCTGTGGTCTTATATTAATCGTAGGTTCTGTTGCAAAGTTAAAATTATATGCACATCTATACAAAACTATAAAAGCAAATATTGTTTTAACAGTAAAGCGTTTTGTCATCTTCATTCCTCTTGTTTAAATATAACTAAAGCCAGAATGAATAGTGTGTATACAATGTATCAATACAAGATACTGTCTATGAAATTTCATACATGATGACTTTATAACAACTTTACTCAACAATGTTTTTCAAATCACTATCACTCATGACTTATCATAATAAAAATAAAGCATCCTTCACTTTGCGATGAGGGATGCTTTATGAATTTTCACATTAAAAATGAACCTGCAGACTATTCTTTTTTACTCAATTCTTTATCAAGTTTTACAAGTGTTGGTTTAGGAATATGAATGCCTTCTTCACTAAAGTATTGTATGACCTCTTTTCGAAGCAAACGTTGTCCTGGAAAATGCATTCCGGGCTTAACATGTGCTAAAAGTTTAATCACCATTTCATTGCCATCAACACTATCTAAACCAAGCAATTCTGGTGCGGATACAAATATGTCATATTTATTCTTTAATGTAGGTAAAAATCTTAATAATTTCTCTTCTATTACTTTATAATTCTCATTTGGAGAAATCGGTATCATCACAATAGGCGAAACATCTGTAGCAGAATAATTGACTATTTCACTAATCATACCATTAGGTAATGTATAAATTTCTCCAGTATCTGATTGTATACGTGTTGATCTTAAACCAATCGTTTTAACCGTACCTTCAGCAATTGTTACCCCAGATGCATTAATTTGAACATAATCACTCACATCAAACTGTCCTTCAAATATAATAAAGAAACCAGTAATAATGTCTTTTACAATTGTTTGTGCTCCGAAACCAACGGCAACACCAACAACTCCAGCTCCTGCTAAAATTGCTGATACACTAATACCGAAACGTGAAAGTATTGACGTAAGGACAATAAACCATACGACATAACTTATTAAATTTTGAATCAATGTGGATAGTGTTTCACTTCTCTTAATTTTATGACGGTTCTTTTTCTTTTCATTAACGTTGAAAAATTTAGTGACTAACTTTCTTGATATCGCAATTACAATCATACCCATCAAGATATAAGCAAGTATAATTAAAAGATTAACCAAAAGATTTTGATAGAACTCTATTTTCATCATTGGCTCAAATAGTTTATATAATGTGTCCTTAAACTGACTCATAATAACAACATGACCTCCTATTGTTAAAACAATCAATATTTTCAATGTACAAATCTTTATAGATAATGAGCAGTAAGTCATTTCTAAATATAACACTTATAAATAAACAAAGCACCCTTCACTTTGTGATGAAGGATGCTTTATGAATTTCCATATAACAAATTATCTTAGGACTACTGATTATTTTCAGTCACTTCCAGATGTAATCATAAAACCATCCATCGAATAACATTTGCCATTTTTTCAAACTTTTATTATTCGCATTTTCTATTTCATAACTAATTTTGGATATTGAGCTGGTTTCTTCAGAATTACCTTTTATATTATCAGGTTTTATTTGATAATCTGTTTGACTCATGATTCATCATCTTCGCTAGGAGTGAATTGTACTGCATCTGTAAAAAATATATCCTCTTCTTTATTTTCTACAAAAGTAAATTCTAAATTTTTAGAACCTACGGATGATCCTTTTAAGTCGCCATCCCCTTTTAACAATAACTTAGGGGCTTGATTGGTTGGAATATCATATCTTTTTCTTAATTGTTTCACGTTATAGTCATTATTATTCAGTTGATATTTCGCAGAATAACTAGGAATATTAGGATTGTATGAAATATCCCCGTTTTTATAATCATTAATATCTTTAAAGTTGGCATATTGTACAAAAAATTTGAAGTTTTCTATTTCTTTTTTTAGTTTGTCATTAGGTATCGGCTTCGTTGGAATAATTTGATTGTGTTCCATTTTTACAGGATATCTCTTTTCATCATCTTTTAGTCTACCTTTACTGTCATCTGTTGTTTTCCTCACATAATAATAACCTTTAGTTGTTCTAGTATTGTGATTAATATATAGAAAGATACCTCTAGATTCCATGTACTTGCCTTTTGGTTCAATTGTCATGGTAGATCCAACTATCCATGTCCCTTTATCCTTTTTATCAAACTCTTCATCACGATAACCCTCTTTATCATAAATTGGTAAACATTATATAAATCAACTTCTTAAACATCTACATATTATCCAACAATGAACATATAATACATTTAAGATGGAATTCAAATTTTATTTTACTTTCATAAATAATAAATAAAACCCGCCTCACTTACGATACGTTTCTGCGTATCAGATAATGATGCGGTTTTTAATTATTGATAAGGATTGCCATACTTATTACAATACTCATAGAAGCCTCTTTGATACATATAGATTTGCCTTTCAATATTTTCTTTACTATCAAATTCAAGTCCTTTTAAAATGAGTTCGGCAAACTCTAATGCTGCCGTTCCATTAGCAGTAACTAAATTTCGATCTTTTTCTGTAATAATTCAACAAATTTATGCTTTAACAACTTTAAAAAAGACAATTTCACTATTGAGCTCTTAGATTATAAGTTCAGTAGCACAAATTGCAAATGCTCTATCTAATTCTGTGACTGTTTTAATAAAACGTTAACATTTATCCTCACTTAACTCTATCACATCATAATTCATTAACAGATTGACGAACTTATCTGTGTCTATGATTGTATTGTGATTTATCCAAGTTTTTATATTTTTAAGCCCTTCTTCCAAGCTTTCATTGATACCAACATAATCAATAATTAATCAATCTCACTAACCTATTTTTAAATATACTATTAACTTGTGCAATAGTTGCATTAAATGAAATGTGATGTATATTGATTAATCATATACATCACATTCCATCATTATGGAATAGTATCGAATTTTAAACTAATATGAATATATAAGTCATTAAGTTTCAAAAATTTTTCAAATCATTTCAGTATATCAACATGCTATACTATATATATATTTAGAAATTAAACACAATTTTACATTTTATAAAGGAGTACAAAATGTCATTAACAATTAAAGAACTTCATAATATTTTAGGAGGTAATCTCCTTGATGCTGAAGGTAAAGAGGACAATGTTATAAATAATTTTGAGAATTGGTTCCCCTTTATTCATAATAAAAGCACAGCCTACATATCGCCCAATAAGCATACATGGAGACGTTTTGGTAGAGATGCAAACGCAAAAGAAGGTAATGAATATATAAAGAAGGATAAGGAAGATTTAGGATTAATTATTACTGAAACCTATGTTCCTGACATGAAGTTTAAAACTCCTCAATTAGTTATCAATGATTCTGCAAACACACTAACTAAATTAGCTGAAGAAATGAGACTACAGTATAAACACCCTGTTGTTGCTATAACAGGATCAATGGGAAAAAGTTCAACTAGAATGCTGATAAGTGCTGGTCTTAAAGATTATTATCCTCTTCAAAATAGATTTAATAATAACATAAGATCCGCAGTATATTTATTATTATGCAAAATGATTAGACAACCAAATTTTGCTGTTTTAGAAGTATCATTAAACGCATTAAATGCAGTTGGTAATTCATCATATTTAATAAAACCAAATATTGCTATAGTTACTGGTATAGGTGCTGCTCATATGTCTACATTTAAAGATATTCTAAATATTGTAGAAGTGAAAGCAAGTATTTTTGATGGTTTAACTCCTGAGGGAGTAGCAATAATTAATAAAGATACATTACATTCAGATATATTAATCGAACGCGCCAAACAAAATACAAGTAATGTTATTACTTATAGTACACATGACTCTAGCGCAACAATTTGTCCTAAATCTATTCAATATAGTAAAGGCTATACAGTTATAACAATTGATTTTAACGGACAAAAATATACTTATAGAATTAATTCAATAAGTGACGGTATGGTTGAAAACTCTCTAGCCACATTTGCTACATTATCGCATTTAGATATACCACTAGAAAGAGCCTTAGAGAACTTAAGTACATTTAAACCATTTGAAAAAGTTTTAAACCTAAAAGAAGTTGAAACACCTAACTATAAAGTTAACTTAATAGATGATACACACAACGCTTCATTACCAGCAATGATTAATGCTATAAAAGCATTTAATACTCAAACAAAATTTTTTAAAGGTAATAAAATTATTGCGATTGGGCAAATTAGTGACTTAGGTAAGCACTCTAAATCATTGCATTTGCAATTAGTTGATGTTCTAGAAAATAGTAATGCAGATTATATTCTATGTATGGATGATGCTTTAAAGAGTGTCGTTACAGGAGTAAAAAGCAAAAATATAACATGGTATTCTAATAGACATCTATTAGAAAAAGATTTATTGTACCTAAATAAACCAGATTCATTAACTCTATTAAAATCATCAGCAGGTGGTACAGAATTTCCAAAATTAGCAAAAGAATTACCTGAGAAATTAAATAAATATAATATTAATAATTCGAACACTTCTTTATTTGATGGTCAATCCTTGAACGGTCGCAGTTATATGATTATTGATGAAAATTATAATGTCATTGAATCTCATAACAGAGAACATTCAGGTACAATTGAAGGCTTAGGCCCTATCTTTAATTATTTAAAAGCTATAGATGATAATGTATCAGAAGATACTATTTTTATTGCTAACTGGGCAACAAATAACAAACTTTATTATGAAGGAAAAGAAACGACAACTTACGAATTGATGAAAGCCATGCTTAATTCACCTATGTATACACCTTCTTATGAATTATCTAAGTATTTATTTGAAAACGGTCCAAAGCGCGATGAATATATCAATTCAAAAATAGAACATTTAAGTCTTTCAAATTCTGTAGCAATAAATTTAACTGGACGTCATACTATGAGAGAACGACAAAACTTCACTGTTGACGACTTATTTAAAATTTTAAAAGCATATAAAAATACCCTATTTAAATTTACTAACGAAATAATTATTGGCAGGAAATATAATAGCGGTATTATAAAAGATAAAGATAAATTTATTATATTTACCTCTTACCCAAACTTAAATGAAATTAAAAATAAACTAAATAATAAATAACAAAAAATGAGGTTGAATTAAAATGATATATTCAGTAGGGAATAGGTTAGGAAATAAATTAACCGGAATTGAAAAAGCGATGATTAATAGACACAACTTATTTAAAAATCACTCGATAACTAGTAAATTGATTTTTGCATCGTGGTCACCTCGTTTACATTTTAATGCAAGTCTATTTCAAATTGAAGATGACGATATATTAAGCTTATATGATGTGCTACAAGACAGTATAAATATAAAAAGCATCCATAAGGACTGGATCACTCATTGGACTAAAGAGTGTAATTATACACTAAAATTTATTGAAAATACCAATGATATAAAGATATATGAAAAAAGCAACTATAGAATGTATGTCCATTTTAATGATAGTAATTACCAACATTTGGATTACATAAATCATTTTGATGTAAATCAACGTAAAATACGTCGAGATCTATATGATTCAAGAGGCTTTTTAAGTTGTTCAAGAACTTTAACAACAAATCAAAAAGTAGTTTGTGAACATTATTACACTCCTGAAGGTACTATAAAGTTCCAAAAATTTTTTAATCCAGAACTTGAAAATTCACAATCACAACTTATTATTTATAACACCGATTCTCAACTTAAGTATTTTAATAATGATCAGGAATTACTAGCATTTGCAATTGAAAAATTGTATAAAAATGGAGATATTTTCCTGAGTGATAAAAATATAAATACTGCACCAATATTCAATAATACTAGTGAAACAATACCTGTTTTAGCTGTTTTGCATAGTACTCATGTCAAGAATATTGACATGGTATATGAATCGGACATCAAAAATACTTATAAACATGTTTTTAACAATCTAAATAGATACTCTGGGATAATTGTATCGACTAAACAGCAACAATTGGATATATCAGCTCGAATAAATAATGAAATCCCTGTTCATACTATACCAGTAGGATATATTGATGAACATTTTACTAATTTAAAAAGAAATAATCATAGTATAAATAATAATAAAATTATTTCCGTTGCACGTTATTCTCCTGAAAAACAGTTGAATCATCAAATTGAATTAGTTTCTAAATTAATTAAAGAATTTCCTAACATCCAACTACATTTGTATGGGTTTGGTAAAGAAGAAGAAAAATACAAGCAACTAATCACTGAATATAATTTAGAAAACAATGTGTTTTTACGAGGGTTTAGAAGAAATTTAAGTGCTGAGATTCAAGATGCTTATATGTCTCTAATTACTAGTAATATGGAAGGATTTAATTTAGGTTTATTAGAAACTATAACTGAAGGCATACCTCCAGTTGGCTATAATTCGAAGTATGGTCCTTCCGAATTAATATTAAATAATGAAAATGGTTATTTAATTAACAAAAATGATAAAGATGAATTATATAATCGAGTGCGAAACCTATTATTAGATAAGACTTTAAGAGATACTTTTTCTCAAGAATGTATCAAGCACTCTAAAGCTTTTTCAAGTAAAATTGTTATGAAGTTATGGGAAGATAGATTTTCTACAATTAATTCAAGTTATGAATAGCTCACATGTTGTTTAGTTTTTTCAGTTATTCTTTATGAAATTAGAATTTTAGTTATATGAAAAATAATTATTAAAGAGCAAATTAAAAATGGTTGATTTCGTTTTTATGTAAATCAACCATTTTTTGTAAGTCATTAATTTAAATTTCAAATACTTATTTTACCTATTAAATGCAAGCTGATATTGTACATATCCAGATAAATAATGTTCGATATCATCAATTCGAACACGATAACCGTGGTGTTTAATAAAGAAACTTCCTAGTATTCTTGATGGGTTTTTAAAATACATAGCAATTTCAGGATAAAAGAATCCAACTCTTTGATAATCTGCTCTAATATTAATTACATCTATCAAATATTGTTCATCTATTAAATTGTTTACCAATTCCTCGCGACCCGTATCTTTCGCTTTTTGAACTAATCTATATGTGGCCATTAACATTTCTAAGAATGTTGGAAATGTTGTTTCACGATTTTTAATATAATCTAAGTAATTATTCACATTTTTGATTCCAAATTCAAAATATTTGTCTTGTGGATTAATTTGAACTAATTCATTCGTACAATATCCTAACCAATGATCATGATATTGCCAATATTTCTTCTCAATGAAACGGTCCATCAAATTTTCTACAGTTTTTAGCCATAGTTCATTTTCATCCTTTTGATACAATCTCAATAAAGCAAGCGCTGCTTCACCATCGTAATAAATAATTCTAAACTTCTCTTTTACGCTTAAATCAGGATAATTCAATAAGTGAGTTGTCTCATATGTATCTTCATCTATCATTGAAAGAATACCTTTAGCCACTTTCTGAGCTGACTCAAGAAATTTAGGATTATCTTCATGCTTTAAATATTCACAAACTGCGAATATAAATGAAGCATTTTGTCCTAATTTGATTTCATTTGCTTCCTCTGTATCATCAAAGATATAGGCTTTATCACCAATCTCAAACAGTTGATTTAAAATGATATAATCAATTGCTTTTTCAACAGGTTGTAAGCTTTTACCTAAATAGGACAGACCCTCAATTAAGGCATAAGTAGAAGAAGAGTGTCTTAAAACATTGTAGAATCCAATTTCATTATCAAAATGAGGAAAATATCCATAAATATATTTACCATTATCTAACAACATATTTTGTAAGAAATTAGTACTACTTTCAATTAATTGATCAATTTCATTATTTAAATCATTTACTTTTCTTAAACCTTTTTTATAGCCTTCGCTATATAGTTCATGTACTTCTTCATCACCTATAAAGAAACCTTGTGTATAGAATTTAATAACTTCTTTTTCATTATAGAACTCACTAGAAAATGCCTTTTTATTTGTAGTATATTTGCGTAAATAATTATTGATGTTTTTTTCCGAAAGAAATAACTCTTTAGTAGTATTATCTGGTCGAACAAAAGCATTCGCGTTAATTTCTTCAGGTAATACTGCAAAATTCCATTGACTATCAAATGCTATACCAAAATCTACATAATTTCTTCTTGTATTGATCAGTGTTTTTTTTAATTCTTTAAATAATATTTTTTCAGTCGAGGTTACAATATCTAATTTAATCCACTCAGGAAATTCCCCAGATTTCTTTTTAAATTTAAGTGCCAATTTTGAAATATCTTGTTTGAGATAATTAGTTTTTTTTAATAACTTAACCTGTGCTTTAACACTTGACTTACCTAAACTAAAAAAAACATAATTATTAATTTCAGTCTTATTATTTACTTCAGATATTAATTTCTCTAATTTATGTTCAAATTCCATTGTTTCCTCCTTATTTTTATATATTTGTCCTATTTCCATTAATTTATATCATAGTATTTAAAATAAAACCAGGCCATGTAAGGCCTGGTTTTAAATTTTACCCAAAATTATGAAGTTTAAATATTATTTTTCTTCATTATTTTTGTTTTTACGACGTCTGCCAACTAAGAATAATCCTCCAAGCGCAGCGAATAGTGAACCAAATAATGTGCCATTATTTTGAGCATCATTACCAGTATCTGGTAACTCTTTATTATTTGGTTTATCTGTTTTGTCATTATGATCTCTATCTGCGTCTGAATCGCTGTCCGCATCAGAGTCGCTATCTGCGTCTGAGTCGCTGTCCGCATCAGAGTCGCTATCTGCGTCTGAATCGCTATCTGCGTCTGAATCGCTATCGCTGTCTGAATCGCTGTCCGCATCAGAGTCGCTATCTGAATCTGAATCGCTATCGCTGTCTGAATCGCTGTCCGCATCAGAGTCGCTATCTGCGTCTGAATCGCTGTCTGAATCTGAATCGCTATCGCTGTCTGAGTCGCTGTCTGAATCAGAATCGCTATCGCTGTCTGAGTCGCTGTCTGAATCAGAATCGCTATCTGCGTCTGAGTCGCTGTCCGCATCAGAGTCGCTATCTGCGTCTGAGTCGCTGTCCGCATCAGAGTCGCTATCTGCGTCTGAATCGCTATCTGCGTCTGAATCGCTGTCTGAATCTGAGTCGCTATCTGCGTCTGAATCGCTATCTGCGTCTGAGTCGCTGTCCGCATCAGAGTCGCTATCTGAATCTGAATCGCTGTCCGCATCAGAGTCGCTATCTGAATCTGAATCGCTATCTGCGTCTGAATCGCTGTCTGAATCTGAGTCGCTATCTGCGTCTGAATCGCTGTCTGAATCTGAGTCGCTATCTGCGTCTGAGTCGCTGTCCGCATCAGAGTCGCTATCTGCGTCTGAGTCGCTGTCCGCATCAGAGTCGCTATCTGCGTCTGAGTCGCTGTCTGCATCAGAATCGCTATCGCTGTCTGAATCTGAGTCGCTGTCTGCATCAGAATCGCTATCTGCGTCTGAGTCGCTGTCCGCATCAGAGTCGCTATCTGCGTCTGAATCGCTATCTGCGTCTGAGTCGCTGTCTGAATCAGAATCGCTATCGCTGTCCGCATCAGAGTCGCTATCTGAATCTGAATCGCTATCTGCGTCTGAGTCGCTATCTGCGTCTGAATCGCTGTCTGAATCTGAGTCGCTGTCTGCATCAGAATCGCTATCTGCGTCTGAGTCGCTGTCCGCATCAGAGTCGCTATCTGCGTCTGAGTCGCTGTCCGCATCAGAGTCGCTATCTGCGTCTGAGTCGCTGTCCGCATCAGAGTCGCTATCTGCGTCTGAATCGCTATCTGCGTCTGAGTCGCTGTCTGAATCAGAATCGCTATCGCTGTCCGCATCAGAGTCGCTATCTGAATCTGAATCGCTATCTGCGTCTGAGTCGCTATCTGCGTCTGAATCGCTATCTGCGTCTGAGTCGCTATCTGCGTCTGAATCGCTGTCTGAATCTGAGTCGCTATCTGCGTCTGAGTCGCTGTCTGAATCAGAATCGCTATCGCTGTCTGAGTCGCTGTCTGAATCAGAATCGCTATCTGCGTCTGAGTCGCTGTCCGCATCAGAGTCGCTATCTGCGTCTGAGTCGCTGTCCGCATCAGAGTCGCTATCTGCGTCTGAATCGCTATCTGCGTCTGAATCGCTGTCTGAATCTGAGTCGCTATCTGCGTCTGAATCGCTATCTGCGTCTGAGTCGCTGTCCGCATCAGAGTCGCTATCTGAATCTGAATCGCTGTCCGCATCAGAGTCGCTATCTGAATCTGAATCGCTATCTGCGTCTGAATCGCTGTCTGAATCTGAGTCGCTATCTGCGTCTGAATCGCTGTCTGAATCTGAGTCGCTATCTGCGTCTGAGTCGCTGTCCGCATCAGAGTCGCTATCTGCGTCTGAGTCGCTGTCCGCATCAGAGTCGCTATCTGCGTCTGAGTCGCTGTCTGCATCAGAATCGCTATCGCTGTCTGAATCTGAGTCGCTGTCTGCATCAGAATCGCTATCTGCGTCTGAGTCGCTGTCCGCATCAGAGTCGCTATCTGCGTCTGAGTCGCTGTCCGCATCAGAGTCGCTATCTGCGTCTGAATCGCTATCTGCGTCTGAGTCGCTGTCTGAATCAGAATCGCTATCGCTGTCCGCATCAGAGTCGCTATCTGAATCTGAATCGCTATCTGCGTCTGAGTCGCTATCTGCGTCTGAATCGCTGTCTGAATCTGAGTCGCTGTCTGCATCAGAATCGCTATCTGCGTCTGAGTCGCTGTCTGAATCTGAATCGCTATCGCTGTCCGCATCAGAGTCGCTATCTGCGTCTGAGTCGCTATCTGCGTCTGAATCGCTATCTGCGTCTGAGTCGCTATCTGCGTCTGAATCGCTGTCTGAATCTGAGTCGCTATCTGCGTCTGAGTCGCTGTCTGCATCAGAATCGCTATCGCTGTCTGAATCTGAGTCGCTGTCTGAATCTGAATCGCTATCTGCGTCTGAGTCGCTATCTGCGTCTGAGTCGCTGTCTGAATCTGAGTCGCTGTCTGCATCAGAATCGCTATCTGCGTCTGAGTCGCTGTCCGCATCAGAGTCGCTATCTGCGTCTGAGTCGCTGTCCGCATCAGAGTCGCTATCTGCGTCTGAATCGCTATCTGCGTCTGAGTCGCTGTCCGCATCAGAGTCGCTATCTGCGTCTGAATCGCTATCTGCGTCTGAATCGCTATCGCTGTCTGAATCGCTGTCCGCATCAGAGTCGCTATCTGAATCTGAATCGCTATCGCTGTCTGAATCGCTGTCCGCATCAGAGTCGCTATCTGCGTCTGAATCGCTGTCTGAGTCGCTGTCTGAATCAGAATCGCTATCTGCGTCTGAATCTGAGTCGCTATCTGCGTCTGAATCGCTGTCTGAATCTGAGTCGCTGTCCGCATCAGAGTCGCTATCTGAATCTGAATCGCTATCTGCGTCTGAATCGCTGTCCGCATCAGAGTCGCTATCTGCGTCTGAATCGCTATCTGCGTCTGAGTCGCTGTCCGCATCAGAGTCGCTATCTGAATCTGAATCGCTATCTGCGTCTGAATCGCTGTCTGAATCTGAGTCGCTATCTGCGTCTGAATCGCTGTCTGAATCTGAGTCGCTATCTGCGTCTGAGTCGCTGTCCGCATCAGAGTCGCTATCTGCGTCTGAGTCGCTGTCCGCATCAGAGTCGCTATCTGCGTCTGAATCGCTGTCTGAGTCGCTGTCTGAATCAGAATCGCTATCGCTGTCCGCATCAGAGTCGCTATCTGAATCTGAATCGCTATCTGCGTCTGAGTCGCTATCTGCGTCTGAATCGCTGTCTGAATCTGAGTCGCTGTCTGCATCAGAATCGCTATCTGCGTCTGAGTCGCTGTCCGCATCAGAGTCGCTATCTGCGTCTGAGTCGCTGTCCGCATCAGAGTCGCTATCTGCGTCTGAGTCGCTGTCCGCATCAGAGTCGCTATCTGCGTCTGAATCGCTATCTGCGTCTGAGTCGCTGTCTGAATCAGAATCGCTATCGCTGTCCGCATCAGAGTCGCTATCTGAATCTGAATCGCTATCTGCGTCTGAGTCGCTATCTGCGTCTGAATCGCTATCTGCGTCTGAGTCGCTATCTGCGTCTGAATCGCTGTCTGAATCTGAGTCGCTATCTGCGTCTGAGTCGCTGTCTGAATCAGAATCGCTATCGCTGTCTGAGTCGCTGTCTGAATCAGAATCGCTATCTGCGTCTGAGTCGCTGTCCGCATCAGAGTCGCTATCTGCGTCTGAGTCGCTGTCCGCATCAGAGTCGCTATCTGCGTCTGAATCGCTATCTGCGTCTGAATCGCTGTCTGAATCTGAGTCGCTATCTGCGTCTGAATCGCTATCTGCGTCTGAGTCGCTGTCCGCATCAGAGTCGCTATCTGAATCTGAATCGCTGTCCGCATCAGAGTCGCTATCTGAATCTGAATCGCTATCTGCGTCTGAATCGCTGTCTGAATCTGAGTCGCTATCTGCGTCTGAATCGCTGTCTGAATCTGAGTCGCTATCTGCGTCTGAGTCGCTGTCCGCATCAGAGTCGCTATCTGCGTCTGAGTCGCTGTCCGCATCAGAGTCGCTATCTGCGTCTGAGTCGCTGTCTGCATCAGAATCGCTATCTGCGTCTGAGTCGCTGTCTGAATCTGAATCGCTATCGCTGTCCGCATCAGAGTCGCTATCTGCGTCTGAGTCGCTATCTGCGTCTGAATCGCTATCTGCGTCTGAGTCGCTATCTGCGTCTGAATCGCTGTCTGAATCTGAGTCGCTATCTGCGTCTGAGTCGCTGTCTGCATCAGAATCGCTATCGCTGTCTGAATCTGAGTCGCTGTCTGAATCTGAATCGCTATCTGCGTCTGAGTCGCTATCTGCGTCTGAGTCGCTGTCTGAATCTGAGTCGCTGTCTGCATCAGAATCGCTATCTGCGTCTGAGTCGCTGTCCGCATCAGAGTCGCTATCTGCGTCTGAGTCGCTGTCCGCATCAGAGTCGCTATCTGCGTCTGAATCGCTATCTGCGTCTGAGTCGCTGTCCGCATCAGAGTCGCTATCTGCGTCTGAATCGCTATCTGCGTCTGAATCGCTATCGCTGTCTGAATCGCTGTCCGCATCAGAGTCGCTATCTGAATCTGAATCGCTATCGCTGTCTGAATCGCTGTCCGCATCAGAGTCGCTATCTGCGTCTGAATCGCTGTCTGAGTCGCTGTCTGAATCAGAATCGCTATCGCTGTCTGAGTCGCTGTCTGAATCAGAATCGCTATCTGCGTCTGAATCTGAGTCGCTATCTGCGTCTGAATCGCTGTCTGAATCTGAGTCGCTGTCCGCATCAGAGTCGCTATCTGAATCTGAATCGCTATCTGCGTCTGAATCGCTGTCCGCATCAGAGTCGCTATCTGCGTCTGAATCGCTATCTGCGTCTGAGTCGCTGTCCGCATCAGAGTCGCTATCTGAATCTGAATCGCTATCTGCGTCTGAATCGCTGTCTGAATCTGAGTCGCTATCTGCGTCTGAATCGCTGTCTGAATCTGAGTCGCTATCTGCGTCTGAGTCGCTGTCCGCATCAGAGTCGCTATCTGCGTCTGAGTCGCTGTCCGCATCAGAGTCGCTATCTGCGTCTGAATCGCTGTCTGAGTCGCTGTCTGCATCAGAATCGCTATCGCTGTCTGAATCTGAGTCGCTGTCTGCATCAGAATCGCTATCTGCGTCTGAGTCGCTGTCCGCATCAGAGTCGCTATCTGCGTCTGAGTCGCTGTCCGCATCAGAGTCGCTATCTGCGTCTGAATCGCTATCTGCGTCTGAGTCGCTGTCTGAATCAGAATCGCTATCGCTGTCCGCATCAGAGTCGCTATCTGCGTCTGAGTCGCTGTCTGAATCAGAATCGCTATCGCTGTCCGCATCAGAGTCGCTATCTGAATCTGAATCGCTATCTGCGTCTGAGTCGCTATCTGCGTCTGAATCGCTATCTGCGTCTGAGTCGCTATCTGCGTCTGAATCGCTGTCTGAATCTGAGTCGCTATCTGCGTCTGAGTCGCTGTCTGAATCAGAATCGCTATCGCTGTCTGAGTCGCTGTCTGAATCAGAATCGCTATCTGCGTCTGAGTCGCTGTCCGCATCAGAGTCGCTATCTGCGTCTGAGTCGCTGTCCGCATCAGAGTCGCTATCTGCGTCTGAATCGCTATCTGCGTCTGAATCGCTGTCTGAATCTGAGTCGCTATCTGCGTCTGAATCGCTATCTGCGTCTGAGTCGCTGTCCGCATCAGAGTCGCTATCTGAATCTGAATCGCTGTCCGCATCAGAGTCGCTATCTGAATCTGAATCGCTATCTGCGTCTGAATCGCTGTCTGAATCTGAGTCGCTATCTGCGTCTGAATCGCTGTCTGAATCTGAGTCGCTATCTGCGTCTGAGTCGCTGTCCGCATCAGAGTCGCTATCTGCGTCTGAGTCGCTGTCCGCATCAGAGTCGCTATCTGCGTCTGAGTCGCTGTCTGCATCAGAATCGCTATCGCTGTCTGAATCTGAGTCGCTGTCTGCATCAGAATCGCTATCTGCGTCTGAGTCGCTGTCCGCATCAGAGTCGCTATCTGCGTCTGAGTCGCTGTCCGCATCAGAGTCGCTATCTGCGTCTGAATCGCTATCTGCGTCTGAGTCGCTGTCTGAATCAGAATCGCTATCGCTGTCCGCATCAGAGTCGCTATCTGAATCTGAATCGCTATCTGCGTCTGAGTCGCTATCTGCGTCTGAATCGCTGTCTGAATCTGAGTCGCTGTCTGCATCAGAATCGCTATCTGCGTCTGAGTCGCTGTCTGAATCTGAATCGCTATCGCTGTCCGCATCAGAGTCGCTATCTGCGTCTGAGTCGCTATCTGCGTCTGAATCGCTATCTGCGTCTGAGTCGCTATCTGCGTCTGAATCGCTGTCTGAATCTGAGTCGCTATCTGCGTCTGAGTCGCTGTCTGCATCAGAATCGCTATCGCTGTCTGAATCTGAGTCGCTGTCTGAATCTGAATCGCTATCTGCGTCTGAGTCGCTATCTGCGTCTGAGTCGCTGTCTGAATCTGAGTCGCTGTCTGCATCAGAATCGCTATCTGCGTCTGAGTCGCTGTCCGCATCAGAGTCGCTATCTGCGTCTGAGTCGCTGTCCGCATCAGAGTCGCTATCTGCGTCTGAATCGCTATCTGCGTCTGAGTCGCTGTCCGCATCAGAGTCGCTATCTGCGTCTGAATCGCTATCTGCGTCTGAATCGCTATCGCTGTCTGAATCGCTGTCCGCATCAGAGTCGCTATCTGAATCTGAATCGCTATCGCTGTCTGAATCGCTGTCCGCATCAGAGTCGCTATCTGCGTCTGAATCGCTGTCTGAGTCGCTGTCTGAATCAGAATCGCTATCTGCGTCTGAATCTGAGTCGCTATCTGCGTCTGAATCGCTGTCTGAATCTGAGTCGCTGTCCGCATCAGAGTCGCTATCTGAATCTGAATCGCTATCTGCGTCTGAATCGCTGTCCGCATCAGAGTCGCTATCTGCGTCTGAATCGCTATCTGCGTCTGAGTCGCTGTCCGCATCAGAGTCGCTATCTGAATCTGAATCGCTATCTGCGTCTGAATCGCTGTCTGAATCTGAGTCGCTATCTGCGTCTGAATCGCTGTCTGAATCTGAGTCGCTATCTGCGTCTGAGTCGCTGTCCGCATCAGAGTCGCTATCTGCGTCTGAGTCGCTGTCCGCATCAGAGTCGCTATCTGCGTCTGAATCGCTGTCTGAGTCGCTGTCTGAATCAGAATCGCTATCGCTGTCCGCATCAGAGTCGCTATCTGAATCTGAATCGCTATCTGCGTCTGAGTCGCTATCTGCGTCTGAATCGCTGTCTGAATCTGAGTCGCTGTCTGCATCAGAATCGCTATCTGCGTCTGAGTCGCTGTCCGCATCAGAGTCGCTATCTGCGTCTGAGTCGCTGTCCGCATCAGAGTCGCTATCTGCGTCTGAGTCGCTGTCCGCATCAGAGTCGCTATCTGCGTCTGAATCGCTATCTGCGTCTGAGTCGCTGTCTGAATCAGAATCGCTATCGCTGTCCGCATCAGAGTCGCTATCTGAATCTGAATCGCTATCTGCGTCTGAGTCGCTATCTGCGTCTGAATCGCTATCTGCGTCTGAGTCGCTATCTGCGTCTGAATCGCTGTCTGAATCTGAGTCGCTATCTGCGTCTGAGTCGCTGTCTGAATCAGAATCGCTATCGCTGTCTGAGTCGCTGTCTGAATCAGAATCGCTATCTGCGTCTGAGTCGCTGTCCGCATCAGAGTCGCTATCTGCGTCTGAGTCGCTGTCCGCATCAGAGTCGCTATCTGCGTCTGAATCGCTATCTGCGTCTGAATCGCTGTCTGAATCTGAGTCGCTATCTGCGTCTGAATCGCTATCTGCGTCTGAGTCGCTGTCCGCATCAGAGTCGCTATCTGAATCTGAATCGCTGTCCGCATCAGAGTCGCTATCTGAATCTGAATCGCTATCTGCGTCTGAATCGCTGTCTGAATCTGAGTCGCTATCTGCGTCTGAATCGCTGTCTGAATCTGAGTCGCTATCTGCGTCTGAGTCGCTGTCCGCATCAGAGTCGCTATCTGCGTCTGAGTCGCTGTCCGCATCAGAGTCGCTATCTGCGTCTGAGTCGCTGTCTGCATCAGAATCGCTATCTGCGTCTGAGTCGCTGTCTGAATCTGAATCGCTATCGCTGTCCGCATCAGAGTCGCTATCTGCGTCTGAGTCGCTATCTGCGTCTGAATCGCTATCTGCGTCTGAGTCGCTATCTGCGTCTGAATCGCTGTCTGAATCTGAGTCGCTATCTGCGTCTGAGTCGCTGTCTGCATCAGAATCGCTATCGCTGTCTGAATCTGAGTCGCTGTCTGAATCTGAATCGCTATCTGCGTCTGAGTCGCTATCTGCGTCTGAGTCGCTGTCTGAATCTGAGTCGCTGTCTGCATCAGAATCGCTATCTGCGTCTGAGTCGCTGTCCGCATCAGAGTCGCTATCTGCGTCTGAGTCGCTGTCCGCATCAGAGTCGCTATCTGCGTCTGAATCGCTATCTGCGTCTGAGTCGCTGTCCGCATCAGAGTCGCTATCTGCGTCTGAATCGCTATCTGCGTCTGAATCGCTATCGCTGTCTGAATCGCTGTCCGCATCAGAGTCGCTATCTGAATCTGAATCGCTATCGCTGTCTGAATCGCTGTCCGCATCAGAGTCGCTATCTGCGTCTGAATCGCTGTCTGAGTCGCTGTCTGAATCAGAATCGCTATCGCTGTCTGAGTCGCTGTCTGAATCAGAATCGCTATCTGCGTCTGAATCTGAGTCGCTATCTGCGTCTGAATCGCTGTCTGAATCTGAGTCGCTGTCCGCATCAGAGTCGCTATCTGAATCTGAATCGCTATCTGCGTCTGAATCGCTGTCCGCATCAGAGTCGCTATCTGCGTCTGAATCGCTATCTGCGTCTGAGTCGCTGTCCGCATCAGAGTCGCTATCTGAATCTGAATCGCTATCTGCGTCTGAATCGCTGTCTGAATCTGAGTCGCTATCTGCGTCTGAATCGCTGTCTGAATCTGAGTCGCTATCTGCGTCTGAGTCGCTGTCCGCATCAGAGTCGCTATCTGCGTCTGAGTCGCTGTCCGCATCAGAGTCGCTATCTGCGTCTGAATCGCTGTCTGAGTCGCTGTCTGCATCAGAATCGCTATCGCTGTCTGAATCTGAGTCGCTGTCTGCATCAGAATCGCTATCTGCGTCTGAGTCGCTGTCCGCATCAGAGTCGCTATCTGCGTCTGAGTCGCTGTCCGCATCAGAGTCGCTATCTGCGTCTGAATCGCTATCTGCGTCTGAGTCGCTGTCTGAATCAGAATCGCTATCGCTGTCCGCATCAGAGTCGCTATCTGCGTCTGAGTCGCTGTCTGAATCAGAATCGCTATCGCTGTCCGCATCAGAGTCGCTATCTGAATCTGAATCGCTATCTGCGTCTGAGTCGCTATCTGCGTCTGAATCGCTATCTGCGTCTGAGTCGCTATCTGCGTCTGAATCGCTGTCTGAATCTGAGTCGCTATCTGCGTCTGAGTCGCTGTCTGAATCAGAATCGCTATCGCTGTCTGAGTCGCTGTCTGAATCAGAATCGCTATCTGCGTCTGAGTCGCTGTCCGCATCAGAGTCGCTATCTGCGTCTGAGTCGCTGTCCGCATCAGAGTCGCTATCTGCGTCTGAATCGCTATCTGCGTCTGAATCGCTGTCTGAATCTGAGTCGCTATCTGCGTCTGAATCGCTATCTGCGTCTGAGTCGCTGTCCGCATCAGAGTCGCTATCTGAATCTGAATCGCTGTCCGCATCAGAGTCGCTATCTGAATCTGAATCGCTATCTGCGTCTGAATCGCTGTCTGAATCTGAGTCGCTATCTGCGTCTGAATCGCTGTCTGAATCTGAGTCGCTATCTGCGTCTGAGTCGCTGTCCGCATCAGAGTCGCTATCTGCGTCTGAGTCGCTGTCCGCATCAGAGTCGCTATCTGCGTCTGAGTCGCTGTCTGCATCAGAATCGCTATCGCTGTCTGAATCTGAGTCGCTGTCTGCATCAGAATCGCTATCTGCGTCTGAGTCGCTGTCCGCATCAGAGTCGCTATCTGCGTCTGAGTCGCTGTCCGCATCAGAGTCGCTATCTGCGTCTGAATCGCTATCTGCGTCTGAGTCGCTGTCTGAATCAGAATCGCTATCGCTGTCTGAATCTGAGTCGCTGTCTGAATCTGAATCGCTATCTGCGTCTGAGTCGCTATCTGCGTCTGAGTCGCTGTCCGCATCAGAGTCGCTATCTGAATCTGAATCGCTATCGCTGTCTGAATCGCTGTCCGCATCTGAATCATCTTTAGCACCATGGATGATTACTTCATCTTGTGGTTCTTCAATGATTTCTCCAGTTTCAGGATCTTTCAAGCCATCTTTACCTGGGATAACTTTAGTTTCACCTTCTGGTAAGTTTGGATCAATTTCTTCACGTGTACCATGAGGAATAATTTCAGGTGCATAGTTAACAATTTCGTCTATTGGTTCTTTCGTTACTTCCGTTGTTGGTTCGCCTTCGCCTACTTTTTCTCCCGTTAATGGATTAATTGTAGTTGGTGTTGTTGTTGTTTTTTCACCATTTTCACCTTTTTGAGCTACTTTATCAGGACTACCTGGTTCCATTGTTGGATCTAATACGCGTTTAGTTTCATATGGAATTTCTTCTTTAGTAACCTCTGGTTCGCCTGCTTTTGGACCATGTTTTGTGACATCGTCAACCGGAGGTGTTACTACTTCACCTGTTTCAGGATTCTTGATGCCTGGTTTACCTGGTACTTCTTCTGTACCGTCAATTGGTAAGTTTGGATCGAACTCATCTTTATGACCTTGTGGTACTTCTTCTCCACCGAATTGTGTGATTTCATCTACTGGTTCTTTTGTTACTTCTGTTGTTGGTTCACCTTCGCCTACTTTTTCTCCCGTTAATGGATTAATTGTTGTTGGCGTTGTTGTTGTTTTCTCTCCAGTTTGTCCTTCTTGCGTTACTTTCTCTTCACCTGGTTTTAAGTCTGGATTGAACTCACGTTTTTTCTCGAATGGTATTTCTTCTTTAGTAACCTCTGGTTCGCCTGCTTTTGGACCATGTTTTGTGACATCGTCAACCGGAGGTGTTACTACTTCACCTGTTTCAGGATTCTTGATGCCTGGTTTACCTGGTACTTCTTCTGTACCGTCAATTGGTAAGTTTGGATCGAACTCATCTTTATGACCTTGTGGTACTTCTTCAGGTGCAAAGTGTACAATCTCGTCAACTGGATTTTTTGTAACTTCTGTTGTTGGTTCACCACGTTCAACTACATCTCCTGTATCAGGGTCAACTTTAGTTGGTGTAGTTGTTGTTTTCTCTCCATCTTCACCTTTTTGTACAATAACATCAGGTGAGCCTGGTTCTAGAGTTGGATCAAACTCACGAATAGTTTTATGAGGAATTGGTTGTTTCGTTACTTCCACATCATCAATTAAATCAGCTTGAGGCGTTGTAATTGTTACACCTTCAAGATTTGTTCTCATAATTCCATCAGAATATCTATTTTGCATATGACTTGAAGTAATTAAGAAATTATATTTTTGTGATTTATCAATTCCTAAATCATCTGTAGTAGCTTTCCATGTTTTTCCTGCATATGTAGCAGTTATTGTACTTGTTGCTGCATCATAATTTAATACTACATCATTTAATCTTTGGCCATGGAATTGACCATCAAGATGATTAGTTGTATTATCTGCATAAATTATTTTATTTACAGGTTTATCTTTTGTATTTAGGGCATTTTGACCAACTTGGTTAGTCACACCATCTGCACCATTTTTAACAAATGTACCGTAACCAACTTTTGCTGCGCCAATTTGACTTAGATTGTTTGTTTTATCTGCATCGAGTTTATCGACTTTACCATTAACATTATTATATGCCGTATCAATTTTAAAACCAGATGCATTTGCCATACCTTTGTCTCTTAAAATACCACCTTGGTTTAAGAAGTCTTGGCCATTCCCTTGAGTAAACATGAAGCCCCAGCCATCTGCTCCTGTTGTATTACCTTGGTTGTTGTTTGCTACTGGAACAGTAATTGTAAAGTCTTTATTAAAATCTATTTTATCATTATATTCTAATGCGCCTTTAGTTCCTGTATTAGGATTGAAGTTTGTATTGAATGCAGTTAGCGTGCCTTCATTAGGGAATTCTTCTTTATAAGTTTTATGGATTATATCTCCATGCGCAGTAAAGTTACCAGTTCCTTTTTTAGTAACTGTGTCTTGTGCAGCTGCTCTTAATGCTGTTGCTGAATAGTTAACATTTGTTGTTCTAGCATTGCTGCTTACTGAACGGAATGTTGCTCTTGGTTGTGCGTTTTCTTTGTTAGCTGTTTCTTTAAGTACTTCACTTAAAGCTATTTTTTTAATTTCTTCATTAGATAAGTTTGAAATATCTTTTGGTAATACTTTTTCAATTTCAGCTTTTTCTGCTTCTGTAACTTCAGATTTTTTATATAAATCTTTAGCAACTGTATCTACAACTTGAGTTCTCTCAGTTTCTGATGGTTGAGCATTTGAATTGCTCTTAGCATTTGTGTCTTCAACTGCTGGTGTTTCTTCTGTTGCTGCTTTGTTTGTTTCTTCAGCTGCTGGCGCTTCTTCTGTTTCTACTTTGTTTGTTTCTTCAGCTTTTGGTGCTTTTTCTGTTGCTGCTTTGCTTGTTTCTTCAGCTTTTGGCGCTTCTTCTGTTTCTACTTTGTCTGTTTCTTCAGTTTTTGGTGCTTCTTCTGTTGCTGTTTTTTCTGTTTCTTCAGCTTTTGGCGCTTCTTCTGTTGCTGCTTGTTCAGTTGTATCTGCTTTTTCTTCTGTTGATGCTTGTTCAGTTGTATCTGCTTTTTCTTCTGTTGATGCTTGTTCAGTTGTATCTGCTTTTTCTTCTGTTGATGCTTGTTCAGTTGTATTTGCTTTTTCTTCTGTTGATGCTTGTTCAGTTGTATTTGCTTTTTCTTCTGTTGATGCTTGTTCAGTTGTATCTGCTTTTTCTTCTGTCGATGCTTGTTCAGTTGTATCTGCTTTTTCTTCTGTTGATGCTTGTTCAGTTGTATTTGCTTTTTCTTCTGTTGATGCTTGTTCAGTTGTATCTGCTTTTTCTTCTGTTGATGCTTGTTCAGTTGTATTTGCTTTTTCTTCTGTTGATGCTTGTTCAGTTGTATCTTTAGTTACATCAACTTGTTCAGGAATATCAGATTCATTTGAATTTGCAGAAGATTGTTCAATAGTTTGAACATTACCTTTTACTTTACTTGCATCTGAACTATCATCTTGCTTTTGAGTTGTGTTATTCTCAGCGGCTTCTGCTTGATCATTTGCAACACCGAAAATTAAAGTAGCTCCTACTAAAATCGAAGCTGTCCCTACAGTGAAACGTCTAATTGAGTACTTATTAAGCTTGTTTGGAAGAAAATCGAGCTTCTTCTTCGAATTTTTATTCATACAATTAACCTCCCCTAAAAATTAGTTAGATACGAGTATCTATTTTGAAATTACCATACCCGCTATTATATATCAATTTAGAAAAAGTTTTTTTGTTAAAATTTTGTAAAATTGATTAGATTCTAATAAATAACCTTTGAATTAAATACCGTATAAATTGATTTAGGGAGCGAGACTACAAATTCAAAATAAATGTTGCCCCACTCCCACGTTTTTAAAATATCAACTTAATAATTGCAAAGACGATTAAAACACTTACAATCACTTTTTGAATATAATCAGGTATTTTTTGCCCTATTTTCATACCTAGAGGAGTAAATAGTATACTACCTAAAATTAACGGTATTGCACTATTGATAGGAATATAACCCTGCAATAATTTAATAATAAATGCTCCAATAGAAGAAATGAATGCAATTACAATACTATTTGTAACAACCATATTCATTGGTAATTTAAATATAACAAGTAGTACTGAAATAATAATAAATGCTCCACCAGCTCCTACAATACCGGATACCAAACCGAGGATACTACCTATTGTAATTAAAAGTACGCGATTAAACTTAATATGACTAGTAGATGGTGTGATTTTAATAAACATTAGAATAAGAGCTAACACAGCAATGATTATATAAATTACATTAACAAAATGACTATTAAATACAGTTGCTAATAATGCACCTAGAATACTACCTATTACTATTCTGCGTATCAGCCAATGATGAGGTTTTCAATTAAGATATTATTTTATTATATATTAAGCGTATAAAGTAACCTCTGCTTGAACCGGAACATAACTGAATTTATACCTTTGGACTTTAATTTCAATTTCATCTTTAAATTGATTTCCTTCTAAATCTTCCCCTAGTATTGTTACAAATAATTTTGGTGGAATTTTTATATATCCAAAAATATAAAAATTAACTGTATAACTGAACTCTTTAGGTATACTTACTAAAAGATTATTATCCTTTGAAACTCCTTTTATTTTTGCTTGAGTTATATGTGTATTAAAGTCAAATTTTTTATGTGAAAATCCATATGTATCATTGTTTGAAGCAATATAACAAAAATTATCATCATACGTTAACTCTCTTGTATAATCTTCAAAAGCTAATCTTTCATTATGATTTTTAAATTCTTCCTTATCCCATACGACTTCTGAATTGATGACTACATTTTTTGCCACTTCCCCAACATTTTTTAATGCAAAGTAATTTTTATTCTTACCTATATACAATGATTTAGCCTCTTTATTTAATATTAATGGGCATTTTTCTTTAAAGTTAAATATATCTATTCGAACACTATCCTTAATAAAATCTTTATCTAATTCGAAAGCATAATCTGTTATATCAAATAAAAATAATGGTGAGTTAGCGATTTTCTTATGTTCTTCAGCTTTACTGTTATAGTACATATTCATTCTGAAAGTAATAATAGATACAATTAATGATAATACTGATATATAGTTCACAAGATTAGGTATAACGATCATAGCAAATATCAGTGCGCATACGAATAAAATCATTAAAATGAGAAAGTTTTTCATTTAACTAATTCTTTCCTAAATTAAAGCATTTAAATTAATTAGACATTATGACTAATATTATTAATAAATATATTATAATTTATGTATTATTTTAATGAGGTGTGATAAAAATGAATGATAAAAATCAAAATGATAAATGGCAGGATGAACTATTTGAAATATTACTAGATATCGATAAAGTAGATGTAAGCGCAGTGTATAGCCATTCAAGAAACTATGAAAATACTAAAAATACGGAACGTTCTCCTAAAGAATATTCTATCAATATAAGCGATATAGCAAGATATAGCCTTCTAAAAATGGATTCAGACGATGATAATACAATAGAAAAGAATATTGAATTACTGAGAAAATGCGGTGGAAAGTTGAATGACAATGATATGTTTATTCAAGAAAAGAATAATTTTTCAGCCAATTTCAAGAAATTTTGCAATGCTCTAGGCATTAATAGCGAAAACTTTAAAACAGGAAAATCTTATATTTTTAAAAGCAAAAGCTTATATGTATTATATGATATATTGTATAATAATTCAGATTACCTACACTTCTTTAAAAATGGATTGAACAAAAAAGACATGAATGTTACTAATAAAATTAATGAAAACCTATATAGTTTCATTAAGAATGAAATTACCGACCAGCAAGATTATGCTCATGCAATGACAGTATATTACCTTTATTTCTTAATTGATTCGAACATCGAAATTGGTATTAAATCTAAAATTATAGAGATTCTTACAACCACTGGTATAACTAACATCGATCGTATTTCACTATTAGAATATTACTTAGATGAGTTAGAGGTATTAGATATGGAGATAAATGCAAAACTTGCTGAAAGTATCGAAACAAATCAAACTAGCTACCTTATTCAAAATGATAAAACTGCCATTCATTTTCCACTAGCAAAATATATTACTCATCGAGACACTAAAGCTTCAGTACCTAAAAATATGCTCTTAGCATTAATCTTAAATAGTGAATTGGTGCCCCTAGAAGACTTAGAAGAAAAAGAACTCAAATATCCAAAAAAAAATAACAAAAGAGCATCATGATAAGTTAGTAAATGAAATCAATAAAGCACTAAACCATTATAACGATAATAATAATCCTCCTTCTGACTACTTTTATATAACTTCAAATTAACTTCTATTTAAAGCGCTGTAAAATCAGCGCTTTTATTTTTGTCAACAAAAACCTTCTCAGTTTAGTACGGAATTTCTAACATATTTTTACAAGCTTTAAAATGATGACTTGTTGGCTAGAATAAGTGTAAGAAAATTAATTGTGCGCACCTTTGATTTTCCTATTTTTATTAATTAGTAGGAGGAATTCAAATGTCTTACAAGCAAGAAGATGATTTTAAAAAATTAAAAAATAGAATTTTAGGTATTTCAATTAATTTACCGGAAGGACAAACATTTACTTTCCATGACTTGAACCGTCGTGCAAATGTGCCGTGTTCTAAAGCAGTACAACAAAATGTTGGGCGTTGGTTCGCATATTTTGTAAAACATGCGCCACGTGTTCCATTTATTATTATCGGTAAAAATACCAACGGTCATTTAGTATATATGAAAGTCGGACCTAATCCACTCAATGATAGCAACCCTTCGAAAGGAGGTGTTCGCTAATGAGTCATTACATCATTTTTGAAGCAGGTCCATACCAATTAGATTCAAAGGCGTGGCGTATAACTTTTCCACCTAAAAAAGATGGAGATAAGGAAAAAGTAGTGCCTATATCTAGTTGTATCGTTGTTGAAGCTAAATTTTGGCATGCCTCAGAAAATACAGAAAAGATAATTATTTCTAACGGTAAGGATAAAGAACATACATTTGAATCTGATATTTTAACAACTCGCAAGTTACCTTCCTTGATTAAATATGGTCACAGTATCAATGAAAGTTATATAAAAGATTTGAGCTATGCACTACAGTTAATGCGCGATGAACTGCCTACTTCTGATTTATATGATGGCTCGGGCATCATAGAAACACCCCACGGTTACATTGTAATGGTAGATACCGTTTACACATCTAAACAATATGATCAGTTAGCATCTTTAGATCCTATTGTCGATAGTGCTTATCTATTAGAGCCTAAAGGGACATTTAAAGATTGGTTAAATATGTATATGAACGAAGTCAAAGGTCATCTTCTTCTAGAGTTAGCGGTCGTATTTGGAATTTCTGCCTTAGTGACAGCATTTCTGAAGTATAAACAAGATGTTGAATTTGCTGGTATCACCTTTAGTTTTACAGGCCAGTCATCAACCGGTAAATCAACAGCGGCAGCTTTAGCGGTATCTGTCGCTGGAAATCCAACCAAAGGTAATCAAACACTTTTTCGAAGTTGGAATGGCACACGTAACGCCCTTGAAGGTTACTTAAGTAACAATTATGGCATACCTATAGTATTTGACGAGCTCTCATCAGCAACTTTTAAAGATACAACAGGGTTATTGTATTCCATCACTGAAGGTCAAGGTCGTCAACGTTCAAACGTTCATGGAGAAGTTAAAACGCCTAAGAATTGGGGCACATCTGTCATTTCAACGTCAGAATACAGTATTTTTACTGATTCGGCTCAAAACGATGGGTTACGTGTAAGAACCATTGAAATTAATGAGCAATTTACTACAAATGCGACCAATGCTGACAATATTAAAAAAGCTGTGGCACTAAACTATGGTCATGTTTTACCGTTAGTAGCTCAATACCTTATAAATCGTGAAGAGGAAGTTATTCAATGTTTTAAAGATGAACATCATTGGTTTAAAGCTAAATTGAAGAGTGAAGCAAACAATACAGGTATTCGTATGTTTAAACGTTATGCAGTCATTACAACATCTGCGAAAATATTAGGTCGTGTTTTAGCTACAGATATTGATATCGCTAAAATAAGAGATTACTTTATTGATTATCATGCTCATACAGTCTCTGAACGATCACTGGCAGATAAAGCAATCGAAGTCATTACGCAATTTGTAGCACAAAACCGTGGTAAATTTTCTGATGACACAGCGTTAAAGAATATGATTGAGAATTATGGACTAATTGCCTTAAAAGATGATTATATCGAGGTCAAAATCATTGCGACTGTATTTAAAGATATGCTGAAAGAACAGCACTTCCAAGATGTCAACAATGTCGTGAATGCACTAAGAGATAAAGGATTTATCGAATCTGACCGTGATCGAATCACGACAAAAAGAACAGTAAAAGATGACTATGGCAAGAAACAGTCACTTGTCTTTTACCATTTAAAGTTAGATTCAGAATATGCGTCTATTTTTGGTCTAACTAAAGATGCTGAACCTATTAAAGCTAAAATTAACTTGGATAACAAAAAGATGCTTGAATCATGGAAAAAACAGAATGATGATTTAATTGATTTTTAATAACTTAAAGATAAAATCGTGCAGGAGTGAATAAAATGGATGAATTGATTGAATTACTAGCTGATTTAGTTGTTGAAGAGTTACAAAACGATAATTAATCATTGCGGTCCAACGTGCTTTTAACACGTTGGACCTTTCATTCTAATTCATTCATAAACATATATTATCTCTATGGAGGTGTATAACATGGAAGAAGCCATTGCTTACGTACGTCAAAGTACATTAAAACAACAAAGCTTAGCGACACAGAAATCACTTATTATGGATACTGCTAAACAATATGGATGGTCTCATGTGACGTTTTATGATGATAAAAAAACAGGTCGACATACAAAACGTTCGGGCTATCAAAAAATGGTAGAAATGATTACATCTGGAAAATGTAAAGTATTATGTTGTTATCGTCTGAATCGACTTCATCGTAATTTGAAAAACGCTATACAATTCTTTGAAATTTGTAAAAAGCATCAAGTCACAATCATCAGCGTGAATGATGGCTATTTTGACTTATCTAAAGAATTTGATCGCTTTCGCCTAAACATACTTATGAGTCTAGCTGAAATGGAGTCTAATAATATCAGTGAACAGACACGAAATGGGATAAGAGAAAAAGCCAAACAAGGTAAGCTAATCACAACTCATGCTCCGTTTGGTTATCGTTACAAACAAGGTCATTTTGTTGTACATGAAGAAGAAGCGTATACAGTCAAAGTGGTCTATTGCTGGTACTTACAAGGGCTAGGCTACAAAAAAATTTCCCAACATTTAGATAACAACCCTAAGCTTATTCCACGTAAGCCCTATCAAGTTAGAAATATTCTCTTGAACCCTAATTATTGTGGTCGTGTCATTAATAAATATGGAACATTTAATGATATCGTTCCACCTATTATTGATATTGATACGTTTGAAGAAGCACAAGAGCGTCGTATTCATAAACAACACAATCGATCCAATTCTAGAAATAAGTTAAAGCGACGAATCAAATGTCCTTACTGTCAATCAACATTAACAAACTTAACGATAAAAAAAGAAAATTACTCTCTACGTTACTACGTTTGTCCTAAGAATATGAATGAAGCTTATCATACGTGTCCATTTAAAGGTATCAATGCACAAATGATTGAAACAGAGATCCTCAGCACTTGTAAAGCGTATTGTGACAATCAATCATTTCATGACAAATTAAATAAGACAGTACTAAAAGCTCTAAAACACCAACAAATAAAGCATAAAGAAACCCATCTAACACAAGCACAATTGATTGAAAAGCTAGCTCAAAATCGTATTGATGTAAAAACGTTCAAACGTTTATCTGCTAGTTGTAAAAGTGAAGAGAATTATCCTACTTATTCAACCTACCAAATCGATGACAAATTAAAATATGTCATAAAAAATAAAATAACTTTACAGGACATAGCACCTTTGATTGATGAAATTACAATAACTCAAACTAAACAATTACAAGGAATCTACTTTAAAAATACTCCACTCAATATCGTTGAACAATCACATTTAATAACTCCTGAAAGGAATGAAGTCATATGACACAACTCAAAAAGAAACGTATTGGATTATATGCCCGTGTATCGACTGAAATCCAGACGAACGGCTACAGCATTCAAAGCCAGTTAAATCAACTTAAAGAGTATTGTCAATTTCAAGGATATGAAGTCGTTGATGAATATACCGATCGAGGTATATCGGGTAAAACCACGCAACGTCCTGAACTACAACGTATATTAAAAGATGCAAACGACGGTAAGTTAGATTGTATTATGGTCTACAAAACCAATCGTTTAGCTAGAAATACCTCAGATTTATTAACTATTGTCGAAGAATTATATAAGATTAATGTCGAATTTTTTAGTCTAACTGAAAAAATAGAAATTGCCAGCTCAACTGGTAAATTAATGCTCCAAATCTTAGCTAGCTTCTCTGAATTTGAAAGAAATACAATTGTAGAAAATGTCTACAATGGCCAAAGACAACGTGCTATTGAAGGTTATTACCAAGGTAATTTACCTCTAGGCTATGATAAAGTGCCTGATAGTAAAAAAGAACTGATGATTAATCAACATGAAGCAAATATTGTTAAATATATTTTTGAGTCATACGCCAAAGGGCACGGTTATCGTAAAATTGCGAATGCATTAAATCACAAAGGTTACGTGACTAAGAAAGGGAAACCGTTTAGTATTTCATCCATTACCTATATCATCTCAAACCCTTTTTATATTGGAAAGATACAGTTTGCGAAGTATAGACACTGGAGCGATAAGAGACGAAAAGGACTCAATGAAGAACCGATTATTGCGGATGGTAAGCATGCGCCTATTATTGATAAAGCCTTATGGGATAAAGTACAGTTTAAACGCCAAGAGAGTCGTAAGAAACCACAAGTTCATGGTAAAGGGACCAATCTACTGACTGGGATTGTAAAATGTCCGAGTCCGAAATGTGGCGCAGCAATGGCCGCAAGTAATACAACTAATACTTTAAAAGATGGCACTAAGAAACGAATCAGATATTACTCATGTAGTAATTTTAGAAACAAAGGTTCTAAAGTATGTAGTGCTAATTCTGTTAGAGCAGATGTATTGGAAAAATATGTTATGGATCAAATATTGGAGATTATCAAAAGTAAAAAGGTATTGAAACAATTGGTTGAAAAAGTAAATGAAAGAAGTCAAATAGACGTCTCTTCTTTGAATCATGATATTGCCTATAAACAGTCACAATGTGAAGAACTAAAAATCAAAATGCATACACTAACGAAAACGATTGAAGACTCACCTGACTTAGATAGTATATTAAAACCAACAATACTTAACTATCAAGATGAATTGAATCAAATAAATAATCAAATACATCAACTAGAACAAGATAAACAAGCGGAAGCTCCACATTATGATGCTGATATGATTGCCAACATACTACAAACAATATTCAAAGATATAGACAAATTAGAGAAATCTCAATTGAAATCACTATATCTAACAGTCATCGATCGCATTGACATCAGAAAAGATGAGCATCATAAGAAGCAATTTTATGTTACGCTTAAACTGAATAATGAAATTATCAAACAACTATTTAATAACCATCCACTCGACGAAGTGCTCCTTAGCACTTCGTCTTTATTTTTGCCACAAACACTGTACCTTACTATTTAATAAAAGAAATGAGTATAAATATTAACTAAAATAATAAATAATTAAAAATATAGTAGATACGATTATAAAAATTAGATAAAATTAATTTGTTAAATTTTAAATATTACAAATAAAGGGGGAAAATGAATGAAAAAAATTATTAATGTTTTACTAATTGCGATACTATCCATCATATTTATTGGTTTAATATTGTTTGCAGTAAATTTTGCTAGAGATATGTGGAGTGACAACGATACTAAAACTACTAATAAATCTCATCAAGATACTTCTAAAAATAACAGCTCTACAAATTCTAGTAAATTAAACCAAGATAATGATTCAAACCTAATTACTAATAATGAAAATCAATCAGTTGAAGCAAATAACACTCAACAACAAACATCTAGTAATGAGCAAAACATTACTACAAACGATAAGACAACTAACATAAATAACAACTACAATGAAAACGCATATGAGAGACCAACTGATGAATTAGGACAGACTGGAGGAGCTCCTACTCCTGATAATATGAAAATAACACTATCTGAATTAAGGGACACTTTAAAAGATGTCTATGACAATCCTGAAGAATTAGATAGAAAAATGCAAGAAGCAAAAAAATCAGGTAGCTATATTGATGATGGAAGTGAAGACTAAAATTATGTAGTGGAGATGAAGGTGAGGAAGAACAATGAAAACTGCAATAAAGATATTAAGTGTATTAATTGTCTTAGCAATATTAGCTATTGCTGGTCTTTTTGGATATAGCAAAGTCAAGGAAATCGACGATTTGAAAAAACAACTTAATCAAAAACAAACGGAAAATACACATAAAGATACCACTTCAAATCAACAAATAAATCAATCTAATGGAAATACTATAGAAACTTCTACGGACGAAAATAATAATGATGTAGCAAGTAATGAAACAAATAACAATACATCTAATACTAAAGTGAATCGCAATAATGTATTTGACTATGTCATAAAAGGAATTAATGACAGTGGCGGTGACGCTTCATTAATAAGGTTTCAGGAGCCAACTTATGATGCTAGTAGTGATACTTGGTCTATCGTTGCCAATAACAAATCTGGGGCTGGCGCAACCTATAAAATAAATGTAACTAGTACTGGACATGTAACAATGTATGAAGGTATAGATGATGATGTAGTAATCGATGAGGATGTTTCTTTAAATTAATTATTTACTCAATCTATTATTTATTTATCAAAATCATAAGGAGAAAAAAATGAAAAAAATTATTAATATTCTATTAATTGCAATACTATCAATCATATTTATTGGTTTAGCACTATTTGTAGTAAATTTTGCTAAAGATACGTTCATCAATGACAACACAAAAGCTGATACTGTAAGTAAAAAACAAGATAAAGATAAGAAAGATGAGAATAAACCATCAAAATCTGATAAACAAAAAGATCTTGAATCTAATGAATCAAACCAAGATACTACTCAACAAACTACAAGTAACAACCAATCTCTAGAAACAAATTCACAAGAAGGTAATAATAAAAATGAATACACAAATATAAATAACCAGAATAATAGTGAAGAAAGTAAGAAGAATGATGATCCAAATAATCTTCGCAGATTTGATAAAAATGGAGATGGGATTATATCTGAAAGCGAAATGACTCCTGAAGCTACAAGATTAGCTAATGAAGGAAAATTTCAGCCTGTTTCTGATAAAATGGCTGAATATGGTAGGCAAGAACTAGAAAAAAATAAAGATACTGGAATGACTCAAGAGGAATTAGATAATTTATCTGAAGATGAACAAGCATTCATAGGTTATAATCCAAACAATCCACGTGGAGATGTAGGTAGTCCTAAACCTGTATATTCAGATGATGATACTGACTCTAGCGAAGAAGATTAATAATACCAATTGTAATATTAACGAAGTGCCCTCAAGCACTTCGTTTTTTCTTTCTTTAAATTTTCTAACTAAGTTTAAGAATTCTCTTTATCAATTTCAATAACACTTATCTAATGAAATAGTCATTATCGTAATTTTTTTCATAACTACACGATGCTTATATTGAAATTGCTAAAGAACATCCCACGATGATGTTTTAACGGGAAATGAATGGGATTTGCTTACTCGATGAAGCAGAAGGATTGTGCAAGCACAATCCCAAAATCCCGTTATTCTTTATAAATAAATAATATATATAAGGAAGCAGAGACACAACCCTATCATCAATACTTATAAATAATGAGTTGATTGTTCGTCAAAATGAGTGGGATTCCGGGATTTCCTTGTTACACCAACGTTTGTAGCGGGTTTTTATATGGAATTTTCTCATATTGTCAACGGGATCCGTAATAAATGACAAATCAAATATATATTATCTCAGTGGTGTATATGAAATACATCGCTATCACACTATCTAGGAGGCAATAATATGAAAACAACCACTCAAGAACTCAAACAGTATATAACTCGTCTATTCCAACTATCTAACAACGAAACATGGGAATGTGAAGCGTTAGAAGAAGCAGCAGAAAATATTCTACCCGAACGTTTTATTAATGATACCCCACTTGCGCATCTTACACTTGAAACTTATACCTACTACAATGATGAGCTACATGAGCTAAGTATCTATCCATTTCTTATGTACGCCAATAACCAACTCATCAGTATTGGTTATCTGGATCATTTTGATATGGATTTTCTCTACCTCACTGATACTAAAAATACGATTATCGATGAACGTCATTTATTAAAGGAAGGAGAGAAAGACCATGAATAATTGGATCAAAGTGGCACAAATATCTGTTACGATTATTAGTCAAGCAATTATCATCATGAAAGAAATTCAAGACGAGGTAAAATAATATGAAAATCAATCGATACATCACAAGAGGCATTAGTGAACAACTATCTCTAGACCTTCAAATCTTACTTTGGAATATGGTAAATGAAAGAGATAATCAAAATCATACAGATTACCTACACATTTTTAGACTACAAAAAGATGAGAATATACTCTCAATCACACATGAACAAGAACAACCCGCATACAAATTGGAATATCACTATACAAACTATGTAAAAAATCAAAATGCATTACCTAAGAAAGTCTACGTTATCCGAGAAGATGATGTAGACGCTTTTTATTATGTGATGCTTTTGCCAGAAGAATATTAAAAGGAGTGACAATATATATGAATACAATCAAAAGTACGACAGAAGCCATATTTAGCGATGATGAACAACACCGCTACTTACTCAAGAAAACATGGGATGAAAAGAAACCTGCATGTACAGTGATAACGATGTACCCTCATTTAGATGGCGTATTATCACTCGATCTCACAACTGTTCTTATCCTCAATCAATTAGCTAATACTGAACAATATGGTGCTGTATATCTTGTAAATCTATTTTCCAATATTAAAACGTCTGAAAACCTTAAACATATTAAAGAGCCTTATGACAAACACACAGATATCCACTTGATGAAAGCAATAAGTGAAAGTGAAACAGTCATTCTAGCCTATGGTGCTTATGCGAAGCGACCAGTTGTTGTCGAACGTGTCGCACAAGTGATGGAAATGTTGAAACCTCATAAAAAGAAAGTCAAAAAGCTTATAAATCCAGCAACAAATGAAATCATGCATCCACTTAATCCTAAAGCACGTCAAAAATGGACATTGAAATAAAAGGAGGATTATCTATGAACCATAAAACCACACAATCAGACTGGCGAACAGTTGCTAGTTGCTTAGCATCTCAAAATTATATATCTATTGTAAAAGGTCTAGTACATCATTTTACAGCGATTGAAGATAAAGAAATATTGGATAAAATCTATGATGATTTTATGAATGACGACTCTATAACAACGGTACTTAACAATGATTTACAGGCAATTATTAACCAATATCTATCAAAATGAATATCATACTACTTACAATAAAAATAAAGCATCCTTCACTTTTACTGTGAAGGATGCTCTCAACTTATTTTTTTGGTATTTTCAATTAACATAATAGGATTTTATAAGAACTACACAAACATCTTTTGTAGTAATCCTTGTTTACGCTGCTTTAAAATTTCCATTTTCTCCGTTTGATTATCAATTAAATTATCTAGTTCACTTAAAAAGTTAGCTATTTTATGTTGTTCGTGAAGTTTTGGAACAGGTACTTTAATTTGTTTAATTTGTTTAATTGGTAATTGTTTTAAAGCAGTTCCAGTTACTCTACTCAAAAGTTCTTTTTTACCTTGATTACTCATTAAATAATATAATAGATATTTACCGTAAAGTAATGAACTTGAAGTTCTAATAATTGCCAGCTGTGAATTTATATTATTACCAACCATGTTTTCATTAACATACCCAACTGCTCCTAAAGAACCTCTTACAGCTATAACAATGTCATCTAAAAATAGATGACCTGTTGTTAGTTCACTATGTTTCTTTTTGCTTATATAATTGGCATCTTCTAATGTTATTCTGCCTTTTTTCAAATTGGAACCTCTTAAAAAGGCTACACCATCATTTTTATCACTCATATCTTCAGACTTTGGATAACTTTCTCCATAATTTCCATCTGTAAAGAAACTATTTAATTCTTCAAGTGTTTTATATGACCATTTAATATTTTCTAGTTGGCTATTTTCAAATTTCAACTCTTGTGTAAAAATCTTTTGCATATATCCACGTTTTTGTTGCTCTAAAAGTTCCAGTTTCTCTTCTTCTAACTCAATTTGGCGGTCGAGTTTGCTAAAGAAATTTCCTATTTTCTTTTGTTCAACCATATTAGTAGGGAGATAAAAATTTAATTTTTTTATATCTGAATTATATAAATGAACTACTGATTTTCCTTGAGCATATTTTGCTAGGTTATATTTACCTTTACCGTTAATATATAAAGAAATAAATCTTCCATCAGAATTAATAGGAGTTATTATATTTAAGTCACCTCCTATTGCTATTTTTACATCAGTATCAATAGCAGTTGCAGTTGCTATATCGATATCTGTTTCTCCAGAAGAAGGTATTAAAATCTGATTTCTTTTTGAGAATACCAGTGAATCATTTTGAGTAGAAGTTTTACTATAGACCTTATTTAAGATAGCTCCATACTTAGTATATAATTCTCCATATAAAATGCAGGGATTTCCATTTATATTTAAATCTTTTTTTGATAATGATTTGCCCTTTGAAAATTGAGCTAAGTTTCCTAATTTTTGAAATTTCCATTCTTCTTTAAACTCTGGAAATCTTAATTCTGGAGTATTTTTATGTTCAGTCATGTTTTAACACTCCTAGTTCTTTGAGATAATCGTTAATTTCTGATTTAATATTACGTATATTTACTCGTTTATATCCTAAATTTTCAAGTTGTTGAAGTACCTCATTTTCTAATGCATATTCACTTTGATAAGCCATTCATTTTTCCACCCTAAACTTAATCTTTCTTTAAATATATCAAAATTTAATAATAATTAATATTGCATACTTCATTTTTAAGCAACTAATTAATAAAAACCGCATCACTTATGATATGCTTCTGCGTATCGGTTAATGATGCGGTTTTTAATTATATAATTTCATTTAAGAAGGTAATGAACAGTTTTTTGATAAATGTTATTCTTCTAAAATTCTTTTTAATTTACACACTAAAAAATATCCTCCTTAACAATAATAAGTTATTTAAATTATTGATTAAGGAGGATATCTTTATATCTATTTATTTCTCAATCTAGAACTAGATTTTTATCGTGCTTTCAGTTCATTTCCTGTCATCCATTTATGATTTTTAATGATTTTACCATTATCTTTGGATTTGTAATCAACTACGTAAACAGTAGTCTTTTTCACGTTATCTATATTGACTGTAGCACCTTTCATACCAGACATATGACTTGCTTCTAATTTAACAGTATCGCCCTTACTAAATCCATCTTTAGGTGCATCTTTGATCTCTTCGTTTACGACCCATTTATGATTGTTTACTTTTTCATTTCCATTTGTGGGTTTATAACTTACAACATAAGCATATGTTTTATACGCACCTTTTACAGTAGCTTCTGCACCTTTCATACCTGGCATATGCCCTGCTGTAATCGTTACTTTATCTCCTACTTTAAATTCACCCTCATTAGTCGATTTCATACCTTCAGGAACTTTACTTTCATCATTATGCTTCATATGGCTCTCACTTTTTTGGTCATTAGTGTCTTTATCTTTTTCATCATTATTGGAGCAAGCTGATAATATTAGTAATGATCCTAATATCATAAAAAATAATTTTTTAATCATAATAAAACTCCTATCTTTTATTTTAATTTTAATGTAAAGGCATTAATTGCAACAATAACCGTACTTAGCGACATTAAAATAGCACCTATTGCAGGTGATAAAATCAAGCCGATAAACGCTAAAATACCAGCTGCTAAAGGTACAGCAACAATATTATAACCTGCACCCCACCATAAGTTTTGCACCATTTTTCTCATAGTATTATTTGAAAGGGTCAAGAAATGAATAATATCTGATGGATTACTTTTAACAAGTATGATATCACCTGAATCTACTGCAACATCTGTGCCTGCACCAATTGCTATACCAATATCGGCTCTTATAAGACTCGGCGCATCGTTGATACCGTCTCCGACCATCATGACTTTATTACCGTCACTTTGATAATCTTTTATAATGCTTTCCTTATCTTCTGGCATGAGTTGTGCGTGGACATCACTAATACCTAATTCTTTTGCGACAGCGTGTGCCACTTCATTATTGTCACCTGTAAGCATGACTGGTGTAATATTTCTTGATAGTAAATCAGCTACCATTTGTTTTGAGCTTTCTTTAATTTGATCTCCTTGAGCAATCATGCCAATGACTTGTTGATCCTCAATTAAATAGCTGATTGAATTACCTTGTTGAGCTAATTTAGTAAATAAGTCATCGTCATAATTAAGTTTATGTTTATCAAGATAAGAGACATTTGTTATTTTATATGTTTTATTATCAATTAGACCTTCTAATCCGACACCTGGAATATTATTAACGTCTTGTGGATTAGTAAATGAAACATTTTTACTTTTCGCAAAATCAACAATACTTATAGCTAATGGGTGATTAGATTGACTTTCTAATGAGGCGAAAAGGCTTAATATTGTATCATTACTCAAATCATTTTTAAAGCTCTCATAATGATTCACAGAAAAGTTACCCTCAGTTAAAGTACCAGTTTTATCCATCATTACATAATCGATATGTTGAGCTATTTCTACAGACTCTCTATTTTTAATAATTAAACCATTATGTGCACCAATTGAAGTAGAACGTGCAGTGACTAAAGGTATTGCCAAGCCTAAAGCATGTGGACAAGCAATGACTAACACAGTTACAAGACGTTCTAATGCAAAATCAACATCATTTTGAATGAGCATCCAGACAATAAAAGAAATCACGCCAACAATTACAGCAAAGTAGAATAAATAACCCGCTACTTTATCAGATAACAATTCAGCACTAGATTTATCATTTTGTGCTTGATTAACAAGTCCCATAACTTGAGAAAGATATCCATCTTCTCCCACAGCTGTAACCTTGACTTGTATTGTTCCAGACCCATTAATAGAACCCCCGATGACGTTGTCATTTTGATTTTTTTGTACTTTTTTAGATTCTCCAGTGACTAGGGATTCATCTATAGATGTTTGTCCTTGAACGATAATACCATCTGTCGGAATGCTTTCTCCGGCTTTTACTTCGACGATATCATCAGTCATGATGTCTGATATTTTAACTTCTTCGCGTTGGCCATTATCCATAACTTTAATAGCACTATTAGGTAACAGTTCTGCCATTTTCTTTAAAGCATCTCCAGCATTTCCGACAGCATTCATTTCTATCCAATGTCCTAATAGCATAATTAAAATTAAGGTTGCTAATTCCCAAAAAAAGTCCATTGTATGACCAGTTGCACTACTAAAGTTATTCATATAAAAAGCATACAAGCTATAAATATAAGCTACTGAAATACCTAGGGCAACTAAGGTCATCATGCCTGGTTTTTTTGTAGCAATTTCATCTTTACCACCAGACAAGAACGGTTTACCACCATAAAAGAATAAAATTGTACTTAATATTAACACTACCCATTCAGAACCTGGAAATGTGAATTGAAAAGGTAAGTTAACACCCATCATTGGCGATAAAAGAATGATAGGTATTGCCAAAATTAATGAAACAAAAAACTTAACTTTAAAATTTCCATGATGATGTGCATGGCCACTATGATGATGTGAGGCATGGTTATCATGATGCATGTGATTGGAATGATTCATGTGATTTTGAGGATTATGCTCTTCACCATTATTATTCAAATTAACCCCTCCTATTTATGAAAATATTATATTAGCTATACTTATACTATAACACATACCCCCTAGGGGTATAAATGTTTTCGATTTATCTCCATTTATGGATTTATTTATATCATTCCGAAAATGATGTCTCCACGTCCTACATTAGATCTTGTCATCGATGTTTAAAACAAGGTTTTAATTAAATGTATTATTGCAAAAAGTATTATCTATATAGATATTTGTCTATATAGATGATAATCTATAATAAAGGAGGGATGACATCCATATGTCTTATAAGGAACTATCATTACAATTAAAAATTTTATCGGATCCAAGTCGATTAGAAATATTAGACTTATTATCTTGCGGTGAATTATGTGCTTGTGATTTATTAGCGTATTTTCAATTTTCACAACCTACATTAAGTCATCATATGAAAATTCTAGTAGATAATGAATTAGTATCTACACGAAAAGACGGTACTAAGCGCATGTACCGACTTAATCATAAGTCCTTAGATTCAATCAACAATGAATTAACTTATATTAGCTCTCCTACTCAACAATGTATGTGTAAAAAGATAAAGACAGGTGAATGTACATAATGACTATTCTAGCGATTATTATTTTTCTTTTAACTCTCATGTTTGTTATTTGGCAACCTAAGGGGTTAGATATTGGTATTACAGCATTGTTTGGTGCTATCATCGCTATTATTACAGGCGTTGTCAGTCTCTCGGATGTTATTGAAGTTACTGGAATTGTTTGGAATGCGACGTTAACCTTTGTCGCTGTTATACTCATTTCATTAATTTTAGATGAAATTGGATTTTTCGAATGGGCGGCTATACATATGGTCAGAGCTTCAAATGGTCATGGGTTTAAGATGTTTGTCTACATTATGTTGTTAGGCGCTATTGTAGCAGCTTTCTTTGCGAATGATGGAGCTGCATTAATTCTCACTCCAATCGTGCTCGCTATGGTAAGAAATCTTGGGTTTAATCAAAAAGTCATTTTTCCTTTTATCATTGCAAGTGGATTCATTGCAGATACTACGTCTCTTCCATTAATTGTAAGTAATTTGGTTAATATCGTTTCTGCTGACTACTTCCATATTGGATTTATTGAATATGTAAGTCGCATGATGATTCCCAATCTATTCTCTTTACTTGCAAGTATTGTTGTATTATGGCTATATTTCAGAAAAGTTATTCCTAACCATTTTGAAATTAAAAACCTTAAAACACCTGATCAAGCCATTAAAGATCCAAAATTATTCAAGTTTTCATGGATTGTTTTATCAATCTTACTCATTGGTTATATAGTTAGTGAATTTATTCAAATTCCAGTATCGATCATTGCTTGTTCAATTGCGTTTATATTTACTGTATTGGCCTATCAATCAAGCGTTGTAAACACGAAACAAGTGATCAAAGGTGCACCTTGGAATATTGTGCTCTTTTCTATAGGTATGTATTTAGTTGTATTTGGTCTGAAAAATGTGGGTATTACTGCATTATTAGCTAATATTCTATCAAGCATATCAAACTATGGATTGTTTAGTAGTGTGATAGGTATGGGCTTTATATCCGCATTTCTTTCAGCCATTATGAATAATATGCCTACCGTATTAATTGATGCCATTGCTATTGGACAATCTGCAACTACCGGTTTAATTAAAGAAGGCATGATTTATGCCAATATCATTGGTGCAGATTTAGGACCTAAAATCACACCTATCGGCTCCTTAGCAACATTACTATGGTTGCACGTTTTAACACAAAAGGGAGTAAAAATTTCGTGGGGCACATATTTTAAAACGGGTATTGTTATTACGATTCCTGTTCTGTTTATCACATTAGTTGGTTTATACGTTACACTTATTATATTTTAAAAAAGAGGTGTCAATGATGACAAAGAAAATAATTTATTTTATATGTACAGGTAATTCATGCCGTAGCCAAATGGCTGAAGGTTGGGCTAAGAACATCTTAGGTGATGAATGGCAAGTATATTCTGGCGGTATTGAGGCACACGGTGTCAATCCGAAAGCAATCGAAGCGATGAAAGAAGTTGGAATTGATATCTCAAACCATACTTCTAATTTAATTGACAACACTATACTAAACCAATCCGATTTAGTAGTAACTCTATGTAGTGATGCTGATCAAAACTGTCCTGTTTTGCCGCCTAATGTAAAGAAGGAACATTGGGGATTTGACGATCCTGCTGGCAAACCTTGGTCAGAATTCCAGCGTGTTAGAGATGAAATCCAAGCAGCCATTGAATCATTTAATGCTAGATAAACTTTAAGCGTCTCAATATAATTGGGACGCTTTTTTTAATATGTCATTTTAGACTATTACAGAGTTTAAAATGATGAACAAACTTTACTAAAACTCCCTTCTATTAAGAACGTTGGACTACTCAATGTGAGTTATTGTAATGCACTATTTTTAATTTTCACTTTCTCACCGTTTTTAATTTCATCGTATTGCTTTTTCGGGACAACAACTAAACGTTTGCCTTTATTAGTTTGAACGGTAATGGTATATAATTTCTCATGCGCTTTCATTTGTTGTTTCAACATGTTTTTTTGGTATTCAACATGATTGGTTTTATTTTTATACATACCGGATGTAATAAAATAAAAATATAACCAATTATTATAATATGAAGTAGCCATAAATTGTGACGCATATGAGGCCCCTGGTCTATATCTATGTCTTGTAGAAACCATTGATCGTGCTTGTTGAGATTGAATTTTACCAGTGTCTTGTTTAAATTTTGATGCCTTATTATTATATGTAATACTGTTTGTTCGACTAGCTTGTTGAGCTGCACGCTGACTTGATTGTTTTGCAACTCGTGAAGCATTCATCGTACTTGAACGACTCATTGACGAACTTGAAGACGTTGAACTTCTAACCGCAGAAGATGACGAACTACTACTCGAACTTGAGCTACTAGTGCTTGAGGTTACAGCTTCTAAGTTTGTAGACAATATACAAAGCGAGGTCACATTAAAGATTATCATTATACTTATCATTTTTAATACTTTATGCTTCACCAACTCACCTCTTACTCTTTAGACACTTCATCTTTAGCAGTAACTTGTCCTTCAATATCGTCATCGCCATAAATCATATATGGTGGACGATAGACATGAATCTTTTTGCCATCTTTAATTATATAAGGCTTTTTATTTCCATCATTTAAAATATGTTCATAAACGTGTTCTAAATCCGTCTTTTGTAAATGTGATTTACCATTTTTATCTTTATATTTTATTTCCACATTGGGTGTATCTTCTGAACCATTATTTAGCACTTCATAATACTCATATGTATATTTCTCTGACTTTTGACTATCTTTAGAAGGTTCTTTCTGTTCTCCCGATGTTCCACAAGCTACTAACATAAAAGACAAACCCAATAGACTAGCTAATAATATTATCTTTTTCATAAACACTCTCCTCTACTCATTTGCATTGTAACATTCTTAGTCAATTCATTTCCAAGTGAGTGATATATAACTTACTTTATCTTTAAACCTTTTATACAAATTTTAATATATCAATTGTGAGTTATTTCATTTTAAATTATTTTTGTTAAACTGTATTTAAAATCATCTAGCACTTTTAATCATATGTTTAGATTTTAAATAAAAAACATGGTGAGTAAGGAGAGAGATGTATGTCAATATGGTTTGTTTTGTTGCCTTCACTATCTTTTTTAGCAGTTATGATAATAGGGTATATTTGTACTAAAATCTTTATTCGTTAATGGTTAAATCAATTATTATTTTGATTCATTTATACTACACCTATACTTCATTTATTGTGTTTGCTTGTTTATCATGCATTGTAAGTAAATGGCTATTAATATTTCTTTCTCTACTCTAGTACTGTGAATGTGTATATTGTGTTTTTCCCCACGTTTTTTAGTCAGTTTACTTTTTGAAATATCTAAAAAACTACGCTTTGCGGTTAATAATACTTCATTCTCAAATGTAATTTTGGTTTCATTACTAAAAAACGGATTGCTTACATCAAATAACTCAGATTTGTAATTAAACGTATAAGGAATTTGTTGCTTTCCCCCACTTTTGAAGAACTGTTTCATCTCAAGTATGCCTACTTCTTCATCATTCAAATACATCGTATATTGATGTTTATTCGCTACCACATGTTTACGAATTACTTTTACATTGTTCTCACTAGAATTCATATATACACTATATTTTGTTTGAACACCAAAGAGACTCAATAATTTATGAAATATATTAACAAAAACAGGTTTATACGTTATTGTCTCGTTACCGTATATAACATTGCTTTGATTCTCAATGATGTATAAAGGGATTTGTACAAAGAACTCACCGTCTTTAAACTTTTTATCGGAATTTATATTAGTTAGAGAATACGTTTTTTGTAGATATTTTCTAAAGAATAAAATACCTAGTATAATGATCGTAGTAATTCCCCATAATAGCCACGTACTCCATAGTGGAACTTTAAATAATTGTGTTTTCCCTATAATAACTAAGAACGTGTTTATTAAATTAAATACTAGGAGTACTAGCCATATTAATGCCTCACGAAACATAGTCATTAACAATTTCTCCTTTATCTAATGAATTATTTCATAATATGTGCTACGCAACCTATTTTTTAGTTTTATTTATGGTACGCTTCGCCTCGCATGATTTTAAATGCTCTGTATACTTGCTCGATTAAGACAACGCGCATCATTTGATGTGGGAATGTCATTTTACTGAATGAAAGTGCGTAGTTGCTGCGTTGTAAGACGTCCTCATGCAATCCATTTGATCCACCAATAACAAAGACGAAATCACTTTGACCTTGTGTCATGCGTCGTTGCATTTCTTCAGCTAATCCTTCTGAAGACAACATTTTACCTTGGATTTCTAAAGTGATGACTGTTGCTTGAGGTTTGATTTTAGCTAGTAAGCGTTGACCTTCTTTTTCTTTCACTTGTTCAATTTCTTTATCGCTCATATTTTCAGGTGCTTTTTCATCAGGTACTTCAATAATTTCAATTTTGGAATAAGCACTTAATCTTTTTTCATATTCTGATATAGCCTGTTTCCAGTATTTTTCTTTTAATTTACCCACAGCTAAGATTGTTATCTTCATAAAATCCTCCATAGATGTTAATAGTTATCCTACTTATCCACAAGTTATCAACTTGTTAACAGAATTCCCTCTAATTATAACAGTAATGTATACGAATTAAGCCATATTTTTAAAAAATATCCCCATTTCATGTGACTATCCTTGTATATATGTGGATAAGTCTGTGAATAATGTGAGTATTTCTGTGTGTATTATACACAAAAGTGGATAACTTCATTCAATTTTGGGGATAACTTTAAGTAAGTCTTAAATATTTATTCACAGATTTAGGCTAAATCTTGTTATTATAAGGTTCCTTTTGAATAATCATGTATAGTCCAAATTATTAGATAATTAACTCAATAAATAAAAAAACAACCTACTCACAAATACTAATTTTGTAAGTAGGTCGTTCTTCTAAATAATTACAATGTATATATCGGTGTAGCTTGTGCTTTATCTGTATCACATAATAGCACTTCTTTTTCAGTATCTATATCATGTTCATTTAGAACCTGACTAACGCTCATACGTGCTAAATCTTTCATGTTGTTATCTTGTGATAAATGTGAAAGATAAATACGCTTCGTATTACCTGTAATAACATCAGTCATCGCTAGTCCTGCATCTTCATTAGATACATGTCCCATATCGCTTAAAATACGTTGCTTCGTCTTCCAAGGATAACGACACATGCGTAACATATCCACATCATGATTACTCTCAAACATAAAGGCGTCACTACCTTGAATCATACCTTTCATTCTATCTGACACATAGCCTGTATCTGTAATCATAGTAAATTTCTTATAGTTATTGTGGAAAATATAAAACTGTGGATCAATTGCGTCATGAGATACATTAAATGATTCTATATCAAAACCGGCAATAGATTTTGTTTCATAAGGATTAAATATGAATTTTTGATCCATTGGAATTTTACTATCTTTCTTCTCAATTGCTTTCCACGTGTTCTCATTCGCATAAATCGGCAAACCATATTTACGCGCAAGCACACCTAATCCTTTAATATGATCACTATGTTCATGAGTAACTAGAATGCCGTTTAAATCTTTTATATTTCTATCAATTTGGCTAAATAAATCTTCCATTTTCTTGCCAGTGAGTCCAACATCTACTAATAGACTGCCTTTATCACTCTCAACATAAGTGGCATTCCCCGTACTACCACTCGCCAATACACTCATTCGTATCAAGCGGCTCATCCTTTCTACTTCCGACAACTTACTCTATATTTTAGAGTGCCTTCAGTCTAATTCCTTATATTCTGCACTCTATAATTAAAAAAATGAAGTTTCGAACAATCCACATCATTCGAAACAATCCAGTCCTCTAAAATACCTTTATATTATACTATACCAATCCAATAATTAAAGTTCCAATTCCATGTTTATCTACAACACTAACACATACAAATAAAATAAGTGCATGAGACCATCGTTGCCCCACACACTTACTATTCTTCCTGCTCCCTAGTTATCAATCACTTTCGGATTTGATGATGTCGCTTCAACATAATAAGTCTTCACGTCTTCTTTACCTTTATGTTTCACTTTAATTTCCCAGTTCGCCTGCAATAATTGCACATTCGTTTCTCTCACAACCGAGTAATATCCTAACCTTGCATCCATCACTTCATCGCCTGATTTCAAGTAACGATTAAAGTATAACGTTTCTACTGCTTTACGCGGTGTAATCACTTGCTTCTTAGGATTATTATCACTCTTCGCAGGCTCAATGTTATTCATTACCGATTGTTCATAACTTGTCGCTTTACCATCATTGATATTAAAGCGTAGACGCGCTTTATTATTATTCATCAACGGATAACCTTCATAAGTCTGTTCATACGTCACAGTATCAGATGTAACATCACCAAGTTGATACATCTTACCGTTGTATACATTACTCATGATGTAATCTTTTAAATCACTTAAATTACTATCACTCACATTAACTGTACTATTAATCTCACCTGTTAAAGTATTCCCAGAATCTTCCGTTTCTAATGACGACTTACCCTTCGCATAACTTTCGAAGTCTTTAGACTTAGCAGTAATCATCTGCATCTTCGTCCCGCTTACATCTTTATTTAAAATATCCTTCGAAATTTTAATTTCTTCTTGCTGGAATTTAACCTCATTATCACTTTCAGATTCGTTAATTTGAGACTTCGTTACCTTATTCACGTAAATCAATACGAGTAGGATATTAACTAGAATAAACACGAAAATAAACAATGTCTTCGTTCGTTTCCAATTCATTTATTCAAGCCTCCCATCCTCATAAGCGTACCAATCGCCGTCGTATTGAATATACCATGTTGGCACAAACTCACTATTACGTTGCACTTCTATATCATCTTTATCAGGTTGATCATCTTCTTTATAACCAATGACCATATTCGTTACCTTTTCGAAATCAATCGTATGATTATTTGCGAGTGAAGAACGAACACTTTCAACACTATCTAGCGACTTCGTTTTACCTTCTAGAGGTACACTAGAACGCAATAGCGCACGTTTATAGTCATAAATGCCTTTATCTCCCCAAGTGACCTCTATAACATTTAATTGCTGATCATTAAATGTTGGGTGGCCATTGAGGAAGAGTTGATACGTTAATTCACCCGATGAATTATCTGTATTGAAAAGACGGAAGTCATCATTAAAGAATCCACCATGTCCATTGATATATTCAAATGTACTTGGAATCGTTGAATCCATATCACTTGAGCTAGATTCATCTTCAGATAAATTCTTATAATGATATTTCTTACTTTCATCATTATAGTTCGCTACGCCAGTGTTATTATTGTACGTTGTTGAACCACTCTTACCGCTTCGAATAATCACTGAGTCGTCAAATAGAATAGCATTCATCGTTTCGACTGGAATCGTATCATAAACCATACGGTAAGAACGCATGTCTTTCGGACGATTTGGCGCAAATATATGCGTTGCTTTATCAATCGTATCTTTATTTGTGATTACCTCTGAATATTTCTGCATTTCTTTATTCAAATGATCCATAACTTTAATAAAATGATTAGCTTTCGTAGTCAACGTTACTTTCATTACTTCATGACGATCTTCACTTATCGCATACAATTCTAAATTCTCTTTAGGATTTTGACTTACTATAATACGATTAAATTTGAAATTTTTAGGTACTTTCGCTGATGAATTCAATACTTGACCTAGATATGTCGTTAGCGGCATATCATAAGTGAAATCTAGCACAGTAAAGTGGTCATTTAACATGGGAATATTTAAATTATAATCTCGATGAATATGTTCCACTTTACTGACTTCATGATTCTTCAATGTACCTGTTACTTGAGACAATTGAGCACGAGATGGTGCCAGCCCTTTAACCTTATCGCCTTTAACTTCTACAATTTGATACGGAGATATCACATTCTCTATATTGGCAGACATGGGCTTACCAATCGTCTTAGTATTGCTCTTTTTACTATCTGTGCTATCAATATTATTTAAATCTGGTGAGAAATTCCACACCATAAACGTAAGCACAACACTCATCATGACTAGTAGGAAAAGAATAATGGATTTAATATGCTCTTTACTCTTCATCCCAATCACCGTCGTCTATAACTTCACAAGGAAGTGTAATAAATATCGATGTACCTTGTCCTTCAACACTATTCGCCCAAATTCTTCCATTATGCGCTTCTACAATCTCTTTCGAAATGGCTAGTCCTAAACCAGTACCACCCATTTTACGTGTACGCGCTTTATCTACACGATAGAAACGATCAAAGATTTTATCCACTTTGTTAATAGGAATACCTATACCATTATCTTTAATACGAATCGTCATACGATTGTATAAAGCGTTTTGTTTCACGTGGAACTCGACACGTTTTTCACCACGAGAATATTTCATCGCGTTAGTAATAACGTTATCAAACACTTGTGTCATCTTATCTGGATCAATTTCAGTAAAGATGGTTTCTGAAGGAATTTCACGCACAAACGTCGTGTCTTTCGCTGCCATTTCATGACGGTTAATAATCTTATTAATGAACATGTTGAAGTCGACAATTTCCTTCGTAATTTGTTCGGATTCGTTATCCATTTTCGATAATTGCAGTAAATCATTAACAAGACGTATCATTCGTTCTGTCTCTTCACGTGTTACCGATAAGAAAGATGGTGCTAAATTATCATCTTTCCAAGCACCTTCTTCAAGCGCCTCTATGTAACTATTCATCGATGTTAAAGGCGTACGTAATTCGTGAGATACGTTCGCAACGAATTCGCGACGTTCACGTTCAACTTGTTGTTGTTCAGTAACGTCATGTAATACGGCGATGTAACCTGTCACAAATCCAGTTTCTTGAACAATCGTACTGAAATTCACACGTGCGATGATGCCTTCATCTTCATTTATATCTAATAAGAAGCTATCGTTATTCTCTTGAATTTCATCTAATGAGAATTCGTCTTCTAAATTCAATACACTTAGCATGTAATAACCGATTAAGTCTTCCTTAGACATACCTAACATTTTTATCGCCATATCATTGACGATACGCACACGACCACGTCGGTCTGTTGCGATAATACCGTCACTCATATGCGTGATAACTGAGTCTAAACGACGTTTCTCACTCTCAGTATTCGCTTGTGCCTCTTGAACTCGTTTAGACAAATTGTTGAAGGCTAAAGCTAATTCACCGATTTCGTCATTACCATATATCTTAACGCGTTGCGTATAATTACCTTTAGACATCTCTACCGTCTGATTACGCATGTCCGTAATCGGTCTTGTAATCGTCCTTGCGATAAAGAAACCGAGTATAACGGTAATGAAGAGGGAAATCGCAGTACCGATAATGAATATTTGGTTAATATTATTCAACTGATTATATACATCATTGATATTCGATTCTATGTAAATATTACCAATCGTCTCGTTGCCATTCTTTACGGGTAAGTTGTAAATCCAAATTCGCTCTTTACCGCTACCATAGTCTTTTAAAACATTGTGACTATTGGATTCTCCTAGCGATAAGGCTTTTTGAACGGAGTTATCATTAACTTTCTGATTAATCATATTATGTGATGATATCTTCGCTGTAGCCATGATAATTTGATCTTTATCAATAAAACGAATTTCTTCAATTTCTTGACGGTTGGCATACTCATTTAATAAACTTTGAACTTCTTTTTGAGCGTTAGAGGGATCATCTCTGTATATCCGCTCAATGTTAACTTCAAGCTGTGTCGCATACTGTTTAATATTCTTCATGAAGTTATTTGTCAGTTCTTTTTCTAAACTATTAGTGAAATATAGACCGATGATCTGCATTCCAATAATAATCAATAACACATAAACAATAACAAGCTTGGTGTGAAGGGATTGTAACTGTTTCAGCCACTTCATAGTCGCAAGCCCCTAATCGTGTTGTTGGAGGAAGTATCCAACGCCTCTACGTGTCACAATGTATTCAGGATGTGATGGATCATCTTCAATCTTCTCACGTAAACGACGAATTGTTACGTCTACTGTACGCACGTCACCGAAGTAATCATAACCCCATACTGTTTGTAGTAAATGTTCACGTGTCATGACTTGACCCATATGTTTAGAAAGGTAGTGGAAGAGTTCAAATTCTCTGTGTGTTAATTCAATATCTTCCCCACGCTTTTTAATAGAGTAAGCATCTGGATAAATGACAATATCTTTAATTGTAATTTCATTTGTCGTACCACTTACTTCTTGAGCTGGTTGTGAATAATGGCGACGTAAGTTCGCTTTCACACGTGCGATTAATTCACGTGTACTGAACGGTTTCGTAACGTAGTCATCCGCACCAAGTTCAAGACCTAAGACCTTATCGATTTCAGAGTCTTTCGCAGTTAACATAATAATCGGCATTTCGAATTTCTTACGTACTTCACGGCACACTTCCATACCGTCACGACCAGGTAACATGATGTCTAATAATACGATGTCTGGTTCTTCCTCGTAGATTAAATCTACTGCATCATTACCATCATAGGCACAGTAAACATCATATCCTTCTTTTTTCAAATTAAATTCTAAGATGTCCGCAATTGGCTTTTCGTCATCTACAACAACAACTTTTCTTGCCATATCTATAAACCTCATTTCTCAAATTGTAGTTCTATATTTTATTATTCGTTCTTAATGAATTAGTAAAGATTAAACTGTGATTTGATGCGTTTTTAATAAGTTTATAGCGCATATTAATCTACTATATAATTTACCATTAATATTCATGTAATTCTATTTTCATATTTAAAATTATAGAATAATATTCGTTTAAAGTTTACCACTCTAATTTAATATTACAAATAAGTTGAACCCTTTGAATACGGGACAAAAGTCGTAGTGACAGCCATTTAACCCATTATTACAGAATGATGATACGACTCAATGGTTTAGTAGCAAGCTTTCTATTTTAAACATAAGAATAATATTAAGATTCTGTTGCGACGTCATACTTTTGTAATGCTAAAGAATGTATTACGATATTTAGCTTTTAGTATATTTTTTGATTTTTTGAAAATGAGATCTAAAAAGTTTAAAATGTGGATTTCCATAAGTAGTAAAATGAAGGCATAAAAAAATGCCTATCCTTTTGGATAAGCAATACGGTCTCGACGGGAATCGAACCCGCGATCTCCTGCGTGACAGGCAGGCGTGTTAACCGCTACACTACGAGACCTAAAAATGGTGACTCCTACGGGACTCGAACCCGTGTTACCGCCGTGAAAGGGCGGTGTCTTAACCGCTTGACCAAGGAGCCGTTCTTAAGCACAAGATAGATTATAGCACAGGCTTTATTTTGAAGACAAGACATTTTTTACATAATTTTAATATTTTTTTATATTTCCTTAATTTTTTGGATAAACATTGTAATAACAATGGTTTTAAGGTTACAAATGCTATATTTATCGATCTTTTTACACTCATGTTTCTAAAAAAAAATAGGCATTGAACGAATCAATGCCTACAAATAAATGATGTTTCCGGAATGATAGACGGGCTTCAGTGAGCAGGTATTTCTGCAGAAATACTCAAAGCTCGACAAAACTTGAGAAACAGTTTTGCTCACTTTTCGATTCTGCTCTAAACCTAACCGCTCACTTACGCACCTTTTTGATAGACGGGCTTCAGTGAGCAGATTACTCAACAATTATACGCTAATCGCTTAAATCACAGAACGATTTTCGCTCATAGCTAGTAATTGCTCGCAACCTAACCGCTCACTTACGCACCTTTTCTTCACACCTTTTTTACCACAATTGTTCTAATAGGTTTGTTTGGTCACGGTCTGGACCTACTGAGAAGATTGAAATACGTACATTACATAATTCAGAAATGCGTTCTAAGTATTTACGTGCGTTATCTGGTAATTCTTCTAATGTACGGCAACCAGTGATATCTTCTTCCCATCCTGGTAACTCTTCAAAGATTGGTTTACAACGACGTAATTGATCTAAGTTAGCAGGATATTCTGTAATTTCTTCTCCATCTAATTCGTAAGCAGTACAAATCTTCACTGTATCAAGACCTGTAAGTACGTCGATAGAGTTAATAGATAAGTCTGTAATACCACTAACACGACGAGAGTGACGTAATACAACTGAGTCAAACCAACCTACACGACGTGGACGTCCTGTTGTTGTACCGTATTCACGACCAACTTCTCTAATATGATGTCCATTTTCATCAAATAATTCTGTAGGGAATGGACCATCGCCTACACGAGATGTATATGCTTTACATACACCAATCACTTTAGATACGAAAGTTGGGCCTACACCTGTACCAACTGTTACATTACCTGCAACAGGGTTACTTGAAGTTACGAAAGGATATGTACCATGGTCGATATCTAACATGACACCTTGTGCACCTTCAAATAAAACTTTTTCTTCAGCTACAAATGCATCGTCTAAGATTTTAGAAGTATCTGTAACAAATTCTTTTAAACGTTGACCTGCAGCATAGTATTCATCAAAGATTTCATCGAAACGTGGGCAAGTTTCATTAAACATGCCTTTGAAGTATGCATTTTTAACTTCAATGTTCTCTTTTAAACGTCTTTCAAATGTTTCTTTTTCTAATAAGTCAGCCATACGGATACCAATACGTTGTGCTTTATCCACATAAGCTGGTCCGATACCTTTCTTAGTAGTTCCGATTTTATTATCACCACGACGACGTTCTTCATATTCATCTTGTGCTAAGTGATATGGAAGAATGACTTGCGCACGGTTAGAAATACGTAAGTTAGAAGTAGATACACCACGTTCATTTAAACCGTCTAATTCTTTTAATAATGCAACTGGATCTACAACTACACCGTTACCTATAACTGCAAGTTTATCTTTATAAAAAATACCTGATGGCACTAAATGTAATTTATAAGTTTCTCCACCAAATTGAATCGTATGACCTGCGTTATTACCTCCTGAAAAACGTGCAATAACATCTGCTTGTTCCGCTAAGAAATCTGTAATTTTACCTTTACCTTCGTCTCCCCATTGTGTCCCAACAACTACGATTGATGACATGTGAGCACCTCCAAAGTTTTCTCAATTAACCATTAAGTATTCTATCAATACGAACCCCATAATGCAAATAAAAATCGAACATTAATTTTAGTGCATATGACTTCCACACTCAAAAGTAAATTTACTCAATAAAACTGTTAAATCATTGATAATAAAGCTATTTGAGTTCTTTTATTTAAAAATCATTACACATACTTACGCTAGAAATCCATCACCAAAACAAAACAAAAACCGCATATTAAACGATTTATATCATTTAATATACGGTAAAATATTTTTATGACATTTCTGCATGTGCATAATCAATGTCTGTAAATTTATTGTATTGTTTCATGAAGTGTAACTTCACAGTACCAGTCGGACCATTACGTTGTTTAGCAATAATGATTTCAATTTCACCATTTTCATCATTCGATTGTGGTTCGAAATTTCCACCGTCATCGTCATCTTCACCTTCGCCACGATTATAATAATCATCACGATATAAGAAAGCAACGATATCCGCATCTTGCTCGATAGAACCTGATTCACGAATATCACTCATCATTGGCCGTTTATCTTGACGTTGTTCCACGCCACGAGATAACTGACTTAGTGCAATAACTGGACATTCTAATTCACGAGCAATCGCTTTTAAAGTACGTGAAATTTCAGATACTTCTTGTTGTCTGTTATCAGAAGCACGTGAACCACTACCTTGAATTAACTGTAAATAGTCAATCACAATCATGTCTAAACCATGTTCTTGTTTTAAACGACGGCATTTAGAACGTAAGTCTGTAATTCGAATACCAGGTGTATCATCAATGAAGATCTTGGTACGTGATAATTTACCGACTGCTATTGTAAATCGATTCCAGTCTTCTTCTGTCATCGTACCTGTACGTAGTCGATTGGAATCCACGTTCCCTGAACTACAAATCATACGTGTTGCTAATTGGTCTGCCCCCATCTCAAGTGAGAAAATGCCGACAGTATAATTACCTTCATGTGTCGCTACCTTTTGAGCAATGTTAAGAGCGAAGGCAGTCTTACCTACTGAAGGACGGGCAGCCAAGATAATTAAGTCATTTCTATTAAATCCAGCTGTCATTTGGTCTAAATCACGATAACCCGTAGGAATGCCTGGCGTTTGACCACTATTTTGGTCGAGCTCTTCAGCTGTTTCATAAACTTGTCCTAATACATCTCTAATATCCTTAAATCCATCACTCTGACGATTAGAGGATAATTCAAGAATACGTCGCTCGGCATCACTTAATATCGCATCTAATTCAAGTTCATTATCATAGCCATCGTTGGCAATACTATCCGCAGTTTGAATTAATCTGCGTTTTAATGCATGGTTTGCGACGATATTTGTATAATACTGAATATTACGTGTCGTTGGTACATTATTTGAGAGTTCCGCTAAATATTGAGGACCACCAGCCTCGCTTAATGTACCTTCTTTCGTTAATTGATCCATTAACGTTACGACATCAATTTCATCACCATCTTCATTTAAGTTCATCATCGCTCTGAAGATGTGTTGGTGGGCACCTCTATAAAAGGACTCAGGAAGGAGCACTTCCTGAGTCGAATTAATCAATTGTGGATCTAAAATAATTGCACCTAAGACAGATTGTTCAGCTTCATTATTATGTGGCATTTGCTTTTGCTCATACATATTATCCATTAATCATTACACCTCTAAATCCATCTTAATTTTCATAAATCCTAGTGCAACATTGTTTAAAGTTTAAAATTATTTTGTCATTCGTTCACATAGAATGGTTAAATGACACTCAAATACATATTTTTACTTAACCTAAGTGTTTATACGCTTAAGTAAGTAGTTCTAATGATTAAAATCAAAAAACTGCTTTAGAGCCTATCCGCTTCTTACTTCTCTACAGTGTGAACACGGATCGTACCTTCAACTTCTTTATCTAATTTAACAGGTACATTTGTATAACCTAATGCATGGATACCTTGAGGTAAATCCATTTTACGTTTATCAATTTTAATATCATGTTGTGTTTTAAGTGCTTCAGCAATTTGCTTAGTACTTACAGAACCGAACAATTTGCCTCCTTCACCAGTTTTAGCACTCACTTCAACTTCGATTTCTTCTAATTTAGCTTTTAACGCTTTAGCATCATCAATTTCTTTTTGTCTATCTGCTTCAGCACGTTTATTTTGTTGTTCCAATTGTTTCAAATTACCTGGAGTTGCTTCAACAGCATAATTATTTTTAATTAAAAAGTTATTTGCATACCCTACTGGTACATCTTTAATTTCGCCTTTTTTACCTTTACCTTTAACATCTTGTGTGAAAATTACTTTCATGCGTCTTCACTCCTACTCATTTGTTCTGTAATTGCTTGTTGTAATTGTTCAATCGCTTCTTCAATTGATAATCCTTTCAATTGTGTTGCAGCGTTAGTTAAGTGACCACCGCCACCTAAGGCTTCCATCGTTAATTGAACATTAATAGAGCCTAATGAACGTGCTGATATACCGATTAAGTTATCTTCACGTTTAGCTACTACATAAGAAGCTTCTATACCTTCTAAACTTAACAACTCATCCGCAGCTTGTGCAACTGTAACAGGATGATAAATTTTTTCGTTAGAACCATGTGCAATTGCAATGCCATTATCTTGAACTTCAACTGTTCGAATAAGTTCTGAACGATTGATATACGTATCGACGTCATCTTTTAAGAAGTGTTGCGTTAATATCGTATCTGCACCATGGGCACGTAAATAGCTTGCCGCGTCAAACGTTCTAGAACCTGTACGTAATGTGAAATTACGTGTATCCACAATGATACCTGCATACATAACAGTAGATTCTAAACGTGTTAAACGTTGTTCAGTTGGTTGATATTCTAATAACTCTGTTACAAGTTCTGCAGTCGAACTTGCATAAGGTTCCATATATACTAATAATGGATTAGAAATAAAGCTTTCTCCTCGTCTATGATGGTCAATCACGACTTTACGATTAGCTTTATTTAGAATGTTCTCATCTAATACCATTTCTGGTTTATGCGTATCCACAACGACAATCGTAGATTTGGATGTCATCATATCCCAAGCTTCATCTGATGTTACAAATCTTTCCTTCAACTCAGGTTTCTTATCGATTTCATCCATCACTCGGCGTAACGTTGGATCAATATCTTCCTCGTTTAAGACAACATAAGCTTCTAAATTATTCATTAATGCGAATCTTGAAACCCCAATTGCCGCACCTATAGCATCTAAGTCAGGACGTTTATGTCCCATAATGATAACTTTATCGCCTTCAGTTAAGATATCCTTTAATGCGTGAGAAATAACACGCGCTCTTACACGTGTACGTTTTTCCATCGGGTCAGTCTTACCGCCATAGAATCGCACGTTTCCGTTCATATTCTTAATAGCTACTTGGTCACCACCACGACCTAATGCTAAATCTAGACCAGATTGTGATAATTCGCCAAGATCGATTAAGTTCTCAGTACCTTCTCCGACACCGATACTTAATGTTAATTGAGCACGGTAACCGACACTCTTTTCACGTAATTGGCTAAGGATTTCAAAGTTAGATTCTTCGATTTCAGCTAATATTTTTTGATTTAAATACGCTACGAACTGGTCAGAATTATATCGTTTAAAGTAAATATTGTATTCTGATGCCCAACGACTAATCACTCGCGTTACCATTGAGTTGATTTCAGAACGTTGCGTGTCGTTCATATTTTGCGTAATTTCATCGTAGTTATCTAAGAATAACGTTGCGATGATTGGCTTTGATTCTTCATATAGCTCATTAGTTTGCACTTCATCTGTAATATCGAAGAAATATAAACAACTTTCTTCTTCTGAATGACGAACGTGGTAATGATATTGACCATGTTCGATTTCAACTTCTTGTACCTTTTCAAGCTGCTTTAAAATATTCGGAAAAACTTCATTGACTGGTTCTGAGATGACATTCGTTTCTAAGTGTTCAGACATGTACTGGTTAATCCATTCAATATGGTCATCAGCATCAAGCACGACCATACCAATAGGTAATCGTTTAATTGCTCTGTTGCTTCCAGCCGAGATGTGACCACTTAAGTTATCCACATAATTATCCATTTTCAATAAGGCTTGTCTGACTAACACGATGCTAATAATAATCATCACGACTAAAATAGCTGCTGCAATTGTAGCGACTAATGGTTTAAAGATAAACCATACAACTACAAGTGCAATCGAAGTAAGTACCATTAAAATAAATGGTATCAGTAGAGCCTTCTTAGTGGATTGACGGTTCATTATTCCACCTCTATTCACTTTTTAAAGTCATTTTTTAATCATTCGTTTTAAATTAATTCCTAAATCAAGTACGCCAAGTAATGCAATGATATGTGTTGCTGGTGTAATAATTGTCCCCACAACCATCAGCAATATCGTTACAGCGTTTGGTATACGTTTTGCTTTACCAAAGAAATGAATTACACTTAATCCTTGGATATACATCAGTAATGATAACACAACTTCGAAATTTAACACGATACTTTGGAAAGTACTTGGTTCAGTAGCGAACATTACACAAAGTAAAACAACCATATATACCCACAGTAATGAACGGTTAAGCTGCCAAGCAAATAAAGGTTTAAAAATTGGTGTAGCTACTTTAAATTTACGAAGAATTGGAAATGTAATAATTAAGTTAATTAAGACTAAAATAAAGACCGTAATGATAATAAAACTTGGAAGTTGAACTGCCATTTGACGGAAGCCTTCTTCTAAGATTGTTTTATAATCTGCTTCAACACCTGATGTTACAACAGCATTATGCATTGTATCTTTAAAAGGCTTAATTAATGTCGTAGCGCTAGGTATCTTTTTAAACGTTTGTAATAACATAAATGCGACTAAAGTAAATATACTTAAATATGTTGTAGCTATAAATAAGATGCGTTCTTTAGAGGCACGTTCTTTCAATAATTGGCCAATAATAAAGCTAAGTATTAAAACTAAAATCATGGCACTTAATACAAATGTATTACCCAACAATGTGGTAAGAATTACTGTGATCAAAGCTCCAATTCCAAATGATGGAATAGACTTATTCCATAAAATAATACCTGGAATTGTAGCGAATAAACATAGAATTAATCCAAGTACTGGTAATACATACGTAACTAAAGCAACCATAACAAGTGCAATTGTTCCTATAATTGTTGCTTTAGGATGTACTTTTGAAAACAAATTCGCCACTCCTATACTATTTTGACTATAACTTCTATTTTAACCTCTAAGCAAAATTAAAACAAATTGTGAAGATTGAGGTATAGCATAAGACTATAACAATGTGTTTTTACTTCCATAGCGACCTACCCGTTTCGTCTATTTCCGCTTAAATTTCGTTACTTTAAGAAAATGATACAAGTTAGGTGCCCAATCATTAAAATTTAATAAAAAGCCATCATGACCTACATTATCTGGAACAAAGAAATGACGATGATATTTAAATCGCTCCCCTACTGCCCTCACTTGATCATCTGGATATAATAAATCATCTGTAAAGCCCATTGTTAAGACCTTAGTATCCAGAGATTGATAAACATCATCTACATTAGTACGTCCGCGATCAACATTATGGCTATCTAATACATTTAGCATTGTTAAATAACATGACAAATCATACGTTTCTTTAAATTTATTACCTTGATGTCGTTGATAACTCACCACTTCATCTGGTGAAAAGCGTTGGTCATAACTTTTAGATGAACGATACGTTAGAAAGCCTAATTGTCGCGCAATACTAAGACCTTCTTTGCCACCAATATGAATCGCTTCTCGTGCAATTTCATTGAAAGCACGACTATATGATGACGTCTTATCAGTTGCTGCTAGAATAACCGCCTTATCCACTTCGAATTGGTGATTATATAGAAGCTCCATGACTTGCATGCCACCTAGGCTACCACCAATTAAAATATTAATCTTGTTGAAACCAAGTGCGTGTATGCCCAGTTCAATAGCTTTTACAATATCTCTCAAAGTTAAATGCTTTGGAAAATTTGGATTAGTTAAAGGAGAACTTGAACCAAAGGGACTACCAATAACATTAAACGTTAGAAATTGATAATCATAAATCGGCATATAACCACCGTCTATAATTTCACGCCACCAACCAGGCTCGTCATCTGTGCCATATGTTAGATGATTACCAGTAAGTGCGTGACACACTACAACAAGCGGTTGACCAGCATAGCCTACATGTTCATAACGCAATTGTAAATTATCAATCATTTCACCTGATTCAGTTGTAAAGGGTCCTAGATTTAATGTTTCTACTGTGTAATTGGTCATGCGATTACCTCCTTTTAAATAAAAAAATCGCCTATACTCTATTCTTAAAGTATGAGGCGATTTGTCTCCATTACTTATCATTCGAGTATCTCGTTGGTAGTAGCACCGTGCGTATGCATCGCCGGTTGCTGAAGTTTCTCAGGGCCGTGTCCCTCCACTTCTCTTAATAAGTTTTTTATCTCTATTCATTTACTGCGTATTTATAAAATAGTATCAATGTACCATTTATGTTCTAGACTTTTATTGTATCTAATTGTATAACCAACTTCAATTGTTAGTTGTTAGGTCCTACCTTTTCTAAAAGAAGAAACGTAAACCTGCTATAAGAACAATCCCCACTAGAATGGTTGTCGTAAGACTTCGTGTAAAAAGCGCAACAAAAACAGTTGGAATTGTTACTAAAACAAATGGGATATTGAGTGTATAGCCTGCTACGCCCTCTTGTTGCTCAATAATGCCATCTAAGATGAGTGCTGTAAATAATGTAATTGGTATAAACGATAACCATTTGATTACCGTTTCTGAAAGTTGAATACGTGAAATCATTAAGAATGGAACTACTCGAATAATTAAAGTTACAATTCCACATAACACGATTAATATAAACATGTGCCAAGATGTCGTCATTTATCCATCACCACCCCTAATGTTGCTGCTAACATAGATGCAATTAAAATTGCTACGTATGACGGCATAAACCAGCTTAAACTGAGCATCATCACGATGACAAATACGATAAGTACTATGTAAATTCTAAGTTTAGATGAAGTGATTGATTCAAATTGTGCCATTGTTAAAAAGATAAACATCGCGGTAATCGCAAAATCGAGACCTAACATATCTGGATTAGATATGTATTTACCAAGTAACGCACCAACAATACTTGCTAGTGCCCAAAATGAATATGCAGTTAGATTCAATCCATGTAACCAACGATCGTTTATCTTCTCCCCTTTTAAATGAGGTGTGATTGCAACGCCAAAGGTTTCATCTGTCAAAATTGAAGATAAGCCTAGTCGATTCCAAATACCATAATCTTTATAATTAGGTGCCAACGTCATTGAAAGTAGGAAGAAACGTGAATTGACAATCAATGTTGTAAGAACAATGGCAGAAATCGGTGTTCCAGTAGCCACAAGCGCACATATAATAAATTGTGCTGCACCAGCATACACAAGCAAACATAATAATAGTATTTCGATAATACTAAAGTGTTGTGAAGCCGCCACTATTCCAAATGATAGTCCAATTCCAACGTAGCCTAATAAAGTAGGTATACATTCTTTAACGCCCTGTTTAAATGTCACATGTGATGTCATCTTTGTAACCTCCTTTATTCTGTTTAATTTTATAAAGTAATATACTAATAATTTTAGTCTAATATACGGATGCTAGAGTAGCAACAACATTAGACGCAGGGTTGTGTGATGTTAGACTGAAAGACTACTTAGAAGTATTGATTTGAAAGGATTTTAAATGTGTCTATTTTTTGACTATAACGGTTGATTTACCTCTTGGAAAGCAGTCTAAAATACCCCTTTTAACTTCATCCCTTTATTAAGAAAAAGTGGAATTTTATGCAATTAATTATTAGAAATATACTAAGAGGATATGGACTAAATTTAATATATTAGAATTTCATATGTAAGGATAAAAAAAAACTGAGAAAAGCTCGGTAAGAGCATTTTCTCAGTTTAGTCGGCTACTGCGAATTTCGATGTAGCCCTAACATATTCATTTTGTCCTAGATTTATGACTTATTCATGAATTAGCCATTAACAGGACGGATTTCAGTTTTACCACCCATAAATGGTACTAATGCTTCTGGAATTGTGATTGAACCATCTGCATTTTGATAGTTTTCAACGATAGCTGCAAATGTACGACCTACAGCAAGTCCACTACCATTTAAAGTATGTGCTAATTCTGGTTTAGAAGCGGCATCACGTTTGAAGCGGATGTTAGCACGACGCGCTTGGAAATCAGTACAGTTTGAGCAAGAACTAATTTCTTTATAGTTGTCATAACTTGGTAACCATACCTCTAAGTCGTATGTTTTACTAGCACTGAAACCGATGTCGCCAGTACATAAGATAACACGACGATATGGTAAACCTAATTCTTCAAGAATTGCTTCAGCATTTTGTGTCATATCTTCTAAAGCGTCCCAAGAATCTTCAGGTTTTTCGATACGAACCATTTCAACTTTGTCGAATTGGTGTAAACGGATTAAACCTCTTGTATCTCTACCAGCTGATCCTGCTTCACTACGGAAACAAGCTGTTTGTGCAGTGAATTTTTCTGGTAATACGCCTGGTTGGATGATTTCATCTCTGTAGAAGTTAGTTAATGGAACTTCTGCAGTTGGAATTGTGTATAAACCTTCTTTTTCAACTTTGAATAAATCTTCTTCAAATTTAGGTAATTGACCAGTACCAAACATTGTATCTGCGTTAACTAATTGAGGTGTCATCATTTCAGTATAACCGTGTTGCGTTGTATGTTTAGTAAGCATGTAGTTCATTAATGCACGTTCTAATAATGCACCATCTTTAGTTAAGTATACGAAACGCGCACCTGAAATTTTTGCAGCACGTTCAAAGTCTGCCATTTTTAATTCTTCTACTAAGTCCCAGTGTGCTTTAGGTTCAAAGTCAAATTCACGAGGTGTACCCCATTTTTTAACTTCAACGTTTTCTTCATCAGAATCCCCTTGTGGTACATCTTCAGCAATTAGGTTAGGGATACGAATTAAGATATCTCTAACTTTATTATCCACTTCGTTAAGTTTAGCGTCGTTTTCTTTGATTTCGTCACCAAGTTCACGCATTTCTTTGATGACGTCGTCTGCATTTTCTTTGTTACGTTTCTTTTCAGCGATTTCTTCACTTACTTTGTTACGACGTGCTTTCATTTCTTCAGTTTTACCGATTAATTGACGACGTTCGTTATCTAATTCTAATACTTCGTCAACTACTTTAGGATCATCTCCACGTAGTTCAATTTTGCTCTTAACTGTGTCTGCTTGCTCTCTAAATAGTCTAATGTCTAACATGTAATATTCATCCTTCCCAATTTTTGAAAAATTTAATTTCGGATAACATGCGTATTTTCAATAAAAAAAGACCACATCCCCTTCACAAGGGACGTGGTCTACGCGTTGCCACCCTATTTAACAATTTAACACTACATATGTATCAAATTGCACTTTCCTTAAAATAACGGTTATTACCGGTTGTTCACAATTGTAGGTAGATTCGCATAACAATCAATTACTTGTTCACACTCAACACAAGCTCTCTGAAATTAATTGACTATGTTACTTGTCCCACGAACAATAACTTATTAAGTTATTTTTAATATAGCAAACTCCTTTATAATTAGCAAGTAAATGGTAAATAATATTAATTCATGCTAGTTGTAAACACCCTCTATTAGCCAACATAATCACTTCCCATCATTCATTACAAAATAATCTTCATAATAGTGTTGACGAAAGTCATCCACAGGTATAATATTTTCTATTGTATTTAAAAAGGTCATAAACAAACATTCAAATTTAAAACTTAACAGGCGAGTTAGTTGTTGATGCTTTCGCTACGCATCTCATCGTCACTTGAAATTTGAGTTATATATAGAATTGACAGTAATCACATTTTTACAATTTAGTATTATACGTTCGAAACGTCTTCAAGGGAGGGTTTAATTCATGGAAACATTAACAACAGTTAATATTCCGAAAAGAAAAGAAGAGACACATAAAGGTGACTATGGAAAGATTTTACTTATAGGTGGGAGTGCCAATTTAGGGGGCGCAATCATGTTGGCTGCGCGTGCGTGTGTTTATAGTGGAAGTGGATTAATTACAGTAGCTACACATCCTACAAATCATGCTGCACTTCATTCTCGTTGCCCAGAAGCAATGGTTATCGATATTAACGACACTAAAATGTTAACTAAAATGATTGAGAACACAGATAGTATTTTGATTGGACCAGGCTTAGGTATCGATTTTAAAGGTAATAACGCAATTACATTTTTACTACAAAATATTCAGCCACATCAAAACTTAATTGTTGATGGTGATGCTATAACGATATTTAGTAAATTAAAACCTGATATCCCAACTTGCCGTGTTATCTTCACGCCACATCAAAAGGAATGGGAACGTTTGAGTGGTATCCCTATTGAAGAACAAACTTATGAACGTAATAGAGAAGCTGTAGATAAGTTAGGTGCTGCAGTTGTATTGAAAAAACACGGTACTGAAATATTCTTCAAAGACAAAGAATATAGACTTGCCATTGGTACACCGGCAATGGCGACTGGTGGCATGGGAGATACATTAGCTGGTATGATTACAAGCTTTGTTGGACAATTTGATGATTTTAGAGATGCGATAACAAGCGCAACTTATACGCATAGTTTTATTGGAGAAAAGTTATCTGAATCTATGTATGTCGTACCACCTTCACGTTTAATTAGTGAAATTCCATACGCTATGAAAGAATTAGAAAACTAAATAAGCTATAAAAACAAGACTTCCCTGGTATCAGGGAAGTCTTGTTTGTTGAAGGAATCAATATTGTTGTAACTTTCTATTATAGATTAACCTTCTATTATTTAGTTTTCGTCATCTTCATCATTGTTAGATGCATTTTCAATGTCTTCATTTACACGATCCATGAAGTCTTGTCTAACTTCAATACGTTCATCTGTTGAGTCATCCTCAGATGAAACTGTAGTTTCTTCGTCCGCTTCAGTATGAAGTGCGTTACCTGGTGTATCATCGTCAATTACTTCTTCACTAGGACTTTCAGTACTCTCTGCATTTGATTCACCATTTTCAGTTTGAGCAGCCTCAGTCGCATCTTCATCTTCTGTTTTATCAATAACTTTAGCAACTGTTGATACAAATTGATCATCGCCTAGTTTCATTAAGCGAACACCTTGAGTTGCACGACCATTTTGAGAAATATCTTCTACTTCTAAACGAATGATAACACCACTATTTGTAACAATCATTAAGTCTTCTTCGCCATTAACAGTTGTGATACAAACGATATTACCATTACGTTCAGTAATCTTGGCAGTCTTGATACCTTTACCACCACGATTTGATAAGCGATATTCACTCACTGGCGTACGTTTACCATATCCATTTTCAGTGACGACTAGCACTTCATCTTCGCTATCGGCATGTGCAACATCTAAACCTACAACGACATCATCTTCACGTAATGAGATACCTCTTACACCTGCAGCAGTACGACCTAATGGACGTAAACTTGTTTCTGCAAATCTAATTAATGAAGCATGGGATGTTCCAATTAAGATATCTTGGTTACCATCTGTAAGACGTACTGCAATTAATTCATCGTCTTCTTTGAACCCAATCGCAATCTTACCGTTCTTATTGATATGTGAGAAATTGCTTAAAGCAGAACGTTTCACAATACCATTTTTAGTTGCAAATACTAAGTAACTATCTTCATCTTCAAGGTTTCTAACAGCAATCATCGTACTGATTGTTTCATCATTATCTAATTCAATGGCATTGATGACTGGAATACCTTTAGATTGGCGAGATAATTCTGGAACTTCGTAGCCTTTAAGTTTATAAACACGACCTTTATTCGTGAAGAATAGAACGTGGTCATGTGTACTTAACGTTACAAGTTGACTTACGAAATCTTCTTCCAATGTATTCATACCTTGAACGCCGCGTCCGCCACGGTGTTGTGAACGATACGTTGAAACTGGTAAACGTTTAATATAGTTATTATGGCTCAATGTGATGACGATTTGTTCTTCAGGAATTAAATCTTCATCTTCTAAATCATCTAAGCCACCTAATTGAATTTCTGTACGACGTTCGTCACCAAAACGTTCTTTAATATCGGTTAACTCATCACGAACTAATTGAAGTAAAACTTCGTCATCGGCTAAGATTTCTTCAAGTTCAGAAATATAACCGAGTAATTCGTTGTATTCATTTTCAATTTTATCTCGTTCTAAACCAGTTAAACGTCTCAAACGCATATCTAAAATAGCTTGCGCTTGACGTTCAGACAATTTAAAACGCTCTTGCAATGTTTCCATAGCGACTTTATCTGTTTCTGATTCACGAATTGTCGTAATAATCTCATCGATATGATCTAACGCTATACGCAAACCTTCTAAGATATGTGCTCGGTCTTTCGCTTTTTTCAAGTTGTATTCAGTACGACGACGTACAACTGTCTTTTGATGTTCTAAATATTCAACTAAAGCTTGTTTTAAATTGATTAATTTTGGACGTCCATTAACAAGTGCAATCATATTAACACCAAATGAAGTTTGTAATGGTGTCTGTTTATATAAATTGTTTAAAATAACATTGGCATTTGCATCTTTACGAACATCGATTACTACTCTAACGCCAGTACGTAAACTTGTTTCATCACGTAAATCAGTAATACCTTCAATTTTCTTTTCACGAACAAGTTCTGCAATCTTCTCAATCATACGCGCTTTATTAACTTGATACGGAATTTGAGTCACTACGATACGTTGGCGACCGCCACCTCGCTCTTCAATTTCCGCACGTGCACGCATTTGAATTGATCCTCGACCTGTTTCATAAGCACGTCGGATGCCACTTTTCCCTAGAATTAAACCAGCTGTTGGAAAATCAGGACCTTGAATATCTTCCATAAGTTCTGCAATCGTTACATCTGGATTCTTACTTAAATGTAAAACACCGTTGATGACTTCAGTTAAATTGTGAGGAGGAATATTTGTTGCCATACCTACAGCGATACCTGATGCACCATTAACTAATAAGTTAGGGAAACGAGAAGGTAAGACTTCCGGCTCTCTTTCAGTACCATCATAGTTATCTAGAAAATCAATTGTATCTTTGTTAATATCACGCAGTAATTCTAACGTAATCTTAGTCATCTTCGCTTCAGTATAACGCATGGCAGCGGCACCATCGCCGTCCATTGAACCAAAGTTACCTTGACCATCGACAAGTGGATAACGATAACTGAATGTTTGTGCCATTCTGACCATGGCATCATAGATTGATGAGTCTCCGTGAGGGTGATATTTACCCATTACATCCCCAACGATACGTGCTGATTTTTTATATGGTTTATCAGGGGTCATACCTTGTTCATTTAAGCCATATAAGATACGACGGTGTACAGGTTTTAAACCATCACGTACATCAGGTAACGCACGTGAAACGATAACGCTCATTGCATAGTCTAAGAATGATTCGCGCATCTCGCTGGTTATATTTCGTTCATTTATTCTTGATTGAGGTAAGTCAGCCATCAAGATATCCTCCTTCTATAATCAATTCACTTAAAATAGCAAGACTGCAAGTCATTATGCTGTACAGTCTTCAAGATTTTCAATACTAGACGTTAACTTAGAAATCCAAGTTCGCATATACTGCATTGTCTTCGATAAATTGTCTACGATTTTCAACTACATCGCCCATTAACATTTCAAATGTTTGGTCCGCTTCAATCGCATCTTCTAATTTAACTTGTAACATCATACGGTTTTCAGGATTCATAGTCGTTTCCCATAATTGATCCGCATTCATTTCTCCTAAACCTTTATAACGTGATATTTGCCATTTAGGTGTAGGACTTAATTCTGATTTCAATTTATCAAGTTCACGATCATTAAATACATAATATTTTTGTTTGCCTTGTGCCAATTTATACAATGGCGGTTGTGCAATATACACATATCCCGCTTCGATTAGTGGTCTCATGAAACGATAGAAGAACGTTAGTAATAAAGTTCTAATATGCGCGCCATCCACATCAGCATCTGTCATGATTACAATTTTATGATAACGTGCTTTAGAGATATCGAACTCGCCACCAATACCAGTACCAAAGGCTGTAATCATTTGACGTATTTCATTATTATTAAGAATACGATCTAAACGTGCTTTTTCAACGTTTAAGATTTTACCTCTTAATGGCAAAATGGCTTGTGTTTTAGAGTCACGACCTTCTTTTGTAGACCCCCCGGCAGAGTCACCCTCTACTAGGAAGATTTCACTTTCTTCAGGTTTCTTACTTGAACAGTCTGCAAGTTTACCTGGTAAGCTTGAAATTTCTAAAGCTGATTTACGACGTGTCACTTCACGTGCTTTCTTAGCTGCGACACGTGCACGTGATGCCATAATTCCTTTTTCAACAACGATGCGTGCAACATTTGGATGTTCATATAAGAAACGTTCAAAATGCTCAGCAAACAATCGATCAACAATTTGACGTACTTCAGAGTTACCTAATTTCGTTTTAGTTTGTCCTTCGAATTGAGGATCACCATGTTTAATTGATACGACGGCTGTTAAACCTTCACGTGTATCTTCACCAGACAATCTTTCTTTATCGTCTTTGATAATCTTACTTTGTGTTCCATAGCTATTTAATATACGCGTTAAGGCACGTTTGAAACCATCTTCATGCGTACCACCTTCATAAGTATGAATATTATTCGCATAAGATAATAAGTTCGTTGCATAACCGCTGTTATATTGCATAGCGATTTCTATTTCTACATCATCTTTAGTTTGATGAATATAAATAGGTTCTTCATGAATAGGCTCTTTATTTTCGTTTAATAGTTCAACGTAAGATTTAATACCGCCTTCATAGTGATATGTATCTTCGCGTTGCTCTACATCTTCACGCTCATCTCTTAAAGTGATTGAAATACCTTTGTTCAAGAATGCAAGCTCTCTAATACGCTTTTGTAGCGTTTCATAGTTATAAACAGTTGTTTCAGTGAATATTTCACCATCTGCTTTAAAGCGAATGACTGTACCTGTTTTATCAGTGCTACCTACTTCTTTAAGATCAAATTGAGGTACACCTTTTTTATATGCTTGATGATAGATTGTATCGTTACGATGAACGTATACCTCTAAGTCTTCAGACAAAGCGTTAACAACTGAAGAACCTACACCATGTAGACCACCAGATACTTTATAACCGCCACCGCCGAATTTACCACCAGCATGCAGTACAGTTAAGATAACTTCAACTGCTGGACGACCCATTTTTTCTTGAATATCAACAGGAATGCCTCGACCATTGTCAGTTACTTTAATCCAATTGTCTTTTTCAATAATAACTTCGATTTGATTTGCATAACCAGCAAGTGCCTCGTCGATACTGTTATCCACGATTTCCCATACTAAGTGGTGCAAACCTCTTTCTGAAGTTGACCCTATATACATACCAGGTCTTTTACGAACGGCTTCTAACCCTTCTAATACCTGTATCTGTCCAGCACCATAGTTATCTGTGTTGTTTACATCTGACAATGTATTCACCATCACTTTCTATTACTTTATAATTTCACCTTGATTGATTCGATAAAGCTTAGCATTATTCATAATTTCATGATCTATGCCGTCAACAGATGTTGTTGTTACAAAGGTTTGTACTTTATGTTGAATCGTGCTTAATAGATGTGTTTGTCGAGAATCATCTAATTCGCTTAACACATCATCCAATAATAAGATTGGATATTCTCCAACTTCAATATTCATTAACTCTATTTCTGCTAATTTAATGGATAATGCAGTCGTACGTTGTTGCCCTTGGGATCCATATGTTTGTGCATCCATATCATTTACATTAAAGCCCAAATCATCTCTATGTGGTCCAAATAAACAGACGCCTCTATCCATTTCTCGCTTAATATTGTCATTCAATAGCGTAATCACTTCGTCCAATAACGTCTGTTCATCTTTGCTCATATCACTGAGTTTAATACTTGGTAAATAAGTTAATGACAACGTTTCTCTCTCATTCGTGATACCTGCATGAATCGGTTTAGCCAATGATTCTAATTCTTTGATGAAATGCTCTCGTCTCAACGTTACATTTAAAGCATATTGTGCAAATTGTTGGTTTAAGACTTCTAACATTGTAGTGTCTTGCTTCTGGCCCAATTGCAGTTGCTTTAAGTAATTATTCTTCTGTTTGAGAATACGCTGGTATTGAGCCAAATCATTTAAATATACTGCAGATATCTGACCTAATTCCATATCAATAAAGCGTCTTCGTATCTGAGGGGAGCCTTTGACAATATTTAAATCTTCTGGCGCAAAAAGAACCACGTTAAGATGTCCAACATACTGAGTTAGTCGACTTTGTTCTAAGTGGTTCACTTTTACTTGTTTACCTTTTTTAGTTATAAACATCGTTAGTGGCATCGTTCCATGTCTATAATTTAGTACACCCTCTATTTTAGCATACTCTGAGTTAAACCGTATAAGCTCCTTATCATTCGATGTACGATGACTTTTGGCTAAAGCTAATGTGTAAATTGATTCAAGCAAATTCGTCTTCCCTTGTGCATTTTCTCCGATCAGAATATTCACATCAGGATGACATTCGAGCGTAACTTCTTCATAGTTACGATAATTTTCTAATTGGAGTGTTTTAAGTTTCATTGTTCACCTTGATGAATAATGATTACAGAATCAATTTCAGGGATATCTGGGAAATCAATTCGATCTTGGTTAGCTAGTTTTTTACCGCGACGTGTTTCGCGCTCGCCATTAATTAGAACTTCAACATCTTGTAAGAACCATTTAGCTTGTCCACCTGATTCAATAATGCCTTCCGTTTTAAGAAATTGGCCTAACGTAATATCGCCTTCAACTACTACTTCTTGAACCAAAATAATCACTCCGTTTCTTTATGTGTCATTAATATATTATACCTTTTTTAGGTTTAAATTTCATTTAAAATGGAATGTGAAACCGTTTACTTCACAATATCTTTTTACATATTTAATTTTAGTAGGAAAATTAGCTATATTTTTCAATTTGAAGCGGCCTTTTTAAAGAAAATTGAAGATTACAAATGAGGTTGTATAGAGAATAGCCTGATTTTTAATTTTAAGGGCCATTTTAGCTTGATGATATATTATTTAGAGTTATCCACTAGTGATTAACTTTTGTGTCTATATTGAAGGCTGAATGAGTTTAAATTTAAAAGGAGTTACGACAGAATTTCTTTTGAATTCGTCGTAACTCCAAATTAATACCTTTTAAAACTAATACGTTCTAATTGGTAAAATTAATTGAGTGACAGAATCATCTTCTTTTGGTTTAAGGATGAACGGTTTCATCGTACCAAAGAATTCAACTTCAACTTCATCATTATCAATCGCTTTTAACGCATCCATCATATAACGAGAGTTGAAAGAAATCTTCAAGTTGCCACCCTCTACATCCGTTGCTGTAACTTCTTCTTTTACAGTACCAATCTCAGGTGACGTAGATGATAATTCTACAACATCATTACCCGTACTTAACTTAATAACATTGTTGCCACCTTCTCGTGCCAATAAAGAAGCACGATCGATTGCGTGATAGAATTCACCGTTGTCTAAGCCTAATTTTATTTCGTAATTCTCAGGGAATAAACGTGTTGTATCAGGATAATGTCCTTCTAATAAGCGAGAAATAAAGTTTACATTTCCAACTTTAAATAAAACTTGATTTGAAGCAAAGAAAATATCAATCTCTTCATCGCTATCACTCATAATTTTATTTAATTCTGATAAAGCTTTACCTGGAATGATGACATTTTTGTTTTCAGAGTCATCTTCTAATTTTAACTTTCTTACAGCCAAGCGGTGTGAATCGGTCGCAGTGCATATTAATTCATTATCTTGTATAAGCCAGTTAACACCAGTAAGTACTGGGCGTGTTTCTGAGGTGGACACTGCGAAATTTGTTTGTGCAATGATATTTTTTAATACTTTTACTGATAATTGAATTGCATCATCACGTGATACTTGAGGTAATAATGGATATTGATCAGGATCTAAACCACTTAAGTTAAATTCAGAATGTCCTGAAGTAATCAGTGTTTGAAATTGTTCATTTGTTGATAATTTAACATCTTTACCTGGTAGTTTTTTAATAATATCTACGAAGAAACGACCAGGAAGTACAACTGAACCTGTTTCAGAAATAGTGACAATATCCTCACCATCTACTTGTTTAGGGATTGTAATTTCAATAGATATCTCAGAATCTGAACCAGTAAGAATGACTTCGTTATCTTTAGCATCGATTTTGATACCCGTTAAAATTGGTAATGTTGTTCTTGGTGAGATGGCTTTTAATGTGTCATTTAATTGATTAATAAAATAATCTCTTCTAATTGTGAATTCCATCATTAATTTAAACTCCTTCCAGTCGTTTATATATAATTATATAGGTTTTAAATTCATAGTAATAGTAGTAGGGCTTGTGGATTAGTGGATATGTTAAGAAAATCCTTATGTGCCAAAGTTATACACATGTGGATAAACTGTTGATGCTGTGTATTACTTTTAAACATTATCCACAATTACGAATAAAATATTTATGACGCTTATCATTAATTAATGCTTCTTATACCATAATAACTTGTCACTATTTTTATTTCCCACTTTATCATTTCATAATCTGTTGTATAACAGTTTTCAACTTTAATCTTATTGGTTGCGAATTTCTTTTTCTAAATCTTCAACCTCTTGTTTAAAAATTGTATCGGCTTTAATATCTTTAGCGATTTTTTCGTGCGCATGAATCACTGTCGTATGATCTCGACCACCGAATTCTTCACCAATCTTAGGTAATGAAAAATCAGTAAGTTCTCTTGATAAATACATCGCGATTTGACGTGGATAAGCAATTGATTTTGTACGTTTTTTTGCACTGAAATCTTCGATGCGAACGTTGTAGTAGTGTCCAACGACTTTTTGAATATCTTGAATTGTAATTTTTTTAGATTTAGGAACTTGAATAATATCTTTGAGCGCTTCTGCTGCTAATTCAGTCGTTATAGGTCTTCCTTGAAGTTTAGAATAGGCAAGCAAACGTGTGAGTGCGCCTTCTAATTCACGGATGTTTGATTGAATTTGATTAGCAATATAATTTAAAGCTTCAGCAGGAATTTCTAAATTCTCTTCTTCGATTTTTTTCTGAAGAATCGCCATACGCGTTTCATAATCAGGAGGAGTAATATCAACGATTAATCCCCATTCGAAACGTGAACGTAAACGGTCTTCTAATTTTGCAATTTCTTTAGGTGGACGGTCACTTGAAATGACAATTTGCTTCTTATTTTGATGTAATTCATTAAATGTATGGAAGAACTCTTCTTGCGTTTGTTCTTTATTCTGAATAAATTGAATGTCATCAATCAGTAACACGTCGATGTTTCTATACTTTTCTCTAAAGGCTTCAGGTTCATTGTTACGAATTGATTTGATGAAGTCATTTGTGAATTTTTCACTTGAAGTATATAGTACTTTAGCATTTGGTTGATTGCTAAGAACATGATGACCGATCGCATGCATAAGATGTGTCTTACCAAGACCAACGCCACCATATATAAATAGAGGGTTGTATGCTTGTGCTGGTGCTTCAGCAACTGCAAGACTTGCTGCGTGTGGAAATCTATTGCCAGGTCCAATGACGAAAGTATCAAATGTATTGTGAGTATTGAATTGATCTGTGCCTTCATGACCATCTTCAATGATTTGACGTTGAGGTTCGCTTGGCGTGTTAGATTTACGACTTGTCTCATCAAGTTCAGCTAATTGTTCAGCAGTGAAAAATTTGGGTTCAACTTCATAACCAATAACATCTTTCATAATTGTTTGGATTACTTCTTTGTAGTTTGAATTTAACCATTCTGCGTAAAATTCATGAATTACAAAGATGATTGCAACATTATCACGAATTTCTTTGAGTTCTGTATCTTTCAAAAAAGTATTAAATGTCGATTTAGATATTTCTGATTCAGCAACTTCTAATACTTTTTTCCAAATTTCTTGTTCTGACAT